>DAORUJ010000074.1:0-14706 GCA_035433105.1 Thauera sp.
GTGATGCCGGCGTGGCGAACGGTCTTGTCGCGCATCAGGGTGCGCAGATCGCCGGTGGTGGCGTCGAGGCGCTTGGTCAGCGCCCCGGGCATGTCCACCTGCAGCAGGAAGTGCACGCCGCCGCGCAGGTCAAGACCCAGGTACATCGGCAACGCGTGGATCGACGTCAGCCAGGAGGGGGACGCCGACAGCAGGTTGAGCGCGACGACGTAGGAGGGGTCGCCGGCGTCGGGGTTGAAGGCGCGTTCGATGGCGTCCTTCGCGCGCAACTGCACGTCGGTGCTGGCAAAGCGGGCGCGCACGCTGTTGATGTCGGCGAAGATGCCGCCGTGCTCGATGCCGGCTGCCTTGAGCGCACCGGCTACCCGATCCGACGCAGCGGCGGGGTCGAGCTTCAGCGTGGCCTTGGCGCTGGACACCTGGACTGCGGGGACCTCGCCGTAGAAGTTGGGCAAGGTGTAGATCAGGCCCCACAGCAGCACGAGGCTGATGAGGAGGTTCTTCCAGAGAGGGTAGCGATTCATCGTCGGCGGCAAACAGTATTGCGCCGGACCACATCGGACTCCTGCGGCAGCAGGACCGGCAAAGCCCGGCGTTGCGCAGTATCAGGCGGAGTGCCTGACGACTGCGACAGTGAACTTACAGGGATTTGAGGGTGCCCTTGGGCAGCACGGTGGCGACCGCCTGCTTCTGCACGGCGACCACGGTGCTGGCAGCAATCTCGATATGGACGAAGCTGTCGCCGACTTCGGTCACGCGACCGGCGATGCCGCCACCTGTCACCACTTCATCGCCCTTCGCCAGCGCCTCGACCATGCCTTTGTGTTCCTTTGCACGCTTCATCTGCGGGCGGATCATCAGGAACCACAGCACCACGAACATCAGGATCAGGGGCAGCAGGCCCATCAGGCCACCGCTGGGGTCGCTGCTGGCGGCTTGGGCGTAGGCATTCGAAATCAGCACGTTGATTACTCCGGTTTAGCAAAAAAGTGTTCGATTATAACAGCAGCCAGAACGCGCTCTCGCAGGTCGAGGCTGTGGGCGGTCCGGTGGGCTCACTGAGTGCCTGTTGCACGCTCGCTGCGGAAGCGTTGTACGTAGGTGTCGAAGCTGCCGCTCGCGATCGCGTCGCGCAGTTCTGCTGTCAAGATCTGGTAGTAGCGCAGGTTGTGCACGGTATTGAGCATGCTGCCAAGGATCTCGCCGGTGCGATGCAGGTGGTGCAGGTAGGCACGGCTGAAGTTGCGGCAGGTGTAGCAGTCGCAGGACGGATCGAGCGGCCGGGTGTCGGCCTTGTGCACCGCATTCTTGATCTTGAGGTTGCCGTAACGGGTGAACAGCCAGCCGTTACGGGCGTTGCGCGTGGGCATTACGCAATCAAACATGTCGATGCCGGCCGCCACGCCGTCGACGATGTCCTCGGGGGTACCCACACCCATCAGGTAGCGCGGCTTGTCCTTGGGCAGGCGCGGAGCGGTGTGGGCGAGGATGCGCGCCATGTCCTCCTTGGGTTCGCCGACCGACAGGCCGCCGATGGCGAAGCCGTGGAAGCCGATGTCCTCCAGCAGACCTTGTGATTCGTCGCGCAAGTCCTCGTACATGCCGCCCTGCACGATGCCGAACAGGGCGTTGTCGTTCCCGAGTCGGTCAAACTCGTCGCGCGAGCGCCTTGCCCAGCGTTGCGACAGGCGCATCGACGTGGCAGCCTCGTCACGGGTGGCGGGGTAGGGCGTGCATTCGTCGAAGATCATGACAATGTCGGAATCCAGCGCGGCCTGGATCTGCATCGATATCTCGGGCGTCAGGAACAGCTTTGCGCCATCGATCGGGCTGGAGAACTTGACCCCTTCCTCGGTGATCTTGCGCAATGCCCCCAGACTGAAAACCTGGAAACCGCCCGAGTCGGTGAGGATGGGCTTGTCCCAGTTCATGAAGCGGTGCAGGCCGGCATGCGCCTGGATGACGTCCAGTCCCGGGCGCAGCCACAGGTGGAAGGTATTGCCCAGGCAGATCTGCGCGCCGATGTCGGCGAGCATGGCGGGCGTCATCGCCTTGACCGTGCCGTAGGTGCCGACCGGCATGAAGACCGGGGTTTCGACGATGCCGTGGGCTAGCGTGAGGCGGCCGCGGCGGGCACCGCCGTCGGTGGTGAGGAGTTCAAACTGCATCGTGTTCGGCGTCTTGCTTGCGGGTTAGGAACATCGCATCTCCATAGCTGAAGAAGCGATAACGGGTGGCGATGGCGTGGGCGTAGGCGCGGCGCATGCTCTCCATGCCGGCAAAGGCGGAGACGAGCATCAGCAGCGTTGACTTGGGCAGGTGGAAGTTGGTCACCAATGCATCCACCACCTGGAAGTGGAAGCCGGGCAGGATGAAGATCTCGGTTTCTCCGCTGCCGGCCGCGAGCGGACCGTCCTGCGCGGCGGCCTCGAGTGCGCGCATGCTGGTCGTGCCCACCGCGATGACGCGCCCGCCGGTCGACCGCGTGCGTGCGATTGCGTCGACGGTTTCCTGCGGGATGACGTAGCGCTCGTGGTGCATGCGATGTTCGCCGAGGTCGTCGACGCGCACAGGCTGGAAGGTGCCTGCGCCGACATGCAGCGTGAGCCACGCGCAGTGGGCGCCACGGTCGGCGATGCGGGCGAGGAGGGCGTCGTCGAAGTGCAGGCCGGCGGTGGGCGCTGCGACCGAGCCGGGCTCGCGGGCGAACACGGTCTGGTAACGGCTCTCGTCGTCGTCGCCAGCGGCGCGCTGAATGTAGGGCGGCAAGGGCAGCTTGCCGTGGCGCTCGAGCAGTTCGAACAGGTTCTCGCCGGCGGGAAAGCGCAGGTGATAGAACTCGCCGACGCGGCCGAGCACCTCGACGTCGAAGGCCTCGGCCAGACGCAGCGTCGTGCCGGTCCGGGGCGATTTGCTGGCGCGCACCTGGGCCAGCGCCTCGTGCGGACCGACGGCGCGTTCGATCAGCACCTCGACCTGGCCGCCGCTGGCCTTGCTGCCGTGCAGGCGGGCGTGGATCACGCGGGTGTCGTTGAAGACCAGCAGGTCGTTCGGTCGGATCAGTTCGGGCAGGTCGGTAAAACGGCGATCGAGCAGGGCGTCCGGGGCGTCGTCGGTAGGCTGTACGACCAGCAGGCGGCTTGCGCTGCGTTCGGCAAGCGGTGCCTGAGCAACGAGCTCGGGGGGCAGGGGATAGTCGAAATCGTTCAGCGTGAGAGGCATCGATGGTCCTGCAGTCGCGGCAGCCCGGGCCGTAACGTCCGGCTTGCTGCAACGGGCGGTATTCGTGGATAATGCGCGCCTTCCCTGCCGGGATGGCGGAATCGGTAGACGCAGCGGATTCAAAATCCGCCGCCGCAAGGTGTGGGGGTTCGAGTCCCCCTCCCGGCACCATCACCGCGCTTTTCAGCGCAATGCCTTGCCCCCTGGTCGAACGGCCCTGGCCTGTTTTCTGCTCCGGCCGCGTCAGGGGCGAGATTCTGGATCATCCTGCCGGGCGATGGCAAATACTGATGCATCGTTTCAGTCAGGCATGGGCTCCACACGATCGTTTTCGCTGCCGCTGTCTCTGCAGCGCGCGCATTCTGCCTTGCTCCCAGCGACCTACTCCAAAGCCTCACCCCAGTTCTGCCCCTTGTTCGCTGCCGCGCTGATGGCACGCACCGCGGGATGGGTCAGTCGACGTTCCACCGAGATTGCGTAATAGGTTTCGATGACGCCGTCGGCGTCGCCGAGGTGTTTCATCGCGTCCTGGCGGCAGAGCTGCTCGCCCACCATCGAAGCGCTGGGGAAGATGCCGGCTCCGGCCTCGGCAAAAGCGCGCATCAATGCGCTGTCGTCGAACTCGCCGACGATTCGTGGCTTCAATCTGGCGGCGTCGAGCCAGTGCAACAGGGGGCCACGCACCGCGGCTTCGGCGCCGGGCAGCAGCAGGGGGGCGCCGTCGAGACAGCCGGGGAACCCACCGTTCAGGCTTGCGGCGAGGCCTGGCGTAGCGAAGAAGCCAATCGTGGATTCGCCCAGTGTGTGGCTGTAGCCTCGCACATCCATCTTGGACGGCATTGGACTGTCGGCAAGCACGACATCGAGCTTGTGGATCGCGAGCTCGCCCAGCAGGGCGTCGAATTTGCCTTCGCGGCAGACGATGCGTAAGGGTTCGGCCAGATTCATCGAAGGTGCCAGCAGCAACCACGCGATCGCCTTGGGTACGACGTCGGCAATGCCGACCCGGAACGGCACCGTGCGCCCGCTGGCGCGGCTGCGGAGGGCTTCCTCCAGTTCATCGCCAAGGCGAAAGATTTCTTCGGCATAATCCAGGGCGACGCGCCCGGTGTCGGTCAGTGCCAGGCCACGGCCCTGGCGCCTGAACAGGCTGACGCCGAGTTCGGACTCGAGCGTTGCGATCTGGCCGGACAGGGTCTGTGGCGCGAGGCCGGAACGTTCCGCCGCGCGCACGATCCCACCGGCTCTGGCAACCGTCCAGAAGTGGTGCAACTGCTTGTAATTGATCATGGCTCTTGCCTCGCACGTCAATACTTCGGAAAAAACAGATAAACATTCTGTTGAACTGAGATTTTATCGAAGCGTCTGAGGTTTAGTATCCGACAGGCGTTCAGCCTGATGGCAATACGCAACTACACAAGGAGACTCAGCATGCGAATCGATCTGCATTGTGATGGCGTTGAACCCGCTCCCGTTCTGCGTGACTACGTGACACGCCGGATGAGCTTCGCAATCGGACGTTTTCGTGACCATATCCAGTGGGCGCGGGTGAAGGTGGCCGACGTCAACGGTCCGCGTGGCGGCAGTGACAAGCGTTGCGTGGTGCAACTGCGCCTGCGCAACCTGCCCGACGTGGTGTTCGCAATCACCCAGCTCGATGTGCGGGCGGCGGTCGACCAGGCGGCAGAGCGCGTAGCGCGTGTGCTTGCGCAACGCGTGCGACGCACTAAGCGCCCCGATCGCAATCGCCTTCCGGCGCTTCAGGCCTTGCCGGCCTGAGTTGCGCCAGGCAGGCGCCAGCGTCACCGATTTCATTCACTTCATTCCACTTCATACCAGGTGTGTCCTGCGATTGATTCAGGCACCCCCAAAATAAATCGTTCCCCCCGGAGGAAACAAAGCCATGGTAAACCGCCTTTCAACGATGACACGCTCCGAACCCTCGGTGCTGTCGACCAACAAGGTCATCCGCAACACCTACATGCTGCTGTCGCTGACGCTGGCCTTTTCGGCGCTGACGGCCGCGGTATCAATGGCGATGGGCGCGCCGCGCCTGGGTATCGTCGTGACGCTTGTCGGCTACTTTGGCCTGCTGTTTGCAACGAGCAAGTTCCGCAACAGCGGTTTAGGTGTGCTGTTCGTGTTCGCGCTGACGGGTTTCATGGGCTTCACACTGGGCCCGATCGTTTCCGCCTACCTGTCGCTGCCCAACGGCAGCAGCATCGTGATGCAGGCGATGGCGGGCACGGCAGCGATCTTCCTCGGCCTGTCGGCTTATGCGCTGACGACCAAAAAGGACTTCTCCTTCATGGGCGGCTTCCTGATGGTCGGCATCCTGGTGGCCTTTCTGGCTGGCCTGGGGGCGATCTTCTTTGAGATTCCGGCACTGTCGCTGACGGTTTCGGCTGCCTTCGTGATGCTGATGTCCGGACTGATCCTGTTTGAGACCAGCAACATCATCCACGGCGGCGAGACCAATTATGTGATGGCTACGGTTTCGCTGTTCGTGTCGATCTTCAACCTTTTCACCAGTCTGTTGCACCTGCTGGGCTTCATGAGCAACGACTGATCGTCGCTGTCGCCCGATGGGCTGCGGGGTGGCTGCCGAGGGGCAGTCACCCCGTTTGTTTTCCGGCCTGCGGGATGGACCTCAGCGGCGCTCGTGCGCATGCCAGAGGCGCGATCCGGCTCGTGTGGCGCTACAATGGCGCACATTTTTCAGTGGGAATGCTTGGATGAAGACCACTTTTCTGGAGTTCGAACAGGCGGTTGCGGAGCTGGAAGCCAAGATCGACCAGCTGCGTTTCGTGTCGGATGATCCCGCGGTGGACATCTCCACGGAGATTGCCCGCCTCGAGGCCAAGAGCCAGTCCATGACCAAGGACGTCTATGCCAAGCTGACCCCTTGGCAGGTGGCTCAGGTCGCCCGCCATCCGCAGCGGCCCTACACGCTCGACTACGCGCAGCACATCTTTACCGATTTCGAAGAGCTGCACGGCGATCGTTCATATGCCGACGACAAGGCGATTGTCGGCGGCCTGGCGCGCTTCAACGGCGAGAGTTGTGTGGTGATCGGCCATCAGAAAGGCCGTGATACCAAGGAAAAGATTGTTCGCAATTTCGGCATGCCGCGACCCGAGGGCTATCGCAAGGCGATGCGCTTGATGAAGCTGGCCGAAAAATTCGGCTTGCCGGTCTTCACCTTCGTTGACACGCCGGGAGCGTACCCCGGCATCGGTGCCGAAGAGCGCGGGCAGTCCGAGGCAATCGGGCATAGCCTTTACCTGATGGCCGAGCTTCGCGTGCCCATCATCAGCACCATCATCGGCGAAGGCGGATCGGGCGGTGCGCTGGCGATCGCCGTCGGCGATCAAGTGCTGATGCTGCAGTATTCGACCTATGCGGTGATCTCGCCCGAAGGTTGCGCCTCCATCCTGTGGAAGAGTGCCGACAAGGCGGCCGATGCGGCCGAAACGATGGGCATCACGGCAGCGCGGCTGAAGTCACTCGGCCTCATTGACAAGGTCGTCAATGAGCCCATCGGTGGTGCCCACCGCGACCACCGCGCGATGGCTGCTTCGCTCAAGCGCGCGCTGGCCGATGCCTTGCGCCAGGTCGATCACCTGCCGCCGTCCGAGCTTGTGGCGCAGCGCTACGAAAAGTTGATGAGTTACGGCCGCTTCAAGGAAGTGGCAGTCTGACATGTTGCTGCAGGCCGCCGCCCGTGCGCTGACGGCCGCGGGAGTCGGCCCGGGTGCACGGCTGTGCTGCGCCTTGTCGGGTGGGGTGGACTCGGTGGTTGTGCTCGATCTGCTGCATGCCCTGGCGCCGCGCCACGGTTTCTTGCTGCAGGTAGCCCACGTCCATCATGGCTTGAGCCCGAATGCAGATGCTTGGGCGCAGGCTTGTGAGGCGCGCTGCGCGCAACTTCAGCTTCCCTTTTCGCTGTTGCAGGTGGTGGTGCCGCGCGACGATGCCGAAGGGCTGGAAGCCGCCGCCCGGCGCCTGCGCCATGCTGCACTCGACAGCCTGGCCTGTGACTGGCTGGTGTTCGGTCATCATCAGAACGATCAGGCTGAAACCCTGCTGTTCCGCCTGCTGCGCGGCAGTGGCGTGCGCGGGGCTGCGGCAATGCTCGCCTTCGAGCCGCCGGGCCCGGCCCGTCCGGGACGGCTGCGCCCCCTGCTCGACTGCGATCGCACCGCGATCGAGACTTGGGCGCGAAAGCGCAGCCTGAACTGGGTCGAGGACGAGAGCAACATCGCGCTGGATTTCACCCGCAATCATTTGCGTCATCGCGTGCTGCCGATCATCGGCGAGCGCTTTCCTGCCGCCGTGCCTGCGCTCGCGCGGGCTGCAGGGCACTTTCGCGAAGCAAGCGATCTGCTCGACGCGTTGGCGGTACTCGATCAGTCCGCCTGCGGTGGCCGGCTGCTGCAGCGCGATCGGGTGCTGGCCCTGTCCGATGCTCGTGTCGCCAATCTGCTGCGCTGGCTGGCGCGTCAGCATGGGTTTCGAGCCCCCTCGCGAGCGCGACTCGATGAGGCGCTGCGCCAGTTGCGTAGCGTGTGCGCAAGTCACCCCCTGCGCCTCGCGCTGGGTGACATGGCCTGCTGTGCCTATCGTGGCCGGCTTTGGCTGGAGCCGGCCGCTGCCGGCAGCCCGCAGCCACGGCGCTGGAGCGGCGAGGACACACTGGAGTGGGCGCCAGGGAGCGTGAGTTTCCAGCCGGCCCTTGGTCAGGGTATTGCACGTGCCGCACTCGATGGTGCTGCCGTGGTGATGCTGGCGCAGGTCCGGCCAGGCCTGCGCATGCGCCTGGGTGGCGGACGGGCGCGGCGCAGCTTAAGGAAGCTGTGCCAGGAAGCGGGCATTCCGGCGTGGATGCGCGAGCGCCTGCCGGTGCTGTGGATCAACGACGAGCCAGCCTGGATCGGCGGTATCGGACTGGCGGCGGATTTTGCCTGTCCTGTGGAGCACGCGGGGCTGGTGCCACAATGGCAGGAATGGCAGGCGAGGTCAGACGCTTAGGCTAAGGTCAGGACGGCGGCGCGCGCTTTAGTGGGCACCGGCTTCCACGCCGACTCGCGATCGAGCACGACCTCGTCCCGTTCCAGAAAGAAAGCGCGCCGTTCTGCGGCTTCCGGGCCCCGCTCACGAAATTGCGCAGGCGCCAAGGCTACCTATAATCAGTTTATAGGGGATGCTTCCTGTGCCTTGCGCGGCGTCCCGTGCCGTACGGATGCGAGGTTTATCGCCTCGATCGTTTCCTGCGTGGAGGTTTCGAGCATGCGTCGCTTGCCCCGAACACGAATCATCGCCTTGTCCATCGCCGTTGCCCTCGTCGTGGCCACACCCGGATGTGAATCGATCAACAAGCGCGACTTCGGCACTGCCATCGGCGGTGTTCTCGGCGGCTTTCTCGGCCACAAGGTCGACAATGGTGGTGCCGGCGGCACCCTCATCGGCGTCCTGTTAGGCGCCGCAGTGGGCCGCATGATCGGGCAGTACATGGACGAGCAGGACCGCACGCGCCTGGCCGAGACCATCAACACGGCCCCGAGTGGGCAGACGGTGCGCTGGCACAACGACGACAGCAATCATGACTTCGCCGTCACGCCCACCTCCGGTTTCTACGCCAAGGGCGAGCAGCAATGCCGCAGCTTCGATCAGGTCGTGTACGTCGACGGTCGCCGCGAGGTCATGGAAGGCGTCGCCTGCAAGTCGCCCGGTAGCGATGCGCTCGATTTCGCCGAGCGTTCGGCATGACGCTCGCAGGCTGATACGAGGAGGCCGAGCATGAACATCCGACCATGGCGCTGTGGGCTGTGCATCGCGCTAAGCCTTGCACTGTGTGTGGTGCTGCCGACAAGGACATTCGCGCAGCGTGACGTAGATTCGACGCCCGGCAACGATTATCCACCCCATGAGTCGATCCCGACCGATACCTCGCCTCATCCGCCACAGGGCGAGGATGGGAGCAGTGGCGGGGGGGGCAAGAACTGGCTGATCCCGGCCGTCATTGTCGGCGCCGCAGCGCTGTTCTCCATCAACCGCCACCTCAAGGCCGAACAGGAGGAGGTGCGTGAGGGCAGCGAAGGCGTGAAGCAATTGCTGCGCGACGGGCCGCAGCTGCCCACCCAGTTCAACGCCAGCGCCTTCGGTATCCGCGCGCTGGTGCGCGGCGGCTGGCCGATCGTGGTCGATTACGCGCTGCACCGGTCTGGACGGGTGCAGCTTCGCATCAGCATTCCGGGTGCGGATATTGTCACCTACCGCCTCGACCAGTTCGGCCTGGGTCGGCATCTGTTGCGCTTTGATCTGCCATCGTTCCTGGGCGACAACCTCAAGCCCGCGGTCGTCGCGCTGACTGCCGCCGATCCGCAGACCGGCACCGAGACGATCGGCGACTTCACCGTCCATGGCATCGGCATCGGCCCGCGCGCGGTGGGGTCGATCGCGGTCGACCAGCTGGAATTCAACCCTGGCGAAGTGCGGGTCAGGAACGGCGACACCGCCAGCTTCGCCTTTCGTTCGCGCTCCGATTTCGACAACTCTGCGGTTGAATACATGCACATCACGCAAAGCCCGGATGGCGCGCGCAAGCGCTATGTCAACGGTCAGCACATCGGAAACGTGCGGCGCGGCAGCAGGGTGGAAAGCACCCCGTCGCAACGCTGGAACGGACAGAACGAGCAGGCGCACGTTTCGACGGGGCGCCATCAGCTGCAGGTACGGGTGTGGGACGACGGCGGGGACTGGATCGGGGCGTGGTCCGAAGCGCTGGTCCGGGTGCAGTGAGCGGCAGGCGGCGGCCTGCTCCTCTCCTACTCACCACACCCTGCCGGTGTGCCTGACGGCGAACGGGCGAGCGCGCACCACTGCGCGCGTGTCATCACCGAGATCGCACCCTGATCGTCCATTTGCGTCGCGCTCGTGCGCGCCAGCCACTGCTGCGCGCTCATTCCTGCTGTGTCCGGTAGCGGCCAGCGCCATTGGCGCGCAAGCTCGCCGTCGGCGGTCAATAGACCGCCATCGACCCGGGCCGATTCCGGATACAGGACGTCCGAGCGCAGCAGCGCGCTCAGCGGCTGGCCGGAGATGCCATCCCACAACTGGACGCTGGTATTGCCCCACAGCACGACGCGCCCATCTGCCAACAACGCGCCGCTGCCGATCCCTTCGCCGAGCGTGAGCGGCGGCGAGAGCACGTCGCCAGGCCCGAGGCGACGGGCGAGCGGCCCGGCCACCACCAGCGTTGCGTCCGTGCGCTGGTGCAGCAGCCCGTAGCCATGCAGGCCGAGGGCGTCGAGTCGCGCCTTGAGTGCGGCATCCGGCGGTGCCGCCCTGGCCAGGTCGGTTGCGTTCGATGGCGCAGGCGCAGGCGTGGTCAGCTCGTTCGCCGGGTGCCGGCGCCAGATCCGCAGGCTGGCATCGTCCGCCCAAGTGACGATGCCCTCACCCTTGTCGAAGAATGCCGCGCCCGCGACGCGCCCGACGTGCTGCAGCGGCAGGCTCAGCGGCGTCATGGTGTTCGTGTCCCACAGGCGCGCGCCTGCTGCGCCGCTCCAGGCAAGCACGCGCGTGCCGTCCGGGCTGATCGTGGCCGTCACGGTCGCCTCGGCCCTGTCGTGGCGGCCGCGCGCGGCGGGCGCGCCTTCCCGTACATCCCAGGTTTCGATCTGGCCGCCGGCACCGCTGGTGACGAAGCGCGCCCCGTCGGGCGTTGGTAGCACGCGCGACAGGCTGCCATCGTGGGTCAGCGCTCTGTCGAAGCGCGGTTCGCCGGTCGCGGTACTCCAGACCCGCACTCGACCGCTGGCGGTGTTCCACGACACGATGTCTTCGCCACCCGGCACGAAGTGCACACCATCCACCGCCTCGGGCGAGTCCCAGCGCGCCATCACCCGGCCCTCGGCGATATCGTGCCGAATCAGCGTGGTTTCGCAGCGGCTCAGTACGGTGTCGCCGTCGGCTGCGACCTCCACGTCGCGCACCGCGCAGCCTGCCTTCCAGCTCGCCTGTGCCCCGGAGTCGCCGATGCGCCAGCGCCAGAGCCGCCCATCGGTGCTCCACACCAGCACGCTGTCGACGCCGACAAAGCGCGCACCGCCGATCGAAGCCGCCAGCCCGAGCCGGGCGAGCGCCTCGCCACCCGGCAAGGCCCACACCTGCACACCGCCATCGTCCCAGCCGAGTAGCCGATTTCCGCCCTCGTCGAGGGCGATTCCCGCCACGCTGGCGGACGCCAGCACGCGCGCAGGTGCCGGACCGCCCCACAGCCGGACGCCACCGCCCGCGTCGCGCGAGACGACATGCCGCTGCGCCGCAATAAGTGCCTCAGCAACCGCTTCGGCGTGAGTCGTGCGAGCGAGCGTCGCGCCGCTGTGCAGGTCGAGCAGGGTAGCGTCGGCACCGGCCCAGGCCAGCAGAACGGCCTCGTCGGTACGCGTGTTCACCCCTTCGGGTGCGGTGGGCAGGGCGATCATGCCTGTCAGTTCGATGCCTCCGCCGAGCACGCCGACGCTGATGAGCGCGCTGTCGCGCGCCTGGGGCTGCGGGGTGAGGTCGGCCACGCGGGCGAAGTAGTGCGCGGCCTTGAGCGTGTCGCCGCTTGCATCCCGTGCGGAAACAGCGCCGCTCCAGTAACTGTTGACCAGCTGGGCATGCGCGTCCTCGCGCTGTCGCCACAATTCGACCCCCAGCCAGCTCACCGCAACCAGGCCGAAGGCGATCCCGGCCTCGAGCGCGCGCCGCCGCCGCCGGGCGCGCTGGGCCGCCGTCGTGCTGGCGAGGATGAAGGCGCGCAGGGCATCGCCCAGTTCACTGTTGCGCTCCAGTTGCCAGCGCATCGCTTCGGCCAGCGGGCCGCCGCGCAGCAGCAGGCCCTTGTCCTCGGGGGCCTGCTGCCAGGTCTCGGCCTCCGGGCGCATGTGCTGGCGCCACAGCAGGAAAGCGCGATCTTCGTCGAGCCAGCGCTTGAGCTGGTCCCAGGCGCGGAACAAGGCCTCGTGTGCGACCTCCAGCGTGCGAGCTGCGTCGCTGCCAGCCTGCGGGCTCTCCTGCCCCGACACCAGCAGGCGCGCCTTGACGAAGGCTTCCAGGAGCGGATGGATGGCCTCCGGGATGTCCTTCCAGCGCACTGCGCGGCGGGTGTACTGCCCGTCGGGGTCGACCCGCACCATGTGGCGAAAAGCGCGGCGCAGCTCGACGATCTGCTCGCGTGTCGGCTTGAGCGCGGCGAGCACAGCGTCGGCCTCCTGGCGGATCGCACCTTCGAGACCGCCGATGCGCTCGGTGTATTCGGCGAGGGTGAAGAGGCCGTCGTCGCTGAAGTCGCGCCACAGGCGATTGAGCGTGAACGCAAGCAGCGGCAGGGCATCGGCGGTACCGGTGTCCTGCACCATGGTCTCGACGAGCCCGCTCTCCAACTCGATGCCAGCGAGCTGGGCGGGCTTGCTGATGATCTCGGCGAAGTGGCGGGACGTCATCGGCCCGAGCGACATCTCGCGAAACGGCATCTGCCCCCAGGCCGGATGGGACTGCAGGGCGGCCAGATAGTCGGCGCGCAGGGTCGCCAGGCAGTACAGGTCGCCCGCGTCGCCGGCCAGTGCCGCGCGCAGCAGGGCGACGAAGCGCACCGCCGCGGCCGCATCGCTGGTAGTCACGAGTTCCTCGAGCTGATCCACGACGAGCAGCACTGCCTGCCGTTCGCCCCCCTCGCCGGCCGCTATTGCCGCCACCGCCGCCGCCAGCGCCTGGTCGCCGTCGCCCTGTGTGAGCTGCGAGCGCACGTCTGCGGGTAGCACCCTTGCCAGTTCCTCGACCGGCTGCTGCAGCGGGCGCATCGGCGCCAGCACCTGCCAGTCGGGCATGCGTGCGAGCCTGGGGATCACCCCTGCGCGGACCAATGAGGACTTGCCGCTGCCCGAGCTGCCCACCAGCACCAGCACGCGCTCGCCGCCGTAGCGCCGCATCTGAGCGAGCTTGTCGAGACAGCGGCGCTGGTCCTCCTCGCGGCCGAAATACACCGCCGCGTCGGCCGCCTGGAAAGACTTCAGCCCAGGATAGGGCGAACGGTGAACGTCCCAGTCGAAGCTGTCGGCGGGATCCAGGCCGGCGCTGCGCATGCCGCTCCACAGGCGTGCGTAGCCGACCTCAGGGTCGGGGCGCAGGTCGACGGTCTGGGTGTCGAGCAGCACCGGTCGCAGTTCGCAGGGGTCGATGATCACCGGGAAGAGCTGTTTTCCCAGCGCGCGGGCATGGGTGATCTCGGCGAAACACCAGTCGGAGGCCATCGAACGCGGGCTGCACAGCACGACGACGCCGCTACAGGCGCGCAAACGCGTGTAGATCTCGCGCTCCCAGTGCCGCCCCGCCGGGATACCGTCGGCGGGATCGAAGTCGAGGAACAGCGACTGGTAGCCCTGCGCACGCAGGCGCTCGGCCAGATCCGCGGCCGCGGCGCTGTCACGACTGCTGTGGCTGATGAATATCCCCGACACAGGCGCTCCCGCATGGGCGTGTCCGTCAGGCGTTCAGCATGCGCTTGCGGGCGCGCCTTGAACAGCCTGGCCGCGCTGCGCGCTACGTGACGCATTCCATTCGGACGAATTCATCGGTCTACAATGGGGGCTCGACCCACGCGAGAGAATGAGAACTCGACATCGAGGCTGAATCGACATGACGAAGAACTGGATCCGCCGCATCGTGATTGCCCTCGGCGTACTGGTCCTGCTGCTCGGGGTCGCGGCGGCCGTGCTGATCGCCACTTTCGATGCCAACCGCTATAAGACCGTGGCGATCGACTGGATGAAGGCCGAGCATCAGCGCACGCTGGTCTTCGACGGCCCGATCGAGCTGTCGTTCTTCCCCCGACTGGCGGTGAAGGTTTCCGGCCTGCGACTCTCCGAAGCCGGCCGCGAAGACGAGTTCGCCGCGGTCGAGGAGGCGGCGCTTGCCGTGCGCGTGATGCCCTTGCTCAGCAATGAGCTGGTGATCGACCGGGTCAGCGCGCGCGGTGTGCGCGCGAGCTACGTGCGTGACGCCGAGGGCGTGCGCAACATCGACGACCTCGTGTCCGGCGGGGACGGTGGTGAGGCCAGCGCCCAGGCTAGGCCCGGCGGCGACGCGAGCGCGAGCGGCGGCCCCATGCGCTTCGACGTCAGTGCGGTGCAGTTCGATGACCTGCGTCTGCGGGTGCGTGACGAAATGGCCGATGTCGACGGCGAGCTCGTTCTGCTGTCGTTTTCGTCCGGCCGCCTCGCGAACAAGGTGGAGTCGCCCGTGTCCCTGCGCGCGACGGCGCGGCTGACGCGGCCGCAGGCCGTAGAACTGGCGCTCGACGGCCGCCTGACGCTCGCGCTCGACCTGGACGAGAATGCCGTCGCGATGAGCGGGCTGCAGCTCGGCGTCGACGGCGCTGGCGCCGGCGTGGACGCCTTCTCGCTGGCGCTCGAAGGTGCGCTGGCCTGGGACGGTAGT
>DAORUJ010000075.1:0-12990 GCA_035433105.1 Thauera sp.
GTGTTGTTCGGGTCGTCCTCGATATTGGGAGCGAGGATGTTCAGACCGTAAAGCTGCGCCGCAGCCTCACCCGCAATAGCACAGGACTCGGGGTCTTCGCCTGCCAGGCGTGCGGCCTCGGCATTGCTCGCCACCGGAATGCGCGGCAGGTGCGGCAGGTTGCGGTTGAGCCACTCATGGCACTGCGCCAGCGACTGCGAATGCGAGTAGATGCGCCGGGCGGCACCGATGCCGTCGGCCTGCGACATCAACTGCTGATGGATACGCAGATTGACCTCGCCACAGACCTTGACCGGACTGGCCAGCAGCAGATCGAGCGTGATGCTGACCGCGCCTTCGGTCGAGTTCTCGACCGGCACGACGCCGTAATCGACGTTGTTGGCCTCGACTGCGCGAAACACGTCCTCGATCGTGGCCATAGCCATGAAGTTGGGCGCCGATCCGAACTGCTTGCGGCTGGCGCTTTCAGAAAAGGTGCCCGCCGGTCCGAGGTAGGCGATGCGCTGCGGATGCTCCAGCCCGAGGCAGGCTGACATGACTTCGCGGAAGATGGTCTTGACCGCATCGGCTGGCAGCGGCCCGGGGTTGAGCTCGGCCAGGCGGCGCAGCACCTGCGCCTCGCGCTCGGGTCGATAAAAAGGGGGTTGCCCCTGCTTGACCTCGCCCACCCGCTGAGCGCAGCGGGCGCGCTCGCACAGGCGGGCAAGAATCTCCTCATCGAGGCGGTCGATCTCATTGCGCAGTTTCAGCAGTTCGTCGCTCATGCTCGGTCTTTCCCGTCAAGCCTTGCGCGCTGCAAAGTCACGCATGAAGTCCACCAGGGCTTGCACGCCTGTCAGCGGCATCGCGTTGTAGATCGATGCGCGCATGCCACCGACCGACTTGTGCCCTTTCAGCTGTACCAGACCCGCCGCACTCGATTCGGCCAGAAAGGCGTCGTTAAGCGCTTCGTTCTTCAGGAAGAAGGGAACGTTCATGCGCGAACGGCAGGCTGGATCAATCCGGTTTTCGTAAAAATCACTGGCATCGAGGAAGTCGTACAGCAAGCTTGCCTTGGCCACGTTTCTGGCCTCGATCGCCGCCACGCCGCCCTGGCGCTTGAGCCACTGGAACACCAGGCCCGCAATGTAGATCGCATACGTGGGCGGGGTGTTGTACATCGAGCCGTTGTCGGCCACCGTCTTGTAGTTGAAGGCGGTCGGGCAGTCTGGCATCGCGTGGCCGAGCAGATCGTCACGCACGATGACGATGGACAGGCCTGCCGGGCCGATATTCTTCTGCGCGCCGCCGAAAATCAAGCCGTACTTCGACACGTCGATCACGCGCGACAGGATGTGCGAGGACATGTCGGCCACCACCGGCACATCGCCACGACCGATGTTTGCCAGATCTGGCTCGAAAGGGTACTCAACACCACCAATGGTTTCGTTGGTACAGGTGAACACGTAGGCCGGATCTGCCGACAGTTTCCAGTCCAACATCGCCGGCACGGTGGTGAATCCACTCGCCTCGGAGCTGGCGGCAACGTTCACCTCGGCGTACTTGCGCGCCTCCTTGTGCGATTTCATCGACCACGCACCGGTGACGATGTAGTCGGCCACTTTCCTGTCGCCCATCAGGTTCATCGGGATGAGCGCATTCTGGGCAATTGCCCCACCCTGCATGAACAGGATGCGATAGTTGGCCGGCACCGCCAGCAGTTCGCGCAGATCGGCCTCGGCGGCGGCGGCAATGGTGGTGAACGCCTTGCCGCGATGGCTCATCTCCATCACGCCCATGCCCTCGCCCTGCCAGTCGAGCATCTCGGCGGCAGCCTGGCGCAGCACCTCCTCAGGCAGCACCGCGGGGCCGGCGCTGAAATTCCACACGCGACTCATCAGCCCTCCCCTTCCTCATCAACGGACGGGGCATCGGCATCCGGCGCGCCTGCCTGCTCATCGCCGGAGGTCTCCTCGATGTCCTCGTCCAGTGGCAGGCCCTCATCGGAGTCGGAATCGGCAACCTTTTCGATACTGGCCAGGAAAGTACCGTCGTCGAGGTTGATCAGGGTCACACCCTGAGTAGAGCGGCCCATCTCGCGAATGCTCTCGACGCGCGTCCGGATCAGCACCCCGCCCGTCGAAATCAGCATCACCTCGTTGCTCGGCTCGACCAGCACCGCGCCCACCAGCTTGCCGTTGCGGTCAGACGTCTGGATCGCGATCATGCCCTTGGTGCCGCGGCCATGGCGGGTGTATTCAGCGACAGGCGTGCGCTTGCCATAGCCGTTTTCGGTTGCGGTCAGGACCGCCTGAGACTCATCCTCGGCCACCAGCATGGCAATCACCGCCTGACCATCCTCGAGCATCATGCCGCGCACGCCCCGCGCTTCACGCCCCATCGGGCGCACATCGGTTTCGGCAAAGCGCACCGCCTTGCCGGCATCCGAGAACAGCATCACGTCGCACTTGCCATCGGTGATGGCAACCCCGATCAGGTGATCCCCGTCATCGAGATTGGCCGCGATGATGCCGGCCTTGCGCGGGTTGGAGAAGGCCGTCAGCGCGGTCTTCTTGACCGTGCCCTCGGAGGTCGCCATGAAGACGAAATGCTCTTCGTCGAACTCCTTGATCGGCAGTACTGCGGTGATCTTCTCGCCATCCAGCAGCGGGAAGAGGTTCACGATCGGTTTGCCGCGCGAGTTGCGCGTGCCTTCGGGCACCTCGTACACCTTCAGCCAGTAGCAGCGCCCGCGGCTGGAGAAGCACAGCACCGTGTCGTGGGTGTTGGCGACGAAGAGGTGATCGATGAAGTCTTCGTCCTTCATCGAGGTTGCCTGCTTGCCCCGCCCACCACGACGCTGGGCGCGGTAGTCGGCGAGCGGCTGGCGCTTGAAGTAGCCGGTGTGCGACAGGGTCACGACCATGTCTTCCGGCGTAATCAGATCCTCGATGTTGATCTCGGCCGTGTTCATCACCAGTTCGGAGCGACGCGGGTCGCCAAACTGGTTACGGATCGCGGTCAGCTCCTCGACGATGATCGCGGTGATGCGCTCGGGACGCGCCAGGATGTCGAGCAGATCGGTAATGACGTCCATCACCTCGCGGTACTCGCTGACGATCTTGTCCTGCTCCAGCCCGGTCAGGCGCTGCAGGCGCAGTTCGAGGATGGCCTGGGCCTGGGTATCGGACAGGCGGTAGCCCTGGGCGGACAGACCAAACTGCGGGTCCAGACCCTCGGGCCGGTAGCTATCGGCCAGCCCCCGCGAAAGCATCTCCTCGACCATGGTCGAGCGCCATTCGCGCGCCATCAACTCGCGCTTGGCGTCGGCCGGCGTGGGCGCGGCCTTGATCAGCGCGATCACCTCGTCGACGTTTGACAAAGCCACCGCCAAGCCTTCCAGAATATGGCCGCGGTCGCGCGCCTTGCGCAATTCGAAGATGGTCCGACGGGTAACGACCTCGCGCCGGTGTTCGAGGAAGCACACCAGCATCTGCTTCAGATTGAGCAGGCGCGGCTTGCCATCGACCAGCGCGACCATGTTCATGCCAAAGCTGTCCTGCAGCTGAGTGTGCTTGAACAGCTTGTTCAGCACCACCTCGGGCATCTCGCCGCGCTTGAGCTCGACGACCAGGCGCATGCCGGACTTGTCCGACTCGTCGCGAATCTCGCTGATACCCTCGATTTTCTTCTCGTTGACGAGCTCGGCCATGCGCTCCTGCAGGGTGCGCTTATTCACCTGATAGGGCAGCTCGTCGACGATGATCGCCTGGCGGTCGGACTTGCCGATCGGCTCGAAGTGAGTGCGCGCGCGCATGATCACGCGACCACGGCCGGTGCGATAACCCTCGCGCACACCGTGCAGGCCATAGATCAGGGCGGCGGTCGGGAAGTCGGGCGCCTGGACGATGTCGATCAGCGTCTCGATGTCGGTGTCGGGGTCTTCCAGCAGCGCGAAACAGGCATCGACGATCTCGCCCAGGTTGTGCGGCGGTATGTTGGTCGCCATGCCAACCGCGATGCCCGAGGAGCCGTTGATGAGCAGGTTCGGAATGCGCGCCGGCATGACCAGCGGCTCTTTCTCCGAGCCGTCGTAGTTGGGGCCGAAGTCGACCGTTTCCTTGTCGAGATCGGCGAGCAGTTCGTGGCCGATACGCGCCATGCGAATTTCGGTGTAACGCATCGCGGCGGCATTGTCGCCGTCGACCGAACCAAAGTTGCCCTGCCCATCGACCAGCATGTAGCGCAGCGAAAAATGCTGCGCCATCCGCACGATCGTGTCGTACACCGCGATATCGCCGTGCGGGTGATACTTGCCGATGACGTCGCCGACGATACGCGCCGACTTCTTGTAAGCACGATTCCAGTCATTGGACAACTCATGCATCGCAAACAACACGCGGCGGTGCACTGGCTTGAGGCCGTCGCGGGCATCGGGGAGCGCGCGGCCCACGATCACGCTCATCGCGTAATCGAGGTAGGAGTGCCGCATCTCCTCTTCGAGGCTGATCGGCAGGGTTTCCTTGGCGAACTGAGTCATGCTGGGGGCGGACAAGCCGCGTTTACCTAAACGCGCAATATTAACACGCGCCACCACGCCCGCCGGAATCGCCTATCTGCATGAAGACCTTATGGCTTTCAGCGAAACGATCGAGGATGAAACGTCCCTCCCCACGGGAATGCTCGAAGGAACGCATGAAGCGATCGATTTCGAGCCATCACGGATGGGCTTCCCCCATACCGCTGGCGAGTCGAAGAAGCATCACGCCCTGCCAGCCCTCCGAATATGCGAGTAACACTGTCCGGAAAACTACGGTAGCGTCTGCCACTTCCATCAAGATATCGATGCATCAAGGGAATTAATGATGTTCTACGGCTGGCGTATCGTCGGTGGCGGCTTTGTCTCGCAAGCGCTTGTAGTCGGTTTCTTTACGTATGCAGTCAGTCTGCTGACACAACCGGTCCAGGAGACTTTTGGGGTCAGGGTCGAAGAAGTGATGTACAGCCTGACCCTGGGCACTTTTCTCGGCCTGTTCACCATGCCGCTGGCGGGCATGCTGATCGACCGGATCTCCTTGCGCAAGGTGATGGCGGCCGGCGTCGTACTGTTCGCCGCAGGCCTGGCATTGGCCGCGAACAGTCAGACCATGACGCAATACATCCTTGCCTTCGGCTTCACCATGGCCATCGCCAACTCCTTTGCCGGGGGCGTCGTCTGCTCCACGGTGGTTTCGCGCTGGTTCACCGCGAGCCGGGGCAAGGCCCTGGGTATTTCAGCAATCGGCAACTCCGTGGGCGGCATCCTGATCCCGGTGCTGATCACGTTCTGGCTACCGGAGTACGGCTGGCGAGGCACGCTGATCAATATGTCCCTGTTACTGCTGTTCGGCGTCTTGCCAGTGGTGCTATTGACCATTCGCAGTTGGCCGGCTGACGTTGGCCGGAGCGCTGAACCCACCTCAGCGAGCTCCCGGACCGTGGTCGACATCGGCAAGCTGCTGCCACTGGGCCAGATCATCCGTGAGCCCAATTTCTGGTGGCTCGGCCTGTCCCTGGGTTTGCTGTTCGGTACCTACAGCGCGATGCTGTCGAATCTGACGCCGTATGCGACCCAGCTCGGTCACAACGAAGCTCAAGCCTCCAGGCTGATCATGGTGGTGGCGATCGGCGGCGTGCTCGGCAAGCTGATGTTCGGCATGGCAGCCGATCGGTTCAGCCAGAAGGCGAGCCTATGGGTCGCTCAAATGTTCGTATTGACGAGCTTCCTGTTACTCGCCTCCGAGCCGCCCTATGCCTTGCTGCTCGTGGCCAGCCTGCTGCTGGGCCTGGCTTCCGGCGGCATGCTGCCGGTGTGGGGAGCGCTGATGGCGAACCTGTTCGGGCTGGCCAGTTACGGGCGAGCCATGGGTTTGATCGGGCCATTGGTGACGCTGTGCGTCATCCCCGCCTTCCCCCTCGCCGGTCGACTGTATGACGTCTCTGGAAACTTCACGCTGCCCCTGTATGTTTTCAGCGGGGTGGTCGTGGCGGCAGCAGTCCTGTTGATTCCGCTGCGTGTCCGCCAGCCGGGCAAGCCGGAGGCCGTCTCCTCATAAGCAGTGCGGGGGGCTCATGGACCAATACTGCGAGCACCGCATCACCACCCTTGGCGGCCGCGTAGATGTCCGCGCAGCTCGACGGGAACCGCGATGCGGAAGGCGAGCGACTCGCCTCGCGTCTGAAGATAAGCCGCCATGTTGTGGCAGTCTCCGTAGCAAGACTCTCTAGCACCAGAAAATGCCCGGAAAAACACCCGCCAGCAGCTTGCAGCAAAAAGCAAAAAACCCGCCTAATCAGCGGGTTAGTTGCTTATCCTTGGCGGAGACGAAGGGATTCGAACCCTTGAGACAGGTTTTGCCCGTCTGCTCCCTTAGCAGGGGAGTGCCTTCGACCTCTCGGCCACGTCTCCATCAGGAAGGCGCGATCATAGCGAGTTCGCGCCACACGGTCAAACGCTATTCACTATCTTTATCAAGCCGCCGTATCGAGGCCGAAAGCCTTGTGCAGGGCGCGAACCGCTAGTTCCAGATACTTGTCGTCGATGACCACGGAAATCTTGATTTCCGAGGTCGAAATCATCTGGATGTTGATGCCTTCCTCGGCCAGCGTGCGGAACATCTTTGACGCCACCCCCGGATGCGAGCGCATGCCGACACCGACGATCGACACCTTGCACATCACGCCGTCGGTTTCGATCGAACGCGCACCGATGTGGCTCAAAACGCCTTCGAGCACCTTCACTGCCTTGGCCATGTCGGCGCGCACGACTGTGAACGAAAAGTCGGTCATGCCATCGTGCCCCACGTTCTGGATGATCATGTCGACGTCGATGTTCGCATCCGCTACCGGCCCCAGGATCTGGTAGGCGATACCCGGCTTGTCGGGCACACCGATGACGGTGAGCTTGGCTTCATCGCGGGAGAAGGCGATGCCGGAGATGACGGGTTGTTCCATGTGCTTGTCTTCCTCAACGGTGATGAGCGTGCCCTCGCCTTCGCGATCTTCGAAACTGGACAGGACACGCAGCTTGACCTTGTACTTGCCGGCGAACTCGACGGAGCGTATCTGCAAAACCTTGGAGCCGAGGCTGGCCATTTCCAGCATCTCCTCGAAGGTGATGGTGTCGAGCTTGCGGGCTTCGGGGACGATGCGCGGATCGGTGGTGTAGACGCCATCGACGTCGGTGTAGATCTGGCATTCATCACCTTTCAGCGCGGCTGCAAGGGCGACCGCAGTGGTGTCCGAGCCCCCCCGACCAAGAGTGGTGATGTTGCCGTGCTCATCCACCCCCTGGAAACCGGCGACGACCACGACCTTGCCATCGTCCAGATCCTTGCGCACGGGTGCTTCGTCAATGTCCAGGATACGTGCCTTGGTATGGAGCGAGTCCGTCAGGATTTTGACCTGTCCACCGGTGTAGCTCTTCGCCGGCACGCCGATATCCTCGAGTGCCATGCACAACAAGCCGATCGTGACCTGCTCGCCGGTAGACACGACGACGTCAAGCTCGCGTGGGCTGGGATTTGACGCAACTTCCTTGGTCAGCGCTATGAGGCGGTTGGTTTCTCCACTCATCGCCGATAACACCACGACGACCTGGTGCCCTTGCGCACGGAATTTTGCCACTCTGCGAGCGACGCTCTTGATCCGGTCGGGAGAACCCACCGAGGTGCCGCCGTACTTCTGAACTATCAGTGCCATCGTCGTATCCAAGTGACTGTGGATAAACCGGTGATTCTATCTAAAGGAGAAGAATCGTGCAGGACATCACACATCAAAGCCATCAAACGCGCTCTTTACGCCTCTAATACAAAAACTGATAAATCTGATGTTGTAGTTGTACGGGATAGTGATCTATACTTTTCGAAGTACTACTTTAGTCATAGAGCCCCATTAGAAATTCAATCGGCAACGTCACTTTTATCCGATGACGAACGCCCTAACCGAGGAAATATCCATGAAGCCCAGCGATGACATCGACGTCCGCGAAATTCGCCGCAAACTAGGTCTGAACCAGTCCCAGTTCTGGTCGAAAATTGGCGTGACCCAAAGTGGCGGTTCCCGCTACGAAAGCGGCCGCAACATCCCGCGTCCCGTGCAGGCGCTGTTGCGTCTGGTACATGTTGAACAGATCGACATCAACAAGGTCAAGAAGGACGACGTTGACGTGGCCGAGTACCTGAAGGCGACCAACCCCGATCTGTACAAGACCTTGAAGAAGGAAGCACGCGGTAAGAAGAAAGACCGTTGAGCCAGGTGCCAAACACCGATCAGGGGCTGACGCGAACCGTCAGCCCTTTTTTTTCGATCCGTGCGCCGATTTGTTCCAGTTCGCGTGCGCTGACCGGCGACAGATGCATCGCCTCGGGCTGCATGGACGGCCGTGCCAGTCCATACAGCAAGACTCCGCGCAATCGCTCCACACCCGCCCGTTCGAGCAGCGCGAGATAGGCCTCGATCTCGGCATCGGTCGGGCTTGCGCCGTCCCAGCGGAACATGCAGGTCTGCACCCAGGTGGCGCATAGCTCGGCACAGCGCGCCAGATCACGCGCCACGGACGCCGGCTCGAGGCGCACACCATTGATGCGCTCGAAGGCTTCGACGCTACCGGCATCCACCTTGAACCACACCTCGCCCCCGGCATCGCCCATGCAGCGTAATCCCTGCTGCACCCGCAGCTGCCCCAGCTGGCTGCCATTGGTGATGAGCCGCAGCGGCACACTGGCCTGGTCAAGGCCAAACTCGGCGCGCAGGCGCAAGGCGATGTCGACTGCTTCCGGAAATTGCACCGCAGTGGTCGGCTCACCATTACCGGAGAAGGCAATGTCGCGGATGACGCGCGCCTCCTCGGGCACAAAGCGCTGCATCCAGTCACCCTGCGTGAGATCGGCAAGAAAGGCGCGCAACTCGGCCTCGAGCATTGCCAGATCCAGTTCCGGTGCCCTGCCGCGTACCAGGTCAGGCACCTGACAATACGCACAATCCCAGTTGCAAGCGTTGTTCGGATTGAGGTTGATGCCAACGGACACGCCGCCGGCACGACGCGACAGCACCGGATAAACATAGCGCAACCCGGCCAGATTGCGGTCGTGATCACGCACCGAGAGCGGGCGCGGGGGTGGAGAAGAAATCATCTTATGCTCAACGAGTTGCAGCGTTTGCGCGGGTCGCCGAACGCTTCGGCGATGCTATACTCCGCGCCCGTTTGAAAGAGGTCAGCCATGCGCATCACCCGTCGCCTCGAATTCGATGCCGGACATCGGATTCCCGACCATGCGAGCCAATGCCGTCACCTGCACGGCCACCGTTACGCCATCGAACTGACGCTGTCGGGCGAGATCATCAAGGCCGACGGCCTGCCGGTCAATGGCATGGTGATGGACTTTGCCGACGTCAAGCGCATTGCCAACGAATGCGTGGTCGAGCGCTGGGACCATGCTTTCCTGGTCTATCGCGGCGACGCCACGGTGATGACGATGCTGAACGCCATCCCCAACCACAAAACCGTGGTGCTGGACGTGGTGCCGACCGCCGAGAATCTGGCCGCCGAGGCCTTCCGCATCCTGGAGCCGGCCTACCGCGACATTTACGGCAATCACCTGCAGCTCGAACGCGTCCGTTTGTACGAAACCCCCAACTGCTGGGCCGACGCCCTCCGCGGCTGAAGCCGGGCGTAGAACGCTCGCCGCACGGGTAGGCTTTCATCGACCTTCGGTGCCGCATCGAACGGCCTGTTGTCAGGCCGTGGTCAAACGGCGTAGCGCCGCAGCCGCAGCGAGAAATCCTGCAACTGCTTGATCCCGCTTTGCTCGGCACGCAAAACCCAGTCCTGCAACTGCGCCAGCAATTGCTCACGGCTCGCGTTTGAACGGGCCCAGATCGCGCTCAGCTCCTCGCGCATGCTCATCAAGGTGCTCAAGGCCGGGCTCTGCTGCACCACCGCCTGCAATTGTCTGCGCTGCTCGTCGGCCAGGCCGGCATCCTCGCCCGACAACACCCAGCGCCGGAGCGCACGAGCGTCAACACGATCTCCATGGACGCTCTTCAGCCGTTTCGTCTCCTGCGCGCAGACGCGCTTCAGCGAACCCACGTAGCGCGTCATCACGTCGTAGCGGTGGGTGACGACGGCCTGCAAGGTATCGAAGTCCGGCACCTGCTTGGCCTTGGCAAAGCGCGGCGTCGGGATTGTCTTCTTCACTTTGGCCAGGCCGAGCATCTCCAGGATGCGGATGTACATCCAGCCGATGTCGAACTCGTACCACCTGGACGATAGCTTGGCCGAGGTGGCGAAGCTGTGATGATTGTTGTGCAGCTCTTCACCGCCGACCAGGATGCCCCAGGGCGAAATATTGCGCGACGCATCCGCACAATCGTAGTTGCGATAGCCCCAGTAATGGCCAATACCATTGACCACACCCGCGGCCCAAAACGGAATCCAGGCCATCTGCACCGCCCAGATCGTCAGGCCCATCGCGCCAAAGACAATCACATCGATGACCAGCATGATGGAAACGCCCAATACCGAACGTCGATAGACATTGCGCTCGAGCCAGTCATCAGGCGTGCCATGACCGTAACGCTGCAGCGTATCGGCATTCTTCGCTTCGGCGCGATACAGCTCGGCGCCCTCCCACAGCACCTTCTTGATGCCACGCGTCTGCGGACTGTGCGGGTCTTCCGTCGTTTCGCACTTGGCATGGTGCTTGCGATGGATGGCGACCCATTCCCTGGCGACCATGCCGGTCGTCAGCCACAACCAGAAACGAAAAAAATGGCTCGGAACCGGATGCAACTCCAGCGCCCGGTGGGCCTGGTGACGATGCAGGAAAATCGTCACCGAGGCGATGGTGACGTGAGTGAGTACCAGGGCGACGACGATGTAAGCCCACCATGGAAGATCTATCAAGCCGGTATACACGTGGACGAATATCCTTGAGAAACAATGAACGCGAAGACTTCACGCAAGGCGTGGGCAGGCCACTTGCACTGGACAGCCTGCGCACTCGGCGCATTTCGCTCGCCCTGCTCTGACACGGCCAAGTGGGCTGCGTTCAGCCCGCGCCTGGCGACGCGAACGCGATCAGCGCTTGAGCGGCAGTGAGGTGATCGCCACGGCTTCAAGGCGATGGCGCAGCCAGTTTTCGCGGTAAGCCTGTGCAAGCTCGCAGTGCCCGCGCAACACCAGGACGTTCTCGGCGTTGCGATTCTGCGCCGACCAAGTGAAGTTGTACGAGCCGGTCAACACCGCACAGCCCGGACCATCGGCATCGGCGATCAGCACTTTGTTGTGCGCAGCGCTGTAGCGGGTCTCGAGTGCGACCGGCACGCCCGCGGCGAGCAGGGTGGGCAGGGCGTTACCCTTTGGCCGGCGATTCATTTCGGCGTCGGCGAGTACCTGCACATCCACGCCGCGCCGTCGAGCCGCCACCATCGCATCGGCAATCCGGCGGCTGGTAAAGGCGTAGGCCTGCACGTGCAGGCTGCGACGCGCACGTTTGATGACGCCAAGCAGCACGGCTTCGACATCATCACGCGGCGTAAACGCGACCTCGATCTCACCCTCCGCCGCGAAACGCTGAGCCGCAAAGGCCGGCACGCCCGCCAGCAATGCCAGTGCTGCGCAGAGACCGGTGCACAGAGCCGCGGACATCTGTCGCGCGACGCCCCGCTCAGGCATCCGCCGCGCGCTCCATCACGGCGGCAAAGAAGCCATCGGTGTCGTGCACGTGCGGCAGCAGGCGCAGGCGCTCGCCGGTTTCCAGCGCCACCCCCTGCTTTGCCAGCACCTCCTGCGCGGACACCGGGCGAAATTGCGGATGCGCGCCCAGGAAGGCATCGACCACCGCGTCATTCTCCTCGGCCAGCAGGCTGCAGGTGGCGTAGACCAGCCGACCACCCGGTCGCACCAAACGTGCCGCGGAAGCCAGGATGGCGCCCTGCTTGGCGACCATCTCTTCGACTGCGGCGGGCGACTGGCGCCACTTCAGGTCCGGATTGCGGCGCAGCGTGCCCAGGCCCGTGCATGGCGCATCGACCAGTACGCGATCGGCCTTGCCGACCATGCGCTTCACCTTGGCGTCATTCTCGTGCGCAATCAACACCGGATGCACGTTCGACAAGCCCGCGCGGGCCATGCGCGGCTTGAGCTTGGCGAGGCGCTTCTCCGACACATCCAGGGCGTACAGGCGCCCGGTGGACCGCATCATCGCACCCAGCTGCAGCGTCTTGCCCCCTGCGCCGGCGCAGAAATCGACGACCAGCTCACCCCGTTTGGGCTGCACCAGCAGGCCAAGCAACTGGCTGCCTTCGTCCTGCACCTCGAAATTGCCCCCCAGAAACAGCGGGTGCTTTTGCAGCGCAGGCTTGCCCACCAGGCGCACCGCCTGCGGCGACAGCGCACCGGGCTCGGCACCGATGTGCTCTTCACGCAGACGTGCGAGCAGGGTATCGCGATCCATCTTCAGCACGTTCGCGCGCAGATCGAGCGGCGCCGCACGATTGAGCCCCTGCGCCAGCGCCAGCACACCGTCCTCATCAAAGCTGCGCAGCAGACGCTCGACCAGCCAGTCGGGCAGGTCAGCACGTTCGGCCAGGCTCGCCTCACCCAGGCTGGCCGATTTGACACTGGCCACCCAGTCGCGCTCGGTGGCCGAGGCCAGACCTTCGAAATTGCGCATCGGCCAGCCCTCGCCACGGGCAAACCAGGCCAGCAGCAGCATGCGCGGCGTGGCGTCGTCACCCGCCAGGCGGCGCAGCCAGCGCAGCCGGCGCAACACGGCATAGACCGTTTCGGCGATGAAGCCGCGGTCACGATGACCCAGGTCACGGTTATCGCGAAAATGGCGCGACAGCACCGCATCGGCTGGAAACTCGAACGCCAGCACCGCCCCAAGAACCTGCATGGTCTGGATGAAAAGCGCGCGTGTTACCGCGCCTTCGGGGACAGTCGTGGTGCTTTTGGCCGCAGTGGTG
>DAORUJ010000075.1:13090-14657 GCA_035433105.1 Thauera sp.
TTCTCTGTAGTGATCGACCCGGGCTTGCGCTCCGGGTCGATCATGGTGGCACGCTGATCGAGCACGCTGCCCTCATCGTCGGTAATGCGGATACGGACCGGGAGCAGGTCGTGCTGCAGCGAAAGCCAGATGTCAATGTCGAGTTCCCCGCCTTCGGCCTGTGCCTGCATGCGCAAGGTCTCGACCTCGCCAAGGGGAAGCTTCAGCAGCTCCCGCCCTAGCACCCTGACACTCGCGCGCTTGATGCTTTTGCCCGTGACAACGTTCAGCGCGACCGGCTGCTCCGATCGGGCGAAGCGTCGAACCTGGTGCCAAAGGCTCAGCACATCCTGATCACCGCTGGAAATTGTTCCGCTGCGACGCTCCTTGCCGTCACGTCGAAGGCTGACGCGCGCCGCGGGCCAGTCGAAGTGCGCACTTTCGCGCTTGCGCCGACGCTGATCGACGACGAAGACATCTGGCCGCAGGCCCGCCGACCCCACAGTGCCGGAACTGTGCTGCTCGTACTGCAAGCCAAACAGGCTCGCCAGGCCTTTCGCCTCGAGGTTGAGATTCAGCTCATAACTATCCGGGCCGATCCGCCAGTCGTGACGGGCCTCACCCACCTTCAAGCCTTGCGTTCCGTAGTACACGTCGAAGCGCATGCTGCCGACAGAAGTCAACTCCGCGCCCACGGCGTAGCCAAAGGGCATGAGCCACATGGCCAGTACGAGTAGTTTGCGCAAGGCATCACGAAACCTCATTCGTGTTGCCCTGCAGCATCGAGGGCAGGCACCACGCAGACGGCTTCAGCGCCAAAAACGCCGTCACACAGCCTGACCCGACCGGCCTCATCCAGGCTCAAGCGCCCGTCGACAAACCAGCGTACGGCCTGCGGATAGATCCGGTGCTCCTGCGCCAGGACCCGCGCCGCCAGCACCGTCTCATCATCATCCGGGAGCACCGGCACCACCGCCTGCACGATGATCGGCCCACAGTCGAGCGTCGGGGTGACGAAATGCACCGTTGCCCCATGCACGCACACCCCCGCCTCGAGCGCACGCTGGTGCGTGTGCAGGCCGGGGAAGGAAGGCAGCAGCGAGGGATGGATGTTGATCAGGCGGCCGGCGTAGCGGCCAACGAATTCGTCGGTCAGCACCCGCATGAAACCGGCCAGCACGACCAGATCGGGCTCAAAGTGGTCGATACGGTCGGCCAGAGCGACGTCAAACGTGGCGCGATCAGGGTAGGCCTTGTGATCCACCACGGCGGTTTCGATGCCTCGCTCTGCGGCAAAGGCGAGCCCGCCGGCATCCGGGCGGTTGCTGATGATCGCAGCGACACGCACACCGGGGATGGCGGCATCGACAATGGCCTGCATGTTGCTGCCGCGACCGGAAACGAGAATGACAATGGACTTCATGGGCAGGAGAATGAGTTGAAAGGCCGCAGGGCGTTCAGTAAACCGGGAGGAACACCGCTGTGGTCAGGTTCTGAACCACACGCGTCACCGTGCGCTCGGTCTCTTCCTCGATCACGTCGGAGAGCGCATCGAGCAAACCGATGATGCGCCCGAACTCGCGCTCGA
>DAORUJ010000076.1:0-14643 GCA_035433105.1 Thauera sp.
GAAGACGAACACCGCAAACTTGAAGATCGGGCCCTTGTAGCGCATCGACTTCACCGGGCTGCGGTCCAGCCAGGGCAGGAAGGCGATGATCACCACTGACGCACCCATTGCCACCACACCCCAGAACTTGGCATCCAGCCCGAACAGCGGATAGGTGACCGCACGCAGGATGGAATAGAAGGGGGTGAAGTACCACACCGGCGCAATGTGTGGCGGCGTCTTCAGGGGATCAGCCGGGATGAAGTTGTTGTACTCAAGGAAGTAACCTCCGCCTTCGGGCGCGAAGAACACCACTGCGCTGAAGAAGAACAGGAAGACCACCACGCCGACGATGTCCTTCACCGTGTAATACGGATGGAAGGGAATGCCGTCTAGCGGGATGCCGTTGGCATCCTTCTTCTTCTTGATCTCCACACCGTCGGGGTTGTTGGAACCGACCTCGTGCAGCGCGATGATGTGCGCAGCAACAAGACCGATCAGCACCAGCGGCACGGCAATGACGTGGAAGGAGAAGAATCGGTTCAGGGTGGCATCGGAAACCACGAAGTCACCACGAATGACCAGCGAAAGATCGGGACCAATCACGGGGATCGCAGAGAACAGGTTGACGATGACCTGCGCACCCCAGAAGGACATTTGCCCCCAAGGCAGCAGATAACCCATGAATGCCTCGGCCATCAGCGCGAGGAAGATCAGGGTGCCAAAGATCCAGATCAGTTCGCGCGGCTTGCGGTAGGAACCGTAGAGCAGGCCACGGAACATATGCAGGTACACGACGATGAAGAACGCCGAAGCACCGGTGGAGTGCAGGTAGCGGATCAGCCACCCCCCCGGCACTTCGCGCATGATGTACTCGACGCTGGCGAAGGCCACGGGCACGCCGGCCGCGTTCAGCGACGCATCCGGCTTGTAGTGCATGACGAGGAAAATACCGGTCAGGATCTGGATCACCAGCGCTAACAGCGCCAGCGAACCGAAGAAATACCAGAAGTTGAAGTTCTTCGGAGCGTAGTACTCGGTGAGGTGCCCCTTGATGGACGACGTGAGCGGAAAGCGCTCATCGATCCAGTTGAGCACAGCCTGGGATTTGGTCGTCATCGCTTATGCCTTCCCGTCATCGCCAACAAGAATGGTGGTATCCGCGAGATACTTGTGTGGCGGAATCTCGAGATTCGTCGGGGCCGGCATGCTCTTATACACGCGACCTGCCAGGTCGAAGAGCGAGCCATGGCAGGGGCAAAAGAAGCCGCCCGGCCAGTCCGTACCCATGCCGCTTTCCGCACCGATCTTGAACTTCTCGGACGGCGAACAGCCCAGGTGCGTACAGATACCCACTGCGATCAGATATTCGGGATTGATCGAACGGTGCTTGTTCTTGGCGTAGTCCGGCTGCTGAGGTACATCCGAGTCCGGATCGGTGACCTTGTCCTCGGTCTTGTCGAGCGAAGCCAGCATCTCAGGCGTACGGCGCAGAGCCCACACTGGTTTTCCGCGCCACTCCGCGACCATCATCTCGCCAGGGGCGAGCTTGCTCACATCCACCTCGACCGGCGCACCGGCTGCCTTGGCACGCTCTGACGGCGTCAGGCTGGCAACGAACGGCACTGCCGTTGCCACAGCGGCGACACCGCCTACAGCGGACGTCGCCAGCAGCAGGTTGCGGCGGCCACTGTCCATCTTTTGATCAACGCTCATGACCCTCTTCCCATAAAGGAAAACGAAAGACTCGGATACAAATAACTGAAGAATTATAACGGAGTCACTGCAGCAGAGAAAGCGCAAAGGCCGATTTGCCAATCGGGACAAGGCTTTCAGCGTCGCACAAAGGCAGTGAAAAATAGCCGGCACCGGCCATTTTGCTGCATCGCAGCAGCGAAATCAGACTGAACGCCGCTCCACCAGCGCCTGTGCGATCGTGCCGGCGTCGGTATATTCCAGCTCCCCTCCCACCGGGACCCCGCGAGACAGGCGGCTAACCTTGAGTCCGCGCGCCGCAAGCAGGCCGGCCAGCGTGTGTGCGGTGGCCTCGCCTTCATTGGTGAAATTGGTCGCGAGGATGACTTCCCGCACCCTGCCGTCGCTGGCCCGTGCGATCAGTTTATCCAGTCGCAACTCGCGCGGACCAATACCGTCGAGCGGCGACAAGCGCCCCATCAGCACGTAATACAGCCCGCTGTAGGACTGCGTCTGCTCGATCATCGCGAGATCGGCCGGCATTTCCACCACGCACAGCGTTGACGCATCGCGCCGCGGATTGGCGCAGCGCTGGCAAACGGCTTCCTCGCTGAAGGTATTGCACTGCTCACAGTGGCGCAGCACTTCGAGCGCGTGCCCAAGCGCTCTCGCCAGCCTTGCCGCACCACGCTGATCACGCTGCAGCAAATGGTAGGCCATGCGCTGCGCCGACTTGGGCCCGACGCTGGGCAGGCAGCGTAAGGCTTCGATCAGTTCGTCGAGGCTCGAAGGCGACATCCGCCCGCTTCCGTCAGAACGGCAGCTTCATGCCGGGCGGCAGGTTCAGGCCGGCGGTAAAGCCGGACATCCTCTCCTGCGTCGTGGCCTCGACCTTGCGCACCGCGTCGTTCAACGCCGCCGCAACGAGGTCTTCAAGCATCTCCTTGTCGTCCATCACCGAATCGTCGATCGTCACGCGACGCACGTCGTGCTTGCAGGTCATCTGCACCTTGACCATGCCCGCGCCAGCCTGTCCCTCGACTTCGACCGAGGCGAGCTGGTCCTGCATTTTCTTCATGTTTTCCTGCATCTGCTGGGCCTGCTTCATCAGCCCGGCAATTCCGCCTTTCATCATTTTGCGTACTCCACTGCTTTTATTGAGAAAAATGGAAATTTGCGCTGCGCACCCTGCTCACAGCGGTTTTACGCTGCTCTCGACGAGCGTCGCATCGAAACGTTCGATGAGTTCGCGCACGAAAGGATCAGCCTCGAGTGCGGCCACGGCGTCGGCGTGTCGCGCACGACGTTCAAGTTCGTCGCGCTGGGCCGGCGTCTCGCCAGCGATGTCGCCGATCTCGATTCGCACACGCATCATCTGGCCGCAGGCGCTGCCAATCAGATCCTGCAGTCGATCCGCAGCGCCTCGATTCATGTCGAGCAGATGACGATGTGCCATTGACAGCCGCAAGCGCAGTTCGTCGTCATTGAAATCGACCCATTCGCAATGCTGAGCGAGTTCGCGGACCAGGCCACCAAGCTCGAGCACGCGGATCAGGCCGCGCCAGTCCCCCATCGCCAGCAAGGCGGCAGCATCCGCGCCGCAACCGGATGGTGTCCTCAGGCCGGTTTCAATGGCAGCTGGCGCATCCACCTCAGGCGCCGACGGCAGGACCGGAAGCTCTTGTTCGATAGCCCGGGGGAGCGCCGCGGCCGTTGTCGACGTGCCAGGCAACATCAAGACAGACGCGCTGAAATCGCCGGTGTAGGCCTCGGAGCCGGCGTAGGCCTCGGGTGGAAGATCCTCCCAGGGCGGTACATCGTGATCAACCCGCGGAGCATTTCTCACCGCAGCAGGGTCGTGCGACACGGCGGGCGACGCCACCTGGCGGGTGGAATCAGGGGCAGCCGCCGCCACGGCCTCGGGCTGCGCGGCAGCGTCAGCCCCTGGCGTCGGCGGCAAGGCGCTCATCCCGGTCACACCGCCAGCAGGGCCAGCCTGACGCTTGAGCGCCGCCCCAGCGGATGGCACCACCGCCGATTGCTGATCAGCCGGCGGCAGGGCCTTGGCCTGTCCGCTCCCTCCGGGTACCACTCCCGGGCCACCGAGCGCGGCAGGCTGGTCGGGACGGAAAGCGTGCAAACGCAGCAGCGTCATCGTGAAGCCGGTGTATTCGTCGGGGGCCAGCGGCAACTCATCACGCCCATGGATCGCGATCTGATAGGCCAGTTGCAGGAACTCGGCATCAAAGACGCCTGTGTAGGCGGTGATCCGCGCCCGCTCGATCTCGTCCGCTATCGCTTCGGGCGCGTACTGAGCGAGGGCGATGCGATGGAGCAGCGTCGCCAGCGACTGCAGCGCCGCATCGAACGACAGGCTACGCGCCTCCATGCCATCGGCCACCGCCAGGAGACCATTCACCTTGGCGGTAGCCAGGGCATCGAGCACCGCATACAGGTGATCGTCGCCGACTGTACCGAGCATCTGGGTGACGTGCTCCTCCTCCACCCTGCCTGCACCATGGGCGATCGACTGGTCGAGCAGCGACAAGGCATCGCGCATTGATCCGCTGGCGGCCTTTGCCAGATGGCGCAGCGCGCCCGGCTCGAAAGGCACCGCCTCCGCCTGCAGAATGCGCGCGAGATGGTCGACGATGTGCCCAGGTGGCATCTGCTTGAGGTTGAACTGCAGACAGCGCGACAGCACCGTGACCGGAATCTTCTGCGGATCGGTGGTGGCGAGGATGAACTTGACGTGCTCGGGCGGCTCTTCCAGCGTCTTCAGCATGGCGTTGAAGGCATGACCGGTGAGCATGTGGACTTCGTCGATCATGTACACCTTGTAGCGTCCCTGCACGGGTGCATACACCGCCTTGTCGAGCAAGGCCGCCATGTCATCGACGCCCCGGTTCGACGCGGCGTCCATCTCGACGTAGTCCGGAAAGCGGTCGGTATCGATTGCCCGACAGGCGTCGCACACCCCACACGGTTCGGGGGTGACGCCGACCTCGCAGTTCAGCGCTTTTGCCAGGATGCGGCTGATGGTGGTCTTGCCAACGCCACGGGTCCCGGTAAATAACCAGGCGTGGTGCAGTCTGCCGGTGGCGAGCGCATGCGTCAGCGCACGCACGACGTGCTCCTGACCGATCAGCGTGCCGAAAGACTTCGGCCGCCACTTGCGCGCAAGGACCTGATAGCTCATGGCGCGCAATTCTAGCAGAGCCAGGAGGCGCCTCCGGCAGCGATCATCGCCCTCACCCGATGACGCAGTCGCAGCCAGGCCAAGTAAAAAGCCGAAGGGCGCTCAATATTGAGCGCCCTTCGGCTTTCACGATTCGGGGTGGCGAGCCTGACCCCCGGCACTTGCAGGGAGCGGCTGTGGCTGCTGCCTTCCGGCCCTGACCAGATTCACCACGCTGCAATGCGGGGAGACCCGCCACGACCCGAATTATAGCAGCATGCCGGCTGTGGCGGGCCTCTGAATCAGCCCTTCAGGTCGGGAAAGTCTTCCTCGAAGAACTCAAGCTCACCGCGCACCCCTTCACCCCGCGCCTCCTCGGCCTTGCGCAGTTCGACGCGACGGATCTTGCCCGAGATGGTCTTGGGCAAGTCGGCGAAGGACAGGCGGCGGATGCGCTTGAACGGCGCCAGACGCTCACGGGTGAAGGCGAAGATGTCCCGCGCCAGCTCCTTGCTCGGCTCCTGCCCGGCAACGAGGATCACGAAGGCCTTGGGCACCGCCAGGCGCAGCGGGTCCGGGCTCGGCACGACCGCGGCCTCGGCCACCGCCGGATGTTCGATCAGCACGCTTTCGAGCTCGAACGGGCTGATGCGATAGTCGGAAGCCTTGAACACGTCGTCGGCGCGACCGACATAGGTGATGTAACCGTCGTCATCGATGCTGGCAACGTCACCCGTGCGATAGTGGCCGTCACGCATCACTTCCGCGGTCTTGGCCGGGTCACCCGAGTAGCCGACCATCAGGCCAATCGGACGATGCTCGCCCATCACCAGCGAGATCTCGCCTTCGACCGTCGGCTTGCTGTCGACGTCGAGCAGGGCAATCCTGAAGCCGGGCAAGGGGCGCCCCATTGAGCCGGGCTTGAGCGGCTGGTCGGGTGTATTGCCGATCTCCGCGGTGGTTTCGGTCTGGCCAAAGCCATCGCGAATGGTGATGCCCCAGGCATTCCTGACCTGGTCGATCACCTCGGGGTTGAGCGGCTCACCGGCGCCGATCAGTTCGCGCAGCTTGGTCTTGACGCTGGCGAGGTCCTGCTGGATCAGCATGCGCCACACGGTCGGCGGAGCGCACATTGTGCTGACTTCGTACTTCACGATCACGTCGAGCAACGCCTTCGCGTTGAAGCGATTGTAGTTGTACAGAAACACGCAGGCGCCGGCATTCCACGGCGCGAAGAAACAACTCCAGGCATGCTTGGCCCAGCCCGGCGAAGAAATGTTGAGGTGACGGTCATTGGGCTTGAGACCGATCCAGTACATGGTCGACAAGTGGCCGACCGGGTAGGACTGATGGGTGTGCAGCACGAGCTTGGGCTTGGAGGTAGTACCCGAGGTGAAGTACAGCAGCAAGGGATCATCGACCCGGGTCACAGCGTCCGGGGTGAACATGTCGGACTCGGCTGCCGCGTCCTCGAACGCCTTCCAGCCCGCCGGCGCGCCACCCACGGCAATGCGGGAAAAGTTGCCCGGCAGGGCCTCGAACTTGTCGGTATGGGCCGTGCCGATCACGACGTGCTTCACCTGTCCACGCTCGACGCGGTCGTCGAGGTCCTCCGCGGTCAGCAGCGTCGTGGCGGGGATCACGACCGCGCCGAGTTTGATCGCGGCGAGCATGGTTTCCCAAAGCGGCACTTCGTTGCCGAGCATGATCAGGATGCGATCACCGCGTTTGACGCCCTCCTTGCGCAGCCAGTTGGCGACACGATTCGAGCGCACCGACATTTCGGCAAAGCTCAACTTAGCTTCGCTGCCGTCTTCTTCGACGATCCACAACGCCGGGTTGTCGTTACCCTCGGCCATGGCGTCGAAATGGTCCAGAGCCCAGTTGAACTCCTTCAGCTTGGGCCACTTGAAGCCTGCATAGGCGGTGGCATAGTCGCTGCGGTGTTGCAGCAGGAAATCGCGGGCGGCGATGAATTCGGCTACGGCGCTCATGGTGTTCCCTCTCTTCGTTGTGATCAAAACCAGCTGCGGGCCTGCACGATGAGCCCGCCCTCAGCAATATTGCCGTTGACGTTAACGTAATACCAGCATCAAGATCAATTTTTCGACATCGAACCATAACCCGCTCGTCGGCCGGAATGCATCCGCAATCTGCCGCGTCGTTCAGCATGATCACCAGACCCCACACCATGTCAATATACTTGCTGGCTTGTGCAGCAACCGGAGCTCACGATGTCCCTTGCCCAACAACGCCTGCGCGCGCGCTACGGTGATGACGGCGCCCAACCAAGTGCCCCCCTCAGTGCCCACCTCAACGCGGCCTGTTCCCCGCTGATCGAACAGTTGCTCGACCACCGCTCAGTGCGCACCTACCTGCCCGACGCAGTAGGCGACGACATGCTGACCGCGATTGTTGCCGCAGCCCAGTCGGCGGCCAGCTCGTCCAACCTGCAGGCCTGGAGCGTGGTTGCCGTGCGCAATCCAGCGACGCGCGCCGCGCTCGCCGAATGTGCCGGTGGCCAGGCGCATGTGCGGGACGCACCGCTGCAACTCGTGTGGCTTGCCGATCTCGCCCGCCTCGCCCGCCTGGCCGAGCTCACCCAGCGTCCGGCCGAGGCGCTCGACTACACCGAGATGTTCCTCGTCGGCGTCATCGATGCCGCCCTCGCTGCCCAGAACGCGGCGGTTGCAGCCGAATCGCTCGGGCTCGGGACGGTGTACATCGGCGGCATGCGCAACCAGCCTGAGAAGGTCGCCGAACTGCTGGCGCTACCCCCGGGCGTGGTCGCGGTATTCGGCATGTGCGTCGGTCGTCCCGACCCCGCGCAGCCCGCCGCCGTCAAGCCGCGCCCGCCGCAATCAGTGGTGCTGCATCATGAAAAATACAGCCTCGAAGCCCAGGATGCCGGCCTTGAGGCCTACAACACCACCATGGCCCGCTTCTACGAAGCCCAGCAGATGAAGGTGCATGGCACCTGGGCCGTACATTCAGCCAAGCGCATCGCCGGCCCGCAGACCCTTTCGGGCCGGGATCGTCTCGTCGAAGCGCTGCACAATCGCGGCTTCAAGCTCAAGTAGGCCTGCCAAGGAATCGACCCATGCGCAAACGCGACACTCTCCTCACCACTGATCAAAAGGCCCTGACGCTCAACCTCGACCCCTTGAAGTACGGCTCCATCGTCGAGATCGGTGCCGGGCAGGAAGTGGCACGCCGCTTCTTCCAGGTCGGGGCGGCCGCAGGCACCGTTGCCAAGACCATGTCGGCCTACGACATGGCGGTCAGCGACGACATCTACGGTCATGTCGACCGCTACGTCAGTCGCGCACGGCTGCTGCAAATGCTGGACAAGGAGTTTAACCAGGTGGTTGAACGGCTCGCCCATCTGCGACCGAAGAACACCACCTTCTTTGCCTATGCTGCGACCGTCACCGCCCGCAGCTTCCGGCAGAAGAACGAATGTCACGGCTGGGTGGGCATTCGCCTGCAGTTGCACCCAGGGGCGGCACCCAGCGACGTCGTCATGCACGTGCGCATGCTCGACGATACCAACGCCCAGCAATCGGACGCGCTTGGCATCCTTGGCGTCAACCTCATCCACGGCGCCTTCTTCAACCGCGACCATCCGGAATGGATCGTCGAAGGGCTGGGCGACGGCCTGACGCCCGAACGCATCGAGGTCGATCTCATCCATTTCTCCGGTCCTTACTTCGAGGAAGTGGAAAACCGCCTGATGAACCTGCACCTGATCCGCAGCTGGCTGACCCGCGCGGTGGTGTTCAACCCGGAAGGCGAGGTCGTGGTGCCGGGCGATCTGCTCTACCGCCAGCCGGTCATGGTGATGCGTGGCAGCTTCAAGCCGGTGACCTGCGTCAACGTGGACATGATGGCCGCCGGGCTCAAGCAATTCAGCCAGCTGGCCGCAGTCGACGAAGCCGGCATCGTATCGCTGGCCGAAATCACGATGAACTCGCTGGTCAGTGGCGACAACGTCGATGGCGCCGACTTTCTGGCTCGCGTGGACCTGCTGACCTCGCTGGGCTACACGGTGATGATCTCGGACTACGTGCGTTTCTTCCGCCTGCGTGCCTATCTGCGGCGCTACACGCAAAAGCCGATCGGCATCGTGTTGTCGGTGCGCGACTTCGACTTCCTGTTTGACGAGAAGTACTACGAAGGCCTGGAAGGCGGCATTCTCGAAGCCTTCGGCAAGCTGTTCCCGGACAATACCCACGTATATGTCTACCCGGCGCGCCCCAGGGGCGCCGGGCCCGGCGAGCTGGTCACCCTGGACAACGTCGTGGTGCCGGCCAATCTGAAGCTCCTGCTCGCCCATCTCGTCACCAACGACAAACTCGTCGCCGTGCTTCCGCAGGACGACAGTCACCTGCACATCGACGTCACCGAAGTGCTGCAGGGCCTGCGCCGCGGTCGTGGCGGCTGGGAAAACGACGTGCCCGAGGCGGTCGTTAGCCGCATCATCGACAGCAAACTGCTGGGGTTCGATACCGAATAGGCTCGACCCGCCCTCCGGCCGCGCCGCCGGGGACTCGCTCCCGTCCGCCGCACAAGCGCTGCATTTACTTGTCACCAACCGGGCATATATATTGACAGCGGGATGCGCCGGGCCAGGTGATCGGCTTCCCGATGTGTAAATGCCAGAGGAGCTGATGACTGCTGACCAGATGCTGATCCTTGCCATCCTCGCCGGCACGATCACCGCCTTTCTCCGGGGCCGCTGGCGACACGACATGGTGGCTATTGCGGCCTTGCTGGCCTGCGTGCTGGCCGGATTGGTCGAGCCTGGTGTCGCCTTTGTCGGCTTCGGCCACCCGGCAGTCATTACCGTGGCCTGCGTGCTGGTGCTGAGTCGCGCACTGCAGACCTCGGGCGCAGTCGATGCCCTGACACATGCGGTGCTTCCGGCGCGTGCCGGCCCCACGCTGAGCATTGCCGCACTGACCCTGCTGGCCGCCGTACTGTCAGCCTTCATGAACAACGTGGGGGCACTCGCCCTGCTGATGCCGGTGGCGCTGCAGCTGTCGAGCCGCTTGAAGCTGCCACCCGGCAGGCTGCTGATGCCTTTGGCCGCAGCCTCGATTCTGGGCGGTACGACGACACTGATCGGCACCCCGCCCAACCTCATCGTGGCCGGCTTCCGGGCCAATCAGGCCGGCACAGCCGGGTTCGGCATGTTCGACTTCACCCCAGTCGGTCTACCGCTGACCCTGGCCGGGATCATGTTCATTGTCCTGCTTGGTTGGCGGCTGGTGCCGGTAAGGACGCAGGCTGCAGGCAACCGCTTCGACACCGGCGCCTATCTCACCGAGGCACGCGTGCAGCCCGACAGCCGCGCCGCCGGCCTGCGCCTGCGCGAGCTGGAGCTCGATCTGGACGAGGCCGACGCGCAGGTTGTCGGGCTCGTGCGCAACGACGTGAGGATGACGGCACCAAGCGGAGGCCGAGTGATACGCGCCGGCGACATTCTGGTGATCGAGGCGGACGTCGAGGCGCTCGCAAAAATATTGTCCCGGCTGGGGCTGCAGCTCGAAGAAGCGAAAGAAGCGGAAAAGGACGGCGAGGATAGCGTCGCCGAAAAGGGCAAGGCATCGACGACTCAGCGTGGCGCCCGCGCCGACAACAGCGTGCCAGGCACGGCACCCGAGGCGACGCCTGACGACAAGGCAGACGAGAGCGATGGCAGCGAAACCCGCAGCGACGACCTGATCCTGCAAGAACTGGTCGTGCGCCCGGAATCATCCCTCGACGGTCGCTCGGCCAGCGACATCCTGCTGCGCTCGCGCTACGGCCTGAACCTGCTCGCCGTATCGCGCGACGGTGCACGTGCCCGGACGCGGCTGCGCACCCTCAAACTTCGCCCTGGCGACCTGTTGCTGATGCAGGGCCCGTCCGACACCGTGGCCGAGTTTGCGGCCGATTTCGGCTGTGTTCCTCTGGCCCCACGCGATTTGCACATTCCCAACCGCCGCAGGGCCATCACAGCCACCGCAATCATGCTGGCGGCCGTGCTGATCGCCGCCCTGGGCTGGTTTCCGGCGGCGGTCACGTTTGCCGCCGGGGTGCTGGCATCGATGGCCCTGCGCACCGTGTCGCTGCGCGCGGTGTACGAAGCGGTGGACTGGCCGGTCGTCGTCCTGCTTGCCGCCTTGTTGCCCGTCGCCGGTGCCATGCAGGCCACCGGCACCGCCGACCTGATTGCCCGCCTGCTGCTCGACTCGCTGGCGAACGGAGATGCGGTGCTCGGCCTGATCGTCATCCTGCTGACCACGATCGTGCTCACCGACCTGATGAACAATGCCGCTACGGCCGCCGTCATGGCACCCATCGCACTGGGTGCCGCGACACAGCTTGGCGTCAACCCCGACACCTTCCTGATGGCGGTGGCGCTGGGCGCATCCTGTGCTTTCCTGACCCCGATCGGTCACCAGAACAACACCCTCATCCTCGGCCCCGGCGGCTTTCGCTTCGGCGACTACTGGCGCATGGGGCTGCCGCTCGACGTAATCGTCATTGTCGCCGGAGTACCCATGCTGCTTTGGGCGTGGCCGCTGTAATGCCGACAACGGCGCCGTGAATTACTCGGCGCCAAGGACCAACCATGACGAGACATTCTGCCCAACTTGGGGCACAGTCCCCCGACCTTGGCCTACTGAAGCATCAGCCCGTACCGGAGAAGGACCCCTGGCGACACCATGCGTACGATGACCCGCAACTCGCTCAACATGAGACTCTGGCTGACGATCGCGATTGCCGTCGTCCCGGTGTTCCTGTTCGTGTTGTTCGACTATCAGGAGCGGCGCAATCAGGCCGTTGCCGACCTCCACACCGAGATCGAACATCGACTGGTGGATGTGGCCCGGGAAGCGAAGTCGGCACACCAGGCCGTCGCCCTTGCCCTGCAGATCATGGCTCGGTCCAATGACCTGGAGACCCTGAACAGCACTGAATGCGCGGGAATCGCCCGGCGACTGCTGGAGTCTTTCGAAGACTTTGCCAACATTGGTGTCGCCCTGCCCGACGGCACGGTGTCCTGCAGCGCGCTGCCCAAGACCGCAGCGGTCAACGTGTCCGACCGTGCCTGGTTTCAGAGCGGTCTGCAGGGCACGGGGATATCGCCGGGCGAATTCGTCACCGGTCGCCTCTCCGGGCAAACGGTGATGGTATTCGGCTACCCGCTCACCAGCGCCACGGGCGCGGTGCGCGGCGTCATCTTCGCCTCGATCACGCTGGCCTGGTTCGACCGTCTGGTCCAGCAGTTCAAGCTGCCGCCGGGCTGGGAAGCCAGCCTGATCAGCGCCGGCGGCCAGGTGCTGTCGCATCACCCGGACTCGGCGCGCTGGCGCGAGCAGGTGGTTCTGCCAGCGACGCTGGACACCCTGGGGCGTCTCGTCAGGACCCGTGACGCAGTCGCGCAGCTCCCGGGGCTCGATGGCAAACAGCGCTTGTACGGCATCGCCGAACCCGGGTTCGCGCCAGGCAGTGGTTTCGTCGTGATCGGCTCACCACTTGAGCACTCGATGAATGCGGTGGCACGGCGCTTCCAGCTGCATCTCGCGGTACTGGCCGCCATCGCGCTGGCTTCAGCAGTCATTGCACGCCTCTACATCTACCGCTTGATCGACGTGTGGGCATCCCGCGTGAGCACGGTCGTGAACGGTATCGCGGCAGGCAGACTGGACATCCGCATCGAACAACAGTCCGGGGTCGGCGAACTCGATGGCCTGGCCCGGGGCATCGACCACATGGCAGCGGAGATCGAAAGGCGCGATGCCGAATTGCGCCGCTTGTCGATGGCCATCGAGCAAAGTCCCGAATGCATCGTCATCACCGACACCGCAGCACAGATCGTCTATGTCAATGAGGCCTTCCAGCGCACGACCGGCTACACGCTCGAGGAAGTGCTCGGAAAGAATCCGCGCCTCCTCAACACCGGCCGGACCCCGCAGGCCACCTATGAACACATGTGGGAGACCCTGTCCAGCGGACAGGTCTGGCGCGGTGAATTCCACAACACCCGCAAGGACGGCTCGAGCTATCTCGAACTGGCAACCATCGCTCCGATCAAACAACCGGATGGCGCCGTCACGCACTACGTCGCGGTGAAAGAGGACATCACCCAGCGCAAGCAGTCCGCAGCCCTGCTGCATCGTCTCGCCTACTACGACGCCCTGACCGAGCTGCCCAATCGCGCGCTGCTCTACGACCGCCTCGCCCAGGCCCTGCGCAGCAGCAGCCGCAGCGACACCCACGGCATGCTGATGATGCTCGACATCGACCGCTTCCAGCAGCTGAACGATACCCAGGGCCACCCCGTTGGCGACGAGCTGCTGCGCGAAGTGGCCCGGCGTCTGCGTTCGTGCGTACGCGAAGAAGACACCGTTGCCCGCCACGGCGACGATGATTTTGCCATTCTGATCAAACGCATCGGCAACACCGAGGCTGATGCACTGACCCATGCCGAGCACTTTGCCAAGAAGGTGCAGCACGAACTCGACGGCAGCTACATGCTCGGTGCCGACAAAGGCGATCTGCATTACGCCACTGTCAGCATCGGCATCAGCCTGTTTCAGGGCAAGGCGAGCTCGCTCGAGGCTCTGCTCAAGCAGGCCGAGGTGGCGCTGTATCGTGCCAAACAGGACGGTCGCAACACCGTGCGCTTTTTCAACCCTGCCATGCAGGCGGTGGTCGATGCGAACGCACGCATGGAAACGCGCCTGAACGAAGCCCTCAAGGCCAACGCTTTCCGCCTGTTCTACCAGCCCCAGGTAGACCGTCATGGCAAACTCACCGGTGCCGAGGCCCTGATCCGCTGGCCCCGCCCTGAGGGTGGCATGATATCGCCCGCCGAGTTCATCCCGCTGGCCGAGGACACGGGACAGATCGTGCCCATCGGGCTGTGGGTGCTGCGTACCGCCTGCGCGCAGCTTGCGCATTGGCAGGCTCGGACCGACACTCGACAGCTCTCGATGGCGGTCAACGTCAGCGCCCGTCAGTTTCACCAGCCCGACTTCATCGACAGCGTCAGGCGCACCATCACCGAGGCGGGCATCAATCCCAGCCTGCTCAAGCTCGAACTGACCGAGAGTGCAATTCTTGGTGACCTGGGCGAAACAGTCACACGCATGAACCAGTTGCGCGAACTGGGCATCCACTTCGCGCTCGACGACTTCGGTACCGGCTACTCCTCGCTGTCCTACCTCAAGCGCCTGCCTTTCGACCAGCTGAAGATCGACCAGTCCTTCATCCGCGACATGTCCAGCGACGAGGGCAGCGAAACCATCGTGCTTACCATTCTGTCGATGTCGCACGCGCTCGGTCTCGAAGTCGTGGCCGAAGGCGTCGAGACCCCAGCCCAGCGTGAATTCCTGCGCCTGCATGGCTGCGAACGCTACCAGGGCTATCTGTTCGGCAAACCGCTGCCGATCGAGGAATGGGGAGACTTCCTGGCCATGGCATGAGCCGGCCCAGGTCGCTGCCCCGTCTCGCGCTCACGCCCAGCCATTTATTGCAGCGCAAAATCTTAACGCCATCTTTACGCTCCTGCGCCTAGCATCCGGCCCATCCCCTGATGCTGCAGTGCAGATCGCCGCTCGGCTCAACCGCCGATGTGCCCTGCCGGTCGCAGCAAACCTGGCACAAGGATGACGCGCATGCACGCTCGCAAGGCCCTTCCGAAACTCACCCTCGGCGCCGTTGGCGTCGTGTTCGGTGACATCGGCACCAGCCCGCTCTACGCGCTGAAGGAAATCTTCAACGGCCACCATCCGATC
>DAORUJ010000077.1:0-14565 GCA_035433105.1 Thauera sp.
GCTCGACAAGGCCTCGCGCTCCGTATCGACGGCCTTCAGCGGTTTGAAGGCAGACAGCGGCCGCGGTTGGCGATCAGTTCCTTGGGCGTCCTGTCTCGTCCATCAGTTCAAGCGGGCACAGTGAACAGACCCTAATGCTTGTTGTGTTCAGCATGACCTGGCACCTCCCAGATCGGTACCACCGGCTTCTGGCCCAGCATCTGTTCGGGCGAGACGCCGCCAACCTCGTGCATGGGGCCGGGAAATCCCATCAGCTTCCAGCCGACGTAGTTATCGTTGCCACCGTACTTCGGATCGGAAATGAACCCCAGGAGGGTGTGAAAACGAACCGTGGCAAAAAAATCCTGCGGCCTCGCCAGCGTCTCGGTCCAGCCCGCCAGGGTTCCCTGCGCCATCTCATTCAGAACGTGTGCGCGGTCGGGCGCGGCCAGGTCCGCGAACACCCGGCCATGAGCCTTTAGACACAGTCCGTCGATGGCCGCGAGTGCATCCCGATAGAGCGGTAACGCCAACGAGTCCTCCGCTGAAAGGGCCTTGTCGATGAAGTTCGTACAGTTGCCCTCGGTGGCACCTGGATCCTGATCCGCAGGAATGATGTCTGCACAGATTGCTTCCACACAACGCCACTCCGTTGCGTCGAAACTCACTTGTCCATGAGCACGGGCTGCAGCCAAGGCTGTCAAGGGGCGTGGGATACCCACGGCTACAAGGCAAATGCCGAGGGTCTTGACGAAGTCCCGGCGCGTGGCGTTTTCCATGGCTTATCTCAGATTGAGTCGACGCGCTTCACGCACGAAGTGATCAGCTACGCGATAGGCATTGGCGACAATGGTCAGCGTCGGGTTGTAGCCTCCGGAGGTGGGGAAGCAGCTGCCATCCACCACCCACAGGTTTTCTACCTCGTGACTGCGGCACCAGCGATCGAGAACCGATGTTTCGGGATTGTTTCCCATACGGCACGTGCCCATCAGGTGGCCGCTGCTGCCCTGTGTCATATCCACCGGCCAACTGCGCTCAGCCCCTGCTGCTGCCGCGATCGCGGTCATTTTCTGCTCGTAATAATCTCTCAACTTCAAATCGTTGGGATGATAGGCGTGCGTGATGCGCCAGACCGGCAGTCCGTGCTGGTCGCGATGGACGGGATCGAGATCGACCCGGTTTCCATGCACCGGCAGATCCTCGCCAATGGCGATCAACCCATGAACATGGGGAAATTGACGCAGGTAGTCTTTCAGCGCGGTACCCCAGAGGGCACCTGCGCTACTGGCATAGACCACCGGTGTCGAAGGATAGGACTCGGTGATCACCGCGCCGCGCACAAAGCCACGAGCCGCATCACTGTCATGCAGATCATCGATCGCCTGGCCTGCCAGCGGCCCCAGCCAGCCCCGCGTCACGGCTTCGTGGCGGTAATAGACGGCGGGTAACACGTGCTGCATCAGATTGCGTCCCACCAGATCGCTGCCATTGGCGAGGCCATTGGCAAAACGACCGGAACGCGACATCAGCAACAGGTGCGCGGAGCCCAAACTGCCGCCGGCCAGAACGAACTGCCGGGCCCGCACTTCGTTCTGCTGTCCCTTTGCGTCCAGGTAGCGAGCGGCCTTGATACGCCCGGCCTCGTCCACCACCAACTCATGGACAAGGCTTTGGGGTCGAAGATCGAGCCGCCCGGTGGCCTGAGCTCGCGGCACCCCCACCGATAGCGGCGACGCCTTGGCATGAACCGGGCAGCCGAACATCACGCACATCCCGCTGTTGGTGCAGGTGGCCCGCCCCCCATAGGCCCTGCTGTTGACCGCCAGGGGAATCTGGAACGGCGTGTAGCCCAGCTTGCGCACCCCTTGCTCGAACACATGGCTGCCGCTACGGGGTGGGTGGGGTGGATTCGGGTAGCGCCCGCCCGGTTGCAGGGCATTGTGCACCGCCCCCCCCGAAACCCCGTAGGCCGCCTCGGCCTTGTCGTACCAAGGCGCCATCTCTGCCGCATCGACAGGCCAGTCCGCCAGGCTGGCGCCAGCCACCGGGCCATCATGGCTGAGCACATTGAAATCGTCGGGTCGCAGACGCCAGGCCATAGCGCCCCAGTGGACGTTGCTTCCACCGACGCACTGTCCAAGCAGGGTATGCCGCTGTGGCACGGCAGTCTCACCCTCGGCACCGCGCAGCGTTTCCTTCAGATCGGGTGCGAAGCCGGTGCCACGTATGATGTTGGACAGTTCATCGTGTTCCATGAAATCCGCAGGACCCAGGTGTGGCCCCCGTTCCAGCGCCACCACCGACATGCCGGCACGTGTCAGCTCGTCAAGCATCACGCCGCCTCCGGCGCCAGTGCCGATCACGCAGACATCAAATGTTTCCTGACGTGGGCTTGCCATCTCAGCTTCCTTTCAATTCGCGCAGTCCCTCGACATCAAGCACGACGGTGCCTATGCCTACTCGGCGGCGACTGCATCGGCCCGACGAATTGCGGGCGACAACGGTCAATTATGCGCAGCACAAAACGATCCCTCGAGGTCACAAAGCTACAACAGAGGGACCAAATTGCTCAACATTCAGCCGCGACACTACGGCAGTACTGCATTATTGAACGCCATGCCGCGGCTGACGCCGATGATGTCCGCAACGCCTCCGAGGCCGATCAGTCAGCCCCTATGCCCAACCCACCATGGTTTTCACCCGACCATGCCCGGAGCAACATAGAAAGGTCACAAATGTTCTTTTGGGAGACCGGACTGCTCATGCGTGCTATCGCCCAATATTCGAATGCACAAACGCAGCAGCCGCTCACCCTAGGGTAAACGGCTGCGGTAGAAATCGAACTTCGTAGGGCAGATCAGTCGGGCTGGTGGCGCAGACGCACGACCGCGTCGACTTCAACCGCTGCATTTCCCGGCAAGCCCGCAACACCCACTGCGGTACGGGCGTGTTGGCCAGCCTCGCCAAATAGCTGCACAAACAGCTCGGTAGCGCCGTTGATCACCTTCGGGGAATCTGGAAACCCTGGCACGCAATTAACAAACCCACCCAGCCGGAGAATGCACTCGACACGATCAAGGTCGCCATCACAGGCAAGCTTCAAGGCATACAGCAAGTTGAGCGCGCAGATCCGCGAGGCCTCCCGTGCCTGCTCGACACTGGTCGCCGCGCCGACCGGGCCCTCGCACACGACCTTCCCGTCCCATTCGCATATCTGCCCGGACAGGTAGACCAGGTTTCCATCACGACGAAAAGGCAGGAACTGCCCTCTGGGTTGCCAAGGCTGTGGCAAATGCAGCCCAAGCGCTTCCAGCTTCTGTTCGACTCGGCTCATGATCACTCCCTGAAAGGTTCATCAACTTAGCCCTGCGATGTGTTCAGCCCGCGAGTTCAGTGAGCACCGCGGCCAGTACGCGCGCACCTGCAACCAGGTCAGCCTCATCGGTGTCTTCAGCGGCGTTGTGACTGATGCCGCCATGGCTAGGGACAAACAGCATCGCGCTGGGGCAAACATCAGCAAGATGCATCGCGTCGTGGAACGCGCCCGATACAAGGCGGCACGACGTCTCGCCCGAGGCACCAACCGCCCCGTCGACAACGGCCACCACCTCGTCCGCAAACGGGGTTGGCGCACGCTGCATCAGGCGACGCATGTCGGCGCTGCACCTGCCTGCGCTCTGCTGCACAAGACTGCGGATCGCCTGCTCGCAGGACTCCAGCACAGCGTCGACGGGATGGCGCAGGTCAAGGGTGAATAGGGCCCGATCGGCGACGGTATTGATGGCGCCCGGTGCGGCTTCGAATCTGCCCACGGTCAGGCGCAGGGCTGGATCCCCGAGCGCCTCCGCCATGTCACCGATGCGCGCGACCAGCCGTGCAGCCGTCATCAAGGCGTCGCGACGGACGTCGAGCGGCGTCGTACCCGCGTGCGCGCTGTCGCCACTAAGGACAAGCTCGAACCAGCGCACGCCCTGAATGCCGGTAACGACTCCCAGTCTGCAGCCAGTTGCCTCCAGTATCGGCCCCTGTTCGATGTGCGCTTCCACATAGGCTTCGACCGGCCGACCAAGCGCCACAGTAGTCGCCTCGGGCACGGCCCGCAGCGCCGCGTCGCGCGCCGTCTCGAAGCAGACGCCTTGTGCATCGGTGCTGGCGAGGTAGCTCTCAAGCACGGCAGGATTGGCAAAAGCGCTCGAGCCCATCGCACCCGGGCTGAAGCGCGAGCCCTCCTCGTTGGTCCACACCGCAAGCTCCAGCGGATGCCGCGTGCGGATAGCTGCTGCGTCGAGCGCAAGCATCGCCTCCAGACCGGCGATGACCCCATAGGCTCCGTCCAGCCAACCACCAATGGGCTGTGTGTCGATGTGACTTCCGGTCATCACGGGCGGCAGGCTTTCATCCGTGCCCGCGCGGCGCAGGAACAGATTTGCAGCCGAGTCCACGAACCAGCTGTAGTGCGCCCCTCGAACTTGCTGGAACAGCCAGCGTCGGGCGTCGAGTTCGGTTGCGCTCAGGGCTTCGCGTTCAACACCGCCGTCGGCACGGCCCCCGAAACCTGCCAGCGCGCGCTGCATTGCGATCAGCCGTTGGCCATCGACATGCGCCATGGCGGCCAGTGCATTCGCACTCAGTGCGCCGGAAAACGCCGGAATGCTCATGGTTTCCCCTTCAACGCTGGCCCAGCAAGGCCGCGACCGCCTGTCCCATCTCCGTCGTGTCGGCGGTGCCGCCGAGATCGGGCGTGCGCGGGCCATGCTCAAGAACCTGCTCGATCGCACTCAGCAGTTCCTGCGCAGCCACCGCACACGCAGGCTGGCGCTCGCCGAGGAACTCGAGCATCAGCGCAGCGGACCAGATCATGCCGACGGGGTTGGCGATGTTGCGTCCGTAGATGTCGGGCGCCGAGCCATGCACGGGCTCGAATAACGAAGGGAAGTGTCGCTCCGGGTTGAGGTTGGCCGAAGGCGCGATGCCGATCGTGCCGGCACACGCCGGGCCGAGGTCGGACAGGATGTCGCCGAACAGATTGGACGCCACCACCACATCGAAGCGCTCGGGCGAGAGCACGAAGCGCGCCGTCAGGATGTCGATGTGATACTTGTCCCAGCGCACATCGGGGTGTCGGGCGGCAACCACTTCGGTGCGCTCGTCCCAGTACGGCATGCTGATCGCGATGCCATTGGATTTCGTCGCCGAGGTCAGGTGCTTGCGTTCGCGCCGACTGGCAAGCTGAAAGGCGTAGTCGAGCACACGATCGACACCATGGCGGGAAAACACGGCCTCCTGCAGCACCACTTCGCGCTCGGTGCCCGCAAAGATCCTGCCACCGAGATTGGTGTATTCGCCTTCAGTGTTCTCACGCACCACCAGAAAGTCGATGTCACCCGGTTTCTTGCCGACAAGCGGACACGGCACCCCCGCCATCAGGCGCACCGGGCGCAGGTTGATGTACTGATCGAACTCGCGCCGGAATTTGAGTAGTGAGCCCCACAGCGAGATATGGTCCGGCACGACCTCGGGCCAGCCAACGGCGCCGAACAGGATCGCATCGAACCCCTTTAGCCGATCAAACCAGTCCTCTGGGAGCATGTCGCCATGGCGCTGGTAGTATTCCGCGCAGGCCCAGTCGAAGTGTTCGAACTCCAGCGCCAATCCGTGGCGCTCGCCGAGCACGGCCAGCGCACGCAGGGCTTCAGGCATGACTTCCTTGCCGATCCCGTCACCGGGGATCACGGCGATTCTCGATGCAGACATACTTCTCCTCGTTGAAGGCTTCAGCAGCGATCCTGCTGCCAGTCAAATGCTTGTCGAACTGCGCCCGTAGCCCGAATGCCGTCGGCGAGCAGCAAGGCCAGCCTGATCCGCGTCTTGCGCGCGGAAAGGTGGCTGACGGCAACGGCCCCGGCATCCTCAAGATCATGCAGAGAGCCGGGAAACTGGTAGCTTTGATGCGTGGCGCCATGAAGCGTGGAGCTGCACACCAGTACGGTCAGTCCCTTATCCAAGGCCGTGCGCAACACCGGCATCCAGGATGGCGGCACATGTCCGCGGCCCACACCGTCAATGACCAGCCCTGCCGGGCCGCTTGCGACCACGGCCGCGAGCAGCTCTACGCTTGCCCCGGCGTACACCGGGACGATATCGACCCTGGGCAGCGAACCAGCTTGCTGCAACTGCCGCTGACGCATCGGTCGCTGCAGCATGGAAACCCTGCCGTTATCGATGAAGCCGAGGCAGCCAAGCCCTGGCGCGTCGAAGCCGTCGAGCCTGAAACTGCTGACCTTGCGGACAAAGCTGGCGCTGTAGAGTGACTCGTTGAAAGCCACCATCACCCCCATGCCACGACACTCGTCAGCCGCAGCCGCTTCGATTGCGCGTCTCAGATTGGCGTAGGCATCGCTGCCCAGGGCGTGCGGCACGCGCTGCGAGCCGGTGACGATGACCGGCACCCGGCGGGTATCGAGCACGCACTCGAGGTAGTAGGCGGTGTCCTCGAGTGTGTCCGTTCCGTGGGTGATGACGATGCCGTCAGCCAGGCCGCCCGCGATCAATTCATCGCACGTCCTGCCGATCAGGGCCCAGTCGTCGAGACTGATGGCGTTGCTTGGTTTCTGCAGCACGGACTGCACTTCCAGCGCCACTTCAGGGCCAAGCTGCAGCGCATGCACCAGGGCCTCGCCCGGCAAGGCCCCGGAGACGTTGCGCCCATCCTCGCCGGGGGCACTGGCGATCGTGCCACCGGTCGACAGCAGAATGATCTTCTTCATGAGCATCAGTACAGGGCGTTGGGCAACAGCATGCTGATTGCCGGGATGTAAGTGATCACCAGCAAGGCCACCAGCATCAGGCAGATCATTGGCAAAGCCGCACGAAAGACCTCATGCAAGGTCATTTTCGCAACGCCCATGGCAACGAAGAGATTCAGTCCAACAGGAGGCGTCAACATCCCAACAGACAGATTGACCAGGGTGATGATGCCGAAATGAACGGGGTCCACACCAACCTGGGCCGCGATCGGCTGCATCAGGGGGGCCAGAATGATGATCGCCGACGCGCTGTCGAGGAAGCATCCGGCAACGAGCATGATCAGGTTGAACAACAGCATGATCAGAACCGGGGAGTCGGTACTCGACAACACCTGCGAAGCGATCTGGGTAGGCGCACCCGTCGTTGCCAGAATCCAGGAAAACGCAGACGCCCCTGCGGTAATCAGCAAGAGCGTTCCCGACAGCAGACCAGTGTTGCGCAGGATCTCCAGCAGGCTGCGGAAGCCGATGTTCCGGTAGATCGCGGCGCCGACAAACCAGCCATAAAGACAGGCAGTGGCAGCGGACTCGGTGGGCGTGAAGACACCGGTGTAGATACCCCCGAGCAGGATCACGGGCAAGCCAAGACCCCAGGCGGAATTCTTGAACGCGATGGCGATCTGCTTCAGTGACGGCAAGGGGTCACGCGGATAGTTCTTCCGGATCGAGTACCAGCTGCTATAGCCAATCAGCAAGCCGCCGATCAGCAAGGCTGGCAACAGGCCGCCCGCGAACAACTTGCCAACCGAAGTGCCGGTGACCGAGCCGTAGATGATGAGCGCGATGCTCGGCGGCACGATCGGCCCCAGCGTGCCAGCCGTGGCGATCAGACCGATGCAGAAATACTTGTTGTAACCGGCTGCCACCATCGCCGGATACATGATGGTGCCGATGGCAATGACGGTCGCCGGACTTGAGCCCGAGATCGACCCAAAGAACAGACAAGCCAGCACGGTGGCCGCCGCCAGGCCGCCAGGAAGCCAGCCGATAAGCGTCTTCGCCAACTCGATGAGTCGATCCGAAAGCCCGCCAATGCGCATCAATTCGGCTGCAAGGATGAAGAACGGAATGGACATCAGGGAGAAGTTGTTCATCCCCGAGAACATCCGCATCGGCACCACCAGCGGATCGATACCGCCAAAGAAATAAAGCGCGGCGGTGACCGCTAGCGCCAGCGCCGCAAAGATCGGCAAGCCGAACAGCAGCAGGCTGAAAAAGATCGGGACCAGGGCAGAAATCATCTCGTACCCTATTTATGTGGCGCTGATCGTGGTGGCGAGCGGCGCGTAGTCCTTTCCGGCAAGCAGCGTCTGGAAGATCAGGAGGTATCGGATCAGCATGAAAGTGCCTGCAACGGGAATGGTGAGGTAGATGTAAGCCACCGGAATCTGCATCGCTGGCGAAAGCTGGCCCATGCTTGAGGTGTTGATGAAGAGGCGACCGCCGTAATAGATCAGGGTCGCGGCGAAGACCAGGCCAAGGGTGGCAGCCACGTACTTGAGCACGCGGATGAGACGGGGGCCGGCAAAGGCGTACAACATTTCCACTGAAATGTGAGCGGCGTATCGCACCCCCATGCTGGCCGCAAGAAAACTCATCGTGATCAGTGAATACAGGATGAGCTCTTCGGACCAATACAAAGAGTTGTTGAACACGTACCGCGCCACGACCTGGACAATGGCAACGACTGTGGCGACGAGCATCAGGACCACCATCATGATGTTCTCGATCCAGTCGATGAGTTTGTTGAGTGCGTGAATCATTGCCGTCCCCCTGCTTGATCAACGATCAGTTGCCAGCTGCTGCCTTCATGGCCTTCTGGATCAACTCGGGCGTGACCCGGCTCTCGAACTCCTTGTAGATCGGCTTGGACTTCTCGATGAACGCAGCACGTCCTTCAGGGGACAACTCACGGATATCAATCTGGCCCTTGATCTCGGCGAGGATACGGGCATCCTCGGTGTCGGTGACCTCGCGCGCATAGTCGCGGCCGACATCGAACGCATCGCGCATCACTTTCTTCAGATCATCCGGCAGCGAGTTCCAGGCTGCCTTGTTCATCACCGCCGCATAGGTGTGGTAGGCATGGCGAGTCAGCGTCATGTTCTTCTGCACTTCCTGAAAGCGCATGGAGTAAATGTTCGCCAACGGGTTCTCCTGGCCCTCGACCACGCCCTGCTGCAGGCCGTTGTACACCTCAGTAAAGGCCATCGCCGTCGGGTTGGCCCCATAGGCGCGGTAGGTGGCAAGAATGGCCGGCGCCTGCAGCGTTCTCATCTTGATGTTCTTGAGATCGTCCGGCTGCGTAATCGGGCGCACGTTGTTGGTCATCTGACGGAAGCCCGCACCCCAGTAGTTCACGCCGTAAAGGTTGCTCTTGTCGAGCGTATCGAGCAGCTCGCGACCAACCGGGCCGTCCAGCACACGCTTCATCGCGGCGTTGTCGGGCATCAGGAAGGGCAGGTCGAAGAGGTACATCTTCGGCTCGAAGTTGGCCAGGTTACCGGTGGGCGGGATGGCGATGTGAACAAGCCCCATCTGGGTCTGCTCGATGATCTCAACGTCGCCGCCGAGTTGAGCAGCCGGGCGAACGTTGATCTCGATGCGGCCCTTGGAGTTACGCTCGACTTCCTCCTTGAACTTCACCGCGGCCTTGGCGTTCGGTGTGCTCTCGACCAGCACGTGAGCGAAGGTGAACTTGAAGTCGGCAGCGTGGGCGGCACCCGCAAACAGCGCGCTCATCACCGCCGCGATGGCGATTTTCTTAAGGTTCTTCTTGGTCGTCATGAGAATCTCCTCCCCCTTCGGGGTTGGTTGAACTGCAGAAAATCAGGCCAACGCAGGCGCGCGGCCGAGTACTTCGAAACCCCTGCCGATCAGGGATTCGATGCTCAGGGCGATGCCAATCAGGCGTTTCTCTGCCATCGCCGGCCCCATCAACTGCAGGCCCACCGGCATGCGTTCAGCGTCCAGGCCCACGGGCAGGGTGAGCGCACACCAGGAAAAAAGATTGCTGATCACCGTGTTGCGCAGCGCCATCATGTTTGCCGGACCGTAGGTGGCACTGTCGGCAATGTCCGTCAAGCGCGGAGGCGTGATGGCAACCGTTGGCGACAACAACACATCCACACCGTCAAAGACCGCCGTGGCGCCCACTGCACAGCGCTGCAACATCTGCTTGCGCCGCAGATACTCGACCGAGGAAATCTGCTCCGCGCCCTGCACCCGGGCCCGGACCACCGGATCAAGCCGTGCGATCTTGTGCGGAAAGTTCTGGCTCAGATAGGCCGCCAGTTCGGGCGCTGCAAGCCCACCCTGGCGAAAGATGTCGTAAGCCTCGTCGCAGTGCGGCAGTTGCAGCGCAATCACCCGTGCGCCCGCGTTGGCCAGACGCATGATCACCGCGTCGACCCGCTCTCTAACGCTAGCATCGACGTCATCCCAGAAAAAATTCGCCGGGATGCCGACACGCAAGCCTTCGAGCGGAAAAGGCATGCAGGGCGTCTCGTGTGCCGCACTCGGGCCATCGATGGCCGCAAATGCATAGGCCAGATCTTCCACCGTGCGTGTGAGCAGACCCGGCGTATCGAGCGAGGACGACAGCGGCACGATGCCCTCGAGCGACCAGCGCCCGTAAGTCGTCTTCAGGCCCACCTGGCCCGTCATCGACGCCGGCACCCGCACCGAACCCGCGGTATCCGTACCCAGCGCAAGAAGCGCACTGCCCTGCACCAGCGACACCCCCGCCCCGGAGCTCGAGCCGCCAGGGGTGCGATGCTCCTTCGCCGACCAAGGATTGAAGGGCGTGCCCCAATGCGCATTGACGCCAAGCCCGCCAAAGGCGAATTCGACCGTGTGCGTCTTGCCGACAACGATGCCCAGCTGCCGCTGAAGGCGCGACACAACAGGCCCGGCGACCTGGCAGGCCGGCGGCAATGCCTCATCGCTGCCCGCAAATACCGGCATGCCAGGCACGCCGTAGAGATCCTTCACCGATACCGGGATACCCATCAGGGGGCCGAGATCGAGCCCGCTCTCGAACAACGCATCCACCGCCTGCGCGACCTGCCGCGCTTGAGCGCCATTCCAGGTTTTGTAGGCGTTGAGGCGCGCTTCGCTGCGATCGAAGCTGGCAATGCAGCAGTCGACGAGTGCGAGAGCAGATTGCTCGCGGCTGCGCAACCTGCCTGCGTGTTCAGCCAAGGACAGATAAGTCGTGTCCAACGGTTTCCCCTCGTGCGCGGATAGAAAAAATTGTTTGAGCGAATTAATCCTACGACCCGAGGCACCGAGGGACAATCGCTTACATATAAATTCAGTTTTTACGAATCATGAACAATCGATTTTCGATCGAAGATTTGCAGGTCTTCTGCGAGGTGGTGCGCACGCTCAACTTTTCCCAGGCGGCACAGCGTCTAGGCGTTTCGCCGGCCTTCATCAGCAAGCGCATTCAGATCCTTGAGACCCGGCTCGAGTGCAAGCTTTTTCACCGCTCGACGCGCCAGGTCTCGCTCACCGAACAAGGCGAGCATGTGTATGAGCTCGGGCGCTCGATCCTCGACAGCGTCACCGAGTTGCACGAAGAGCTTGGCGTCAAGCGCAACGAGGCGCGCGGCGTCCTGCGCGTATCTACCAGCTTCGGCTTCGGTCGCAGCGTCGTTGGGGAAAGCCTCGCCGAGTTCTCAAGAAAATACCCTGCGATCGAAGTTCGCCTTGACGTCCTCGACCACCTGCTGGACCTGGCGCAAAACAAGATCGACCTGGACATTCGCATCGGCGATGTCATCTCGCCGCACTACATCGCCAAACGCCTGGCACGCAACCACCGGATCCTGTGCGCCTCGCCGGCGTACCTCGCCAAATGTGGCGAGCCAAAGGATCTCAACGAACTTGCACAGCACAACTGCCTGATCATCAAGGAACGCGATCACCCGGTGGGCCTGTGGAAGCTCACACGCCGCGGCCGCAACTACAACGTCAAGGTGCGCGGCTCACTCATGACCAACAATGGAGAAATCGCCGTCGCATGGGCACTTGCAGGTCACGGCATCGTGCTGCGTTCGATCTGGGACGCGCGTTCGCGGCTTGAATCGGGCGAGTTGATCAATATCCTTCCCGACTACATCCAGGAAGCAAACATCTGGGCTGTGTACCCAGAACGACTCAGCTCGTCGACCAAGATCAAGCTCTGCGTGAAGCACATGGAGGCGTACTTTCAGCGCTGGGAGGACAGCGCCCGGCACCTGCCCAAACAGGCCTGAACAGGCCTGAACAGGCCTGAACAGGCCAAACCTTGCCGCGCAAGGCAACGCGCGACGTGCTCCCGCCAGCCGAGCGGGCTGCTATGCCTGCGCCAGCACGGCACGTTCCCTGCGTGCGAGCAGGGTATACACGGTGGGCACCACGAACAGCGTAAAGAAGGTGCCGAGCAGCAGCCCGCCAACGATCACCCAACCGATCTGCTGCCGGCTCTCGGCTCCGGCGCCGGTCGCCAAGGCCAGCGGGACCGAACCCAGCACCATTGCACCGGTCGTCATCAGGATCGGGCGCAGGCGCAGCACGGAAGCTTCGATCACCGCATCCCTGCGCTCGCGGCCCTGTTCGCGCAGCTGGTTGGCGAATTCCACGATCAGGATGCCGTGCTTGGTAATCAGACCGACCAGCGTTACCAGGCCGATCTGGCTATAGACATTGAGTGTGCCGCCGCTCAGCCACAGTGCGCCGAGCGCGCCAGTCATCGACAAGGGCACTGTCAGCATGATGATGAAGGGGTCGCGGAAGCTCTCGAACTGTGCCGCCAGCACCAGGTAGATGAAGGCCAGTGCGAGCAGGAACACCAGCACCAGACTGGCCGAGCTGCCGAGGAATTCACGCGACTGCCCATCGTAGTCGGTCGCATAGCCTGGCGGCAGGATGCGCGCGGCGGTCTGATCCATCCACTTCAGGGCCTCGCCCAGCGCGTAGTCGGGCGCAAGACTCGCCGAAATCGTCACCGAACGGCGCTGGCCGAAGTGGTTCAGCTCGCGTGGGGCGATCGTCTCACTCACCTTCACCACGTTGGCCAGCGGCACCATCTCGCCATTGCGCGCACGCACGTAGATGTCGCGGATGTCGCGCGGATCGGCACGACTGGCGGCATCGACCTGAACAATCACGTCATATTGCTCGGCATCCTGCTTGTAGCGCGTCACTTGGCGCCCACCGAGCATGGTTTCCAGGGTCCGTCCAATCACCTCCACCGACACGCCAAGGTCGGCTGCGCGATCGCGATCCACCTCGACCGCCAATTCGGGAAGGGTCAGCTTCAGATCGGTGTCGGGCGAGACCAAGCCGGGGTTCTGGCGCATCTCGTCGAGTAGTTGTTCGGTGTAGCGCGCAAGCTCATCGTAGGACTCGGAGGTCGTCACCACGAACGAAAGGGGGCGGGATCTCGAACTCTGCCCGAAGGATGCCGGCATCACCGGAAAGGCATTCACGCCTGGCACGGCACGCAGCTTTGCGCCGAGATCGCCGGCAATCTCGGCCGCGCTGCGCTTACGATCTTCCCAGTCACGAAAGCCAACGAAGGAAATACCCTGCGACACGGTTGGGGTGCCGCTGATCACCAGATAGCGGTCCACCTCGGGCAGCGCAGCGTAGATCGCCTCGATTTCGCGCGCATAGCGACTCATGTAGTCGATGGTCGCCCCCTCAGGCCCGCTGAAAATGCCGAGCACCCGGCCACGATCCTCAATCGGCGCCAGTTCGGTTTTCAGCTGCCCCACCAGTAGCACCGAGCTACTGGCGACAAGGACGAACACCAGCATCACCAGCCAGCGCATCTTCAATGCCAGGCTCAGCACGCTGCGATAGCCCTTCGTCATCCCGTTGAGGAATCGCTCGATGGCGTTGTAGATGGGGCCGTGCCTGGGTTCGTGACGCAGCAGCTTCGAGCACATCATCGGCGACAGCGTCAGCGCCACGAAGCCGGACACGATCACCGCACCCGCCAGCGTCAGCGCGAATTCGGTAAACAGCTTGCCGGTGCGCCCGGTCATGAAGGCCACCGGTGCATACACCGCGGCCAGCGTGATGGTCATCGCCACCACCGCAAAGCCGATCTCCTTTGCCCCTCTGAAGGCAGCGGCGAGCGGTTCCATCCCTTCTTCAATGTGGCGATAGATGTTCTCCAGCACCACGATGGAATCGTCCACCACCAGACCAATCGCCAGCACGAGCGCGAGCAGGGTCAGCGTATTGATCGAAAAGCCGAACGCAAACATCAGCGTGAAGGCGCCCACCAGCGACACCGGAATCGTCACCAGCGGCACCAGCATGGCCCGCCAGTTGCGCAGGAAGAACAGGCACACCGCCGCCACTAGCAGCACCGCTTCCCAGATGGTCGAGAACACCGCGTCGATCGAACGCTCGATGAACACCGTGCTGTCGTTGGCGATGTTCATCGACATGCCATCGGGCAACTCGCTTTCCAAGCTCGGCATCATGGCGTCCAGCCCGCGCTTCAGGTCCAGCGGATTGGCGGTAGCTTGCTTGATGAGACCGATCGAGACCGACGGCTTGCCCATGAAGCGCACCGAGGTGCGTTCGTTCTCGGCTGCCACCTCGACCCGGCCGATGTCGCGAATGCGCACCGGGTAATCAGCAGCGTTGGCCGGCTGGCGAACCACCACGGCCCCGAATTCATCCGTTCCACTCAGGTCGGTTTGTGCCACCACGGCGAACTCGCGCTGGCTGCTCTCGATACGGCCAGCGGGCAACTCCACGTTTTGCTGGCGGATGG
>DAORUJ010000078.1:0-14504 GCA_035433105.1 Thauera sp.
ATGTCCCAGCATCACAGCACGATCGAATGGCAGCGCGCGGCGCACCCGACGGAAGCCGAGACCTTTTCGCGCAACCACGTAGCGACGCTCAATGGCGGGCAGGTGGTGGCGATGTCCTCCGCCGCTGAATACAAGGGTGACCCTGAGGCCGCCGATCCCGAGCAGATGCTGCTGACCGCGCTCGCCAGCTGCCACATGCTCACCTTTCTTGCTGTTGCCGATGTCAAGGGCTATTGCGTTGAGCGCTATCGCGACACGCCGGTCGCCCATCTCGAAAAGGACGCCGAGGGCCGTATGGCAGTCACCCGCATCGAACTTTCGCCGCAGGTGAGCTTCTCTGGCGGCAATCAGCCCGATGCTGAAGCACTGGCGAAACTGCATGCCAGCGCTCATCGCAATTGTTTCATCGCCCACTCGATCACCTCGAAGGTGACGGTCAATCCGGTCGCGGCTTCGGCCTGAGCCCGGTGCGTGATAGCCCGGGAGGCAGTCCACGCGGTAGTCCAGGGCGAAGAACTCGGGCGACGACGGGGGCCGGCAGGAAACGAAACGGGGTGCTTCGTTTTATTTTGTCGGCTCATGCGCCTCTGTTGAGGCGCTTGTCCACCGGCGCAACTGCACAAGCCACATAATGCCAATCACAATCAATGCCACCCCGGAAAAAAATGTGATTGCAATCTCGGAGTACAGGCTTTCCAGTCCGAACGCCTCAAGTTCGTAAGTCAGTTGATCCGCGGTGCCGCCAACCATCATCAAGCCCAGGAAAATTGCGCTGATGCTCAGCCAACGGGCCAGTCTGGCGTGACCACGCTTGAGCAACCAGTTGAGCGCCGGACTACCCAGGCGCTGACGGTCACCCATTATTTGCAGCAGGTCGCCGAGCCCTGCCGTGCCGAAATCCGCGGTCACACCAAGGTTTTTCGTCACATGCGCAGTGGATGAATCGGCCGCCCCCTGCTCTCGGGTGAGCGATTCAGACTGCTCGCGCCTTGCAAGCAGTTCGTCGATTTCGTCAGCAACTGCGGCAAAGGTTCCTGGATGCCGGCGCAACTTCTCCAGAAGCTTGAGAGCGTCGTCTGCTGCCGATGGCTGGTCGCGCAACAGTGTTTTCAGTTCGACCAGCAGGGCGGTCTGTTGCTCGTATCCCAATTGCCCGGCGTCGTCCAGGCGTGCTGCCAGCTCACCGAGTCGTGAGACGGGGGGTGGTGGTGGTTCGGGCAGGGGGTCGGGCAACGGGCCGGCGGGTTTCAGGCTGCCAATGGCACGGGCAAGCTTCAGGGCCGAGTCGTGATCCCGGCTCAGATAGTCGACGCACTGAAATTGCGACAACTCGACGGGCAACATGCCGGTCGATACCTCGGCGGACACCCGCACCGGCAGGATCGGCTTGCCCAATGCCGCTCCGTAACGGTACTCGCTGCGACATGCTCGCGAATCCAGAGAGCCGGGGTCGAGCACAAAGACGAAGATCTCGCAGGTACGGATGCTCGCCAGAATCGCATCCCACCATCGTTGGCCGCCACTCAGGTGGCGGTCAAACCACACCTCATGCCCAAGTGCGGTCAGATCACTGGCAAGCTCGGTGGTGATCGCCTCGCTCGATCGCCCATAACTCAAGAAGATGCTGGCCACGCGCGCCACCCCGCCTGTTGTCTGCGACAAGAAACCCGCTCGTATTGATGAATACTAGCTCGGACATGCCACGAACGCCTGATCGGTCATCGCTGTCCATGCTTGCCCCAGTTCCTAAGGGCGCCTCGGCGGGCTGACAGGCCGTCAGCGTGTGCCTATATTGGGTTCATGGGGCGGTGAAATCGCTCCGTCACGGGCGCACGGGAGACGGACATGCATGCGGCGAATGACTCAAGCATCGGCCTGGCCCTGTCCGGGGGCGGCTTCCGCGCAACGCTGTTCGGGCTGGGCAGCCTCTGGCGCTTGAACGAGGCCGGTCTTCTCGGGCGGCTGGCGCGGGTCACCAGCGTGTCGGGAGGCTCCATTCTCGCAGGCATTCTCGCCTTTCATTGGCGTCAGTTGCGTTTCGTGGATGGCCGGGCGGACAACTTCGAGGCGGTGGTGGCAACGCCGGTACGCGAGTTCTGCGGCCAGTCGATCGACATCAAGACTGCCGCACTCGGGCATCTGGTGCCGTTCATGACATCGGGCGAGTTTCTCGCCAGGCGCTATGCCAAGGACCTGTTCGGGGAGACGCGCCTGCACGCCTTGCCCGATCCCGGCTCCGAACCTGCGCCGCGCTTCGTCTTCTACGCCACCAACATGCAGACCGGGCGCAGCTTTCGCTTCACTCAGCGCTACATTGCCGATTACTACCTCGGCATTTCATCTGCCCCCGAGGTGACGCTTGCGGAGGCGGTTGCCGCCTCGAGCGCCTTTCCGCCGATCTTCTCGCCGGTGATCCTGAAGACCGACCCGGCGACCTGGGAGCAGCCGCACAAGGAACTGCCCAATCTCGAGAAATTGCGCCGACGCATCGTGCTGGCAGATGGCGGCGTGTATGACAACATGGGCCTGGAAGGCCTGCTTCACGACGAGGGCCGGAGAGGTCTGCGCCGCAGTGTGGACGTCCTGCTTGTCAGCGACGCGGGCGCACCGTTCGAGATCGACGAGACACCGTTCGAGGACGATCTGCTACAGCTCGGCCGGGTGCGCGACATCCTGATCGATCAGACCCGCGCGCTGCGCAAGCGCTGGCTGGTCGAAGACTTCAAGGCCGGGCGCCGCCGCGGAGCGTACTGGGGAGTCGGCACAAGCATCGGGGATTATCACGATCCCGGCGCTCTCACGGTCGACAACGAGATCACCGTCGCACTGGAGAGTATTCCGACACGCCTCAAGAAGTTCGGCGCGCGCGAGCAGGGTCGACTGATCAATTGGGGCTATGCCCTGGCCGATGTCGCCTTGCGTTCGCGCGCCAGCTTCGCGATCGCGCCGTCGCAGGGTTGGCCGGTTCCCGAATGGCGGCTGGACTGAGGAGAGGGCGATGACGGATCGACACCGACTTGCAGTCTGGAGTCTGGAACTCGACGACGATGGCTTTGCACGAGCGTGCGCGGCGCTTGGCGTATTGACCGCCCTGGCCAGGGGGTCGCGTTCGGGAACGGCGGCGCTGCTGAAGACCCTCGCTGCGGCCGGATCGGACGAGGATGGCATCGAGGGTGCGACTCGTCTCCTCCTCGCGGCGCGCGGCGAGGATGGCGTCGTGGACTGGCAGATGCCCTCCACTGCAGCGCTGGCAGGTTTTCCCTCGGCAGGTGTGCTGGCTGAGGCCTGGCGGGTGTTTCTCGGCAACGTACCCTGGGGAACGCGCATTGCGGCAAGGCGCCGCGGCCGCGGCTGGAGCGGGTTGTTGCCGATGCTGCGTACCCTGCAGCAACCGGCGGTGGGTGCGGCCGGGGTTTTTCTCGCCGATGCCTTTGCTGCTGACGGCCGCGTCGACTGGCACTTGCCTTTCCATATTGCGGTGCTCCCCGACGATCCGCTGGCCGAGGCGTTCTCGGGTTTTCGGGCGCACTGGCGGGAACCGTGGCCGTACCGTTTCGTGGTGGCCGACCGGGCGCAGCCCCATGTGGAGATCCTCGTGCTTGGCGGTCCCTTGCGCTTGGCGGCGGGCCGGTTGTTGAGCAAGGGAGCGCCCTGCCGCGCAGCGCTTGTGCTGGTGCTCGGCGGCCTGCAAGACGGCGACGACGTGGAAAGCATGACGCGCATCGTCGCCGGGGAACTGTCGGCGGAAGGGGTGGTGTGCGTGGGGACTCCGGCGGATGTGAATGCGGAGCGGGCGATGCAGGCCTTGGTGCAACTGGGGGACGAACTGACCCACAACCGGCCGCTCGACGTCGCGCTGCACCAGACCTTTGGGCCGGACACGGTCGCTTTCCTGAGCCGGGATATCGTGCGACTGAGCCATCTGTCGAATGCAGTGGCGCGGATAGCAGGACGCCTGAAGGCCTTGCCGGCCGAAGCGTCGCTTGCAGTGAGCGAGCGCTCCTTGAGTGACCTGATTCAGGTGCATGAATACGTCGGCGCCCTGGAGCTGGCGCAGCCGGCGGAGCCGGGCGGTAGGGGGCTGCCGGCCGGAGCAGGGTCGCCCCCGGCTGGCCTGATGCGCAGCGTGTCGCCGAAGTTGCTTGCGCGAAGCATGGGTGCATCCAGTCGGGTGTACCGCTACTTTCACGAGTCGGACGAGGCGTCCTCACTGACCGAGGTCACGAACGAAGTGAAGGCGCTGGAGGCCGTGCGCGCGGCCGAACAGCCCGAGACACGCTATGTGCAGCACAGCTTCTGGCGCAAGGAAGCAAGCGGGCTGATCGAGGAGCGTCAGCGGCTGACGGTGGGTACAGCGGTTCTGCTGCGCGTGCGTATCGGCCCGCCCGACAAGCGCTGGCAGTCTGCGCCGGAGGCATTCCCGGCGCACGAGTTGCCGCGCCAGCAGCGGCGTCACCGGATTCAGATCGTGTTCCACGAACCCACCCAGTTCGACGCGCCGATGGTGGGGGTGTTGTGGCTGCCCCGTTCGGGGCCGAGCAGCGTCGCCGAGTTCGTATTTACGCCGCGGAAGGTCTCGGCATTTGAGGGTCGTATTTCCGTGTTGCACCGCGGACGTGTGCTGCAGACGGTGTTGATTCAGACCCGGGTCATGGCGCCGGGTGGCGAGGCCGGTAGCGGCCAGGCAATTGTCCAGCAGGTCGAGGCGCGGGTACGCGAGCACTGGAGCGATCTCGGTGCGCGGCGGCGCTTCGATGCCTCGTTCGTGCTCAACCACACGAACGACCAGCGGCCGCTGCTGACCGGCATCTCCGGCAAGCGCGCCTGGGCAACCGACCTCAGCGGAATCCAGGAGCCTCTCGATACCATCAACCAGTTGCTGTCGGATGTCGCGTACAGCGTGGCTGATTACAGCCGGGGTCTGACTGAGGGCGACAACCCGAAACTGCTGTTCAAGCTGGCGCGGGTGGGCGCCGACCTCTATTCGGCTCTGGTCATCGATCACCTGCAGCGATTGCGCAGCGGCGAGATGGACGTGGAAGAGGCGACCCACATCCAGATCGTCAGCACCCGCGACGACGCGGTGGTGCCCTTCGAATTCATCTACCAATACCTGCCGCCGGAGGATGAGAACGACTGCAAGCTCTGTCCCAACGCACTCGAAGCGCTTGCCGTGGGCGCCTGTCCGGGCGACTGCGACGGGCAGAAGGAGCCGCAGCGGCACGTGTGCCCGATGGGTTTCTGGGGCTTGCGCAAGGTCATCGAGCGCCATATCTACAACCCCGCGATTGGCAAGCTCGACCAGGCCGAGGTCATCGTGCAGGCCGAGCCTGCAGGTAATCGGGTGCGGCTTGAGCTCGATCAGACCGCACTGGTGGGTTACAGCAACGAGGTGAAGGCGGCGGAGGTGGGCCCGCTCATCCAGAAGCTACGGGATCGCCTGAAGGGGCCCGTGCAGGAGGTGAAGGACTGGGACGAATGGAAAGCGACGATCAGCGACAAGCGCCCGACGCTGCTGGTCGCGTTTCCCCACAATACCGGCGACAAGCAGGACATCGCCCTCGAGATCGGTGGCAAGCTGTTGAAGACGATGCGTCTGTCGCGCGAGCCCGGTTACGTGCACGTCGATGGTCCGTATCCGTTGGTGCTGCTGCTGGGCTGCGATGTTGCCAGCACCGGCCAGCCCTACTCCAGGCACGTCCGCTACTTTCGCCAGGCCGGGGCGGCGGCGATTGTGTCGACCATCGCCACTGTATTCGGACCGCATGCGGTGAAAGTGGGCGAGAAACTGCTCGAGGGCCTGCTGGCGCTGCGTGGGCAGGCTGCGGATCCAGCCGGCGACGGGCCCTGCCTTGGCGAGGCCTTGCGCGAGGTCAAGCGCAAAGCCTTGCTGGACAGCATGCCAATGGCGCTTTGCGTGGTCGCGTTCGGTGATGCCGACTGGCGTCTTTGAGAGGTTGTTTTCATGAATGACGCGCGTTTTTTCCGCATAGAAATGCTTCCGGCCCTGCACGGAGACTGCCTGCTGGTGGAGTATGGAGATGCCTCGCGTACGCGGCGCATGCTGATCGACGGCGGGCCGATTGCCACTTACCCCCATCTGGAAGCCCGCCTGAACGAACTTCCGGCCGGTGACCGCCGGTTCGAGCTGGTGGTGATGACCCATGTGGATACCGACCATGTCGAGGGCATCGTGCGCTTGTTTGCCAACCAGCCCGTCCCGATCCGGGTGGTCGACATCTGGTTCAACGGCTGGAGCCACCTGCAGCCGGGCGGACGGGTGCTGGGCGGCAAGCAGGGTGAGTTCCTGAGCGCACTGATCGTCCGTCGCTTCCAGCAAGATCAATGGAATCACGCTTTCGGGGGCAAGGCCGTGGTGGTCCCCGACGACGGGCCGCTGCCGGAATGCACGCTCGGCGGTGCGGACGGCATGAAGCTGACCCTGCTTTCGCCGACGCCAGCGAAGCTGGACAGGATGGTCAAGAAATGGAAGCAGGACCTCGGTCCGGAAGTGACCCCCGGCAACCTGGAGGCAGCCTGGGCAAGCCTGGCCAAACGCCAGGCCTATCTGCCGGGCCAGGGGCTGCTCGGCACCACGCCCGAACTGGACAAGATCCTGCAGCGCCAGCTCAAGGTCGATGGCGCTGCCGCCAATGGCAGTTCCATTGCGTTCCTCGCCGAATACGCGGGCAAGTCCTGCCTGTTTCTGGGCGATGCCCATCGGGATGTGATCAGCGCTTCGATCAAACGGCTGTTGAAGCAGCGCGGGCAGAAGGTGCTGCGGAGCGATGCGGTGAAGGTGGCGCACCATGGCAGCGCGGGCAACATCAGCGATGCACTGCTTGCACTGATCGACTGCCCGCGCTTTCTGATCAGCACCAACGGCGACCAGTTCAAGCATCCCGATGCCGAAGCCGTACAGCGCATCATCGCCCGCTCGGTTCACCAGCCGCCCACGCTGTGCTTCAACTACGACAGCGAGACGACCCGCCCTTGGGGCTCAGCTGAGAAGCAGGCCGCACTCGGCTACGTCGCCGAGTACAACCCGGCGGCGGGCAGACCCTATGTGATCGAACTCTGACCGATCGGAGGGAGGACACATCAGTTCTGGCCGGGTGACGTCTGCGTGATCCGGGGATGCTTTAGGCGCGGTGTTTGAGGTGCTGGAGTTGGTGAAGTAGAACGACCTATTTGTGAAGCGCAACGACATGGGTTGAACGGTGGCAGGTCGAGACGGTGGGCATCGAACGCGCTGGCCCGTCTATGATTTGAGTGAGAAGTGTGCGCGTCTCGAGGTAATGCCACCATGCCCGCTTATCCCCACATCCTCGTCGTTGGTACCACCTTCGCGGTTACGCTGCCGTGGTACCGGTCGTTCCGGCGCCTGGCCGACATGGTGGGGCGCGAGCTGGCGCGTAGCGGATTCGGACTGATCACCGGAAACCCGCCGGGCGTGGACCGGATCGCGGCGCAGGCCTTCTGGGCGGAATGCCTGCGCCGGGGCCATGCACCGGAGGCGAGCTACCGGCAACTGTGGTTGCCGCACTTCCAGCGCGGCTATTGCCTGCCTGGCGAAGGTTTTGTTGCGCCGGCCGAGTGTATGGTGCGCTTGTCGGGCTACGACGAGTGGATCGAGCAGGCGATCGGTCGCTCCGGCGCGGCGGTGATGATCGGCGGACGCATTGGTTCCCTTGGCATTGCGCGGCGTTTCATCGACGCCGGCAAGCCGGTGCTGCCGATTCCCTTCGTCGGCGGCGAGTCGCGCGAGGTGTTCCACGAGATCCTGCGGACCTGGGAGGAGGCTCCCGTGCCGGGGCTAAGCAAGACGCAGTTCCTGAGCCTGGACGTGCCATGGATCAACAGTTCCGGGCCGCTCGCGAGGCTGTTGTTCGGCACCCTCGCCGACGAGGCCGACATCTTCGTGTCCTACCGTCGTGCCGACACCGGCATGGCTGCCGGGCGACTGCGCGACGACCTGGTCGAGAAGTTCGGTTCTCGCCGCGTATTCATGGACCTGCACGGCATCAATCCGAGCTCGGACTGGCGTGAGACGATCGGCGCGGCAATCGCGGGCTGCAAGGTCGGCGTGGTGCTGATCGGGCGCGGTTTCATGGCGGCGGATGCAACGGGCGAGTCACGGCTGTGGGATGACGATGATGTGCTTCGGTTCGAGCTCGAATCGCTTCTTGCAGGGCAGAAGCGCATCCTGCCCGTGCTGGTGGATGATGCCCGACTGCCTCCGGAAGACGCCCTGCCTGAGGCGCTCAGGCCCTTGCTGCGCTACCAAGCCCCGCGTATTGACAATGCCAACTGGCATGCAGTGAGCGCGGCGGTGTCAGGGGCGATCGAGGCGGTGCTTCAGCCGCCGCGCGGGTGATCCCTTCTGCCAAGCCCGCCGGGCATGTGCCCGCTTTCTCATCCCTCCCGATGATCGAGGAGTCGCTTCTTCAGCGCCATGTGTTCGCGCAGAACCTGCCCATAGGTTACTTGCAGGTCGCCGACAACGCGATCCAGCAAGGACAGTGCATCGGTCCGCTTGGTCGCGGTCGGCCGCTTGTCGCCGAAGATTCCGCTCAATCCGACGAACGCGCAGCTTCGCGCTGCGTTGAGTAAAGGGCGGGCGCCGTTGAGGAGCGCATTCCGCGTGAATTCCGAGCCCCGGGTGTACTCGATGATCTTCGTGATGAAGGCTCCGAACAGGGGGTCCTTGCGGAAGTCCTGCAGGGACTCGAGCTTCAGGCGCAATTGCGCCCAGAACAACATGTCCTCGCCGATCTTCTTCAGGACCGGATGATCCTTGTTTAGCGGCATGGTCGCGTCATCGACCATGCTTCGATAGCGCTGGAAGCATTCGAGGTAATTCTGGTGCACCTTCTCGAAGTCATTGAGCGCGGGGCCGACGAAATCCTCGTATAGCCTTTGGTCGGAATGCCGGCGCTGCTCGACCAACCGGATGCACTCGCCGACCATCTTGCCCACGAGATCGACGAGCGAATCGCCGTCACTCCGATCGGACGGCGCCACCTTCAGCACTTCGCTCTCGAGTCTTGCGACGGCTACGCTGACGGCGGCAGCCAATTCATCGGTCGTTTGAAAGAAGCTCACCACGCGGTCGCGGCAAAGGTCCGCGCGCAGGGACTCGATGCGCTCGATACCGCGGTCCATGAGCTTTCGCGACCACGGCGCGTCCTCATGCAGCAGAAAGATCAGGCAGGGCTTGCTGCACCGCTCGGCTTGGCGGAACTCCAGCTCGGTGATGGAGCGTTCCTGGTTCGGTGGGATGTAGCCGCAGCTCCACGCGAAAAGCCCGATGTAGACGTCGCACGCGGCCACGTCGGCGAGGCATTGGTCCAGCGGACGCTGGTCGGAGGAGACGTAGTCCTCCATTGCAATGACGTCATGCCCCATCTTGCGCAGGACCCGGTAGACCGCCGCGCGCGCTTCGGCGAGATCCTTGTAAGTTGAAGACAGGTAGATCTTCGCCATGCGTCGCCTCTCGATGATGTGCGATATGGACGGCGGGGCGACCGATTGCGGATCCTTGGGGCCCCATGTCGATGAAGTCAGGGTAGTCAGGGGAATCCGCGCGGCCAAGGGTTTTCTGTGGCCGTCGGGCCGCCTTCCGCGTCGCCGGCCCGACGGCCTCGGTCAGAAAGGTCGATGCGATTCCTGTTTCCGGTCTTCCCTGAACGCGCTCGGTGCCACGCCCGTCCATTCCCGAAACGCCCGCGCAAAGCTCTTTTCGCTGTCGAACCCCACCGCCGCGGCCACCTGCTTTACTGGCTTGCTCGTCTGCAGCAGCAGCTTGATCGCACGTTCGCGGCGCACCTCGTTCTTCAGCTTTTGCAGCGATATACCTTCTTCCTTCAACTGCCGATGCAGGGTGCGTACCGAGGTGTTGAGCTGGGCGGCAATGTCGTCGGCGGTGTGAGCGGCGGCAGGGTTGGTGGCGAGGAGCTGGCTGACGCTGTGTACCAGCAGGCGGTCGCGACGGTATTGCAGGACGGTGAGCGGCAGCGCGTGTTGCAGCATGGTTTGCAGTGCTTTTTCGTCGCGGCGCACCGGCAGTGCCAGGTAGCGCGCATCGAAGCTGATCGTCGCAGTGCTGGTGGAGAAGCGCACCGGGCCGGCAAACAGATAAGCGTAGGCGTCGGCGTGGACCGGGGCGGGGAAAGGGAAGGCGGCGTCGGTCAGCATGATGCGCGAATCCACCAGCCAGCAGGCGTAGCCCAGCAGGTAGCGCAGGGTGCTGACGAGGCAGAACTCGCGCAACTCGCCGAGCGAGGTGTTTTCGGTGACGCGAATCGTGGCGCTGCCGCGCTGCTGAAAGCGCGGCGGGACGAGCTCGAACACAATGTCTTCGGTAAGCAGGCGATGGTGACGGCACCAGCGCTTGAGCGCCACCTCCAGCGTTGGCGCGGTGAGCGAGGCGCGGCAAAGCATGCCGTAGCTGCCCCATGGCAGGCGGCGCGAGAACCAGCCCAGCGCCTCATCGTCGAGGGCCTGCATCGCGATGCCCGACAGCAGCTCCATCTGCGCCGCGGTCACGCGTGCCTGTGGGTCATCCAGCAGCGCGGGTGGAATCTGCGCCTGCACAAGCGCGCTGGCCGGATCCATTCCCCGCAGACGGTAGCCGAGGACGATCGCGCGGATGAAGGCAATCGGCGTGGCGGCGCGGCCCAGGGTGAGCTCAGCGGATGAGGGGGCGAGGATTTTCATGTGCTGCAATGCTAGTCTGGATGGCACGAATTGCAACCATGATGGCACTCGCCGATCAGCGGCTGCGCTTACTCTGCGTCCATCCCCGGGCATGCGCCGTCCATAATGGATCTGTGCTGCAAGCCCCCGGCGTCAGGACAACCTCGAGAAGGAGACACTCATGAACGTGCCCAGCCTGAACTTCAACCTCGGCGAGACCATCGACGCCCTGCGCGACACGCTGCAGGCCTTCTGCGCCGCAGAGATCGCGCCGCGCGCGGCCGAGATCGACCGCAGCAACGAATTCCCTGCCGATTTGTGGAAGAAGCTCGGCGACCTCGGCGTGCACGGCATGACGGTGAGCGAGGAGTACGGCGGTACCGACATGGGCTACCTCGCCCACATCGTCGCGATGGAGGAAATCTCGCGTGCGTCGGCATCGGTGGGCCTGTCCTACGGTGCGCACTCCAATCTGTGCGTCAACCAGATTCGCCGCAACGGCACCGAAGCGCAAAAGCACAAGTATCTGCCCGGACTGCTTTCGGGCGATCAGGTCGGTGCGCTGGCGATGTCCGAACCCAACGCTGGCTCCGACGTGGTGAGCATGAAGCTGCGTGCGGACCGCAAGGGTGATCACTTCGTCCTCAACGGCGCCAAGATGTGGATCACCAACGGCGGTGACGCCGACACCCTGGTGGTGTATGCCAAGACCGACATCAACGCCGGTGCCAAGGGCATCACTGCCTTCATCATCGAAAAGGGCATGAAGGGTTTCAGCCACGGCCCCCACCTCGACAAGCTGGGCATGCGCGGCTCCAACACCTTCCCGCTTTACTTCGACGACGTCGAGGTGCCGGTCGAGAACGTGCTGGGCGGCGAAGCCAACATCGGTCGCGGCGTGCAGGTGCTGATGTCGGGGCTGGACTACGAGCGCGCGGTGCTGTCGGGCGGCCCGCTGGGCATCATGGCGGCGTGCATGGATGTGGTCGTGCCCTATCTGCACGAGCGCAAGCAGTTCGATACTTCGATCGGCGAATTCCAGCTCATGCAGGGCAAGGTGGCCGACCTGTACTCGACCTGGTCGGCCTGCCGCGCCTACGCCTACGCCGTGGGCCAGGCCTGCGATCGTGCCGACCACGCGCGCGCGCTGCGCAAGGACGCCGCCGGCGTCATTCTCTACACCGCGGAAAAGGCCACCTGGATGGCGGGAGAAGCCATCCAGACCCTGGGCGGCGTGGGCTACACCAACGACTATGCGGCGGGCCGCCTGTGGCGCGACGCCAAGTTGTACGAGATCGGCGCCGGCACCAGCGAGATTCGCCGCATGCTGGTCGGCCGTGAACTGTTTGCCGAGACGCGGTAAGCCGCAAGCGGGTCCTTGTGTATTCGGCGTCGCGACCCCGTGTGGCTGATTGCTGACGGCTGATGGCGCGTCTTGCCGGCAGATCCGCCTGCGTTTTTCCCGGCAACCTTGACTATCCTGAAGGAGGTCGGCAACCGACCGCACCTCGCGCGTCGCGATCGGGGTGCTCGCCAAGGAGCAACCCACCATGCCACCCCATTCCGTAAGCGCTGCCACACCCCCGCTCATTCTCATCGCCACGCGCAAGGGCGCCTGGTTTGTCCATGGGGACGCCGAGCGCAACCGATGGCACCTGGAGGGGCCGCACTTCCTCGGCCACATCGTCAATCATCTGGTGCTCGACCCGCGTGATGGCCGCAGCCTGCTCGCAGCCGTCAAGACCGGTCATCTCGGGCCGACCATCTTCCGTTCTACCAACCTGGGTGCGAGCTGGCAGGAGGCGGCGCGTCCGCCCGCCTTCGCAAAGCGCACGGACGGCCGGGGGCGCGCGGTCGATCACACTTTCTGGCTCACGCCCGGCCATCCGGCGGAGCCGGGTTGCTGGTATGCCGGCACCTCGCCGCAAGGGCTTTTCCGTTCAGTGGACGGCGGCGACAACTGGGTGCCCTTCTCTCCGATCAATGACGACCCCGACTACCTGCGCTGGATGGGCGCGGAGCAGGATGGCACCCCCGACGGGCCCAAGCTGCATTCCATTCTTGTTGACCCGCGCGACCCCGCGCATCTGTACTTTGCAATGTCGGGCGGTGGTGTGCATGAATCGCGCGATGGCGGCAGGACTTTTGCGCCGCTACTGAAGGGCATGGAAGTGGTCGAGGGCTTTGATGTGGACGACCCAACCTTCCACGACCCGCATTGCGTGCGGCTCTCGCCGGCCAATCCGGATCGCCTCTACCAGCAGAACCACTGCGGCATCTACCGGCTCGACCGCCCCAGTAATAGTTGGTCGCGCATTGGCCGCGCGATGCCGGCCGAGGTGGGTGATATTGGTTTCCCCATGGTGGCGCACCCACGCGACCCCGACCGCGTCTGGGTGTTCCCTATGGACGGTCACACCGTTTGGCCGCGCACCAGCCCGGACGGCAAGCCCGCCGTCTATGGCACCCGTGATGGCGGCGCGAACTGGCAGCGGCTCGACGCAGGCCTGCCCCGCGAGCAGGCCTGGTGGACCGTCAAGCGTCAGGCCATGGCCGCCGATGTGCTGGACCCGGTCGGACTCTACTTCGGAACCACCAGCGGCGAACTGTGGTTGAGCGCCGACGAGGGCGCCGCCTGGGTCTGCATCGCACGTCACTTGCCGGAAATCTACGCGGTGGAGGTCGCACACCCCGCCTACCCGGCGCACGGGCAGTGAAGGTGCTGATCCCGACCCCGCTGCGGTCCTACACCGGCGAACGCTTAGTCGTCGCCCGCGGTGCAACGCTGGCCGAGGTCCTCGCCGACCTTGACGTGTGCTACCCCGGTATCCGCTTTCGCATGATTGACGAGCAGGACCGCATGCGCCCGCACGTGCGCTTCTTCATCAACGGGCGGGCGGTTCGCGACCTGGCCGTGCCGCTTGTCGATACCGACGAGGTGGCCATCGTTCAGGCGCTGAGCGGCGGGTGAAAGCCTGGGAGAGGGCAGGGCGGTATCGGGTTTTGCGACAGGCGCAGACTATTGGCCGAATCGATTCCCGTTGTGCGGGGCCGGGGGCGATCGTGCCAATGAGCACAGTTCAAGTATGGTGGGGTATTCGGCAAGAGCCGAAGTGGCGGGTGGGTGCTTTGCAATAAGGCTTAACTCGGCGTTTTGGTGGCACAAATTGCGACCTTCTTGGCACTCGTCGAGCAACGACAGGGGCTAGTCTTGCGCCACTGGCTGGTCTTCGGTGACGGGTCGGAAACCAACACGGATCCATCCGGGCGTTGCGCGGGAAGGCCGCTACGATGATTCTTTGGATGGGAGAGAGCGTGCGGGCAATCCCTGCCTCGGCGCCCTTTCAACGGACCGTCGTCTGCTGACAACGGACTCCGCACGACAAGACACGAGGACGAGCACATATGAGCGTGATCAAATCCAGCATCAACACCCGCAGTGAGGACTTCCAGTCCAACGCTGCGACGATGCGCGGCCTGGTCGATGACCTGCGCGCCAAGGCCGCCCAGATCAGCCTGGGCGGTGGCGAGGAAGCGCGCGCCAAGCACAGCGCGCGCGGCAAGCTGCTGCCGCGCGACCGCGTCGGCCACTTGCTCGATCCCGGTACTGCCTTTCTTGAAGTAGGGCAGATGGCGGCCTACGGCATGTACGACGATGATGCGCCGGCGGCGGGTGTCATCACCGGCATCGGTCGCGTGCAGGGCGTGGAGTGCATGATCGTGGCCAACGATGCCACGGTGAAGGGTGGCACCTATTACCCGATGACGGTCAAGAAGCATCTGCGTGCGCAGGAGATCGCCGAGCA
>DAORUJ010000079.1:0-14488 GCA_035433105.1 Thauera sp.
TCGGTGAGCAGCGACAGGTCGACTGCAGCCATGCCGCGCCGGGCGGAGGTTTTTTCGATGGCGTTGAGGGTGTCGGCGAGGATGGTCTTGCTGTCGAACAGCAGGCGGCCAATCAAGGTGCTTTTGCCGTCGTCTACGCTGCCGCAGGTCAAGAAGCGCAGCAGGCCGTTGTCGATTTCGGGGAGGTGTTCGAGGGCGGACATGGTTTTTATTCCTTCAGACTTTCTTCAAATTCGCTTGCTGATTGATTGATGTGCTTCGTGCCTGCGATGCGCCGGGGCTGCGCCGGGTGTTCCTTCCGAAGGCTGCGGAACTCGCCATCGCTGCGCTCGGCTCAGACAGTCCTCGCCTTCTTCAGGAACACCCGACACATCCCCGGCTCGCCGAGTTCGTTCTTCCGGCCAGGGCAGGTCCTGTTTTTTCTCAGTGTCTTGACCAAGGTTCCAGGATGCGTGCGGGGCATTCGTGAAGAGGCGAGGACTGTCTGAGCCCGAAGGGCGAGTTCCGCAGCTTCAGGAGGAATGCCCCGTGCGCATCCCTCCTGAAGCCCGTGACTTCCAGCCCGCCGCTTTCAACAGCCCCGGAAGGAACTCCCTGCATGCGTCCCGCCGCCGAACCGTCGAGCACAAACAGCCAAAAAAAGCTCTCAGAAGTACCCTTCCTTCTTGCGCTGCTCCATCGACGCTTCCGAGGTCTGATCGTCCATCCGTGTTGCGCCGCGCTCGGTGATCGTCGTCGATGCGGTCTCGGCGAGGATCTTCTCCACGGTGTCGGCGTCAGACTCCACCGGCGCCGTGCAGCTGATGTCACCAACCGTGCGAAAGCGCACCTGCACCTCCTCGACCACATCGCCGTCCTTCGCTGGCGTGAGCGCGGTGACTGGCTGCAGCAAGCCGTTCTTGCGCACCACCGGGCGGGTGTGGGCGAAGTAGATCGACGGCAGCTCCAGCTGCTCGCGGGCGATGTACTGCCACACGTCGAGCTCGGTCCAGTTGCTGATCGGAAATGCGCGGATGTTCTCGCCCGGGTGGCGGCGCGCGTTGTACAGATTCCACAACTCGGGGCGCTGGTTCTTCGGATCCCACTGGCCGAACTCGTCGCGGAAACTCATGATCCGCTCCTTGGCGCGCGCCTTCTCCTCGTCGCGGCGGGCGCCGCCGATGCAGGCGTCGAAACCGAACTCCTCGATCGCCTCCAGCAGCGTCACCGACTGATGCTTGTTGCGCGACTCACCGGCATGTTTCAGCACCACGGTACCGCGCGCCATCGACTCTTCCAGCGAACGCACGATCAGGCGCTCGCCCAGCTCGGCTGCGCGCTGGTCACGAAAATCGGTGACTTCCTTGTAGTTGTGGCCGGTATCGATGTGCAGCAGCGGGAAAGGGAACCGACCTGGGCGAAAGGCCTTTTCGGCCAGGCGCAGCAGGCACAGCGAGTCCTTGCCACCGGAGAACAGCAGCACCGGGTTGGAACACTGGCCGGCGACTTCGCGCAGGATGTGGATGGCTTCGGCTTCGAGCCAGTCGAGGTGGGACAGCGTCTGTTTGGTCAGCGTCGACATCATGAATTACCGTTGCGGATGCTTGATCGGGTGGGGCCTGAAGGCGCGCAGCGCAGCCTTCAGGCCCGCACTTAGCGCGCCCAGGCGTTGCTGCAGGCTACGGCGGCTGGCGCCCATGGCGGGGCTGTGCGCGGGCTGGGCGGGATGCTTGCCGTTCATGGCTCAGCTCGCCTTGACGTGGAGGCCGCACTCCTTGGAGGCGGGGTCTTCCCACCACCAGCGGCCGGCGCGCACGTCCTCGCCCAGCGCGACGGCGCGCGTGCAGGGTGCGCAGCCAATGCTGGGGTAGAACTGATCATGGAGCGCGTTGTACGGCACCTCGTTGAGGCGGATGTAGGCCCACACCTCGGCCTCGCTCCAGTCCGATAGCGGATTGAGCTTTGCCAGCCCGTTCGCCGCATCGACTTCGCGCAGCGGCAGACCGTTGCGCGTCACCGACTGTGCGGCACGCAGGCCGGTGATCCAGGCCTTTTTCCCCGCCAGGGCGCGCCGCAGCGGCTCCATCTTGCGCACGCCGCAGCAGGCCTTGCGCAGCTCGACCGAGTCATAGAAGGCGTTGATGCCGTGACTGCGCACCAGGGTCTCGACCGAGGTGGCATCGGGGAAGAAGACTTTCAGCGTCGTGCCATAGCGCTGTTCGACCTTGCCCATCAGGGTGTAGGTTTCGGCCGGCAGGCGCCCGGTGTCGAGCGAAAAAATCTCGATCGGCAGCGCCTGCGACAGGATGAGGTCGGTCAGCACCATGTCCTCGGCGCCGAAGCTATTGGCGAAAGTCAGTTCGCCCGCGCTGCCGAACTCAGCAACGGCTGCGCGCAGCAAGGTGATGGCCGCCGCGGCCTTGGCGGCGACGCGAGTCCGCAATGCGTCGTTGAGTTCGGGGGTCGTGGCCGGGTTGCTGGCGGCGGGGCGCAGGATGGAGACGCTCGCGTTCATGCCTGCACCTCCCGGCCGTTGTCACGCTCGACGCGGCGAAAGAGCGGTAGCGGGTCTTTTACCGAGTGCTGATAGGGCTGGGTGAAGTCGGCGATGCTGGCGATTGCAGCCTCGAGCTGTTCGTCGCTGTAGCGCCCGGCGCGTGGCTGCAGGGCGTCGAAGCCGCAGCGCGTCATGTAATTGAACTGATCGCGCAGCACCTCGCCGATGGCGCGCAGTTCGCCACGGTAGGCGTGACGCTGGCGCAGCAGGGTGGCGGCGGAGTAGCTGCGGCCGTCGGTAAATTTCGGGAACTGCAGACCGATCACGCTGAGCAGTGCGACATCGTCGGCCAGCGCGGCGACATCCTCGCCGGCGGCCAGCCACACGCCGAGTTCGCCGCTGCGGGCGCGCGGCAGCAGTTCCTCGCGCCGCTCCTGCCATACGGCGAGGGGCACCAGCACGGGGCCAGTGGGCACCGCGATGTCGGTCGGTGCCTCGCCTTCGGCGAGGGTGACGATCAGGCGGGGGTCGGCCACGACGTGGCCGTTCTTGATGATCTTGTCAGACATGGGCGGGTTTCCTTTGCGGCTGGCGGTCGGCATAGACGCGCTCCTTGAAGGGCGCAGTGCCGAGGCGTTGTACGGTGTCGATGAAGCGTTCGTCTTCATGGCGCAGGTCGACGTAGGTCTCGAGTAGCTGCTCGACCACGCCCACCACTTCGTTGAGTGCGAACGAGGGGCCGATCACCTTGCCGAGCGTGGTGCCGTTGCCCTGGGTGCCGCCGATCGAGACCTGGTACCACTCCTGATTGTTCTTATCGACGCCGAGGATGCCGATGTGACCGACGTGGTGGTGGCCGCAGGAATTCATGCAGCCAGAGATGTTGAGGTCGAGTTCGCCGATGTCGTGCTGGTAGTCGAGATCGTCAAAGCGGCGCTGGAGGGCGTCGGCCACCGGGATCGAGCGCGCATTGGCGAGGCTGCAGAAGTCGCCGCCGGGGCAGCAGATGATGTCGGTCAGCAGGCCGATGTTCGGTGTCGCCAGCCCAGCCGTGCGGGCCTGCTGCCACAGCGCGAACAAGTCCTGGCGACGCACGTCGGCGAGGGCCACGTTCTGCTCGTGCAGCATGCGCGCTTCGCCAAAGCTGAAACGATCGGCGAGCTCGGCGATGTGGTCCATCTGTTCGGCGCTGATGTCGCCCGGCGCGGTGCCGGTCTTCTTCAGCGACAGGATCACCGAGGCATAGCCCGGCTGGCGATGCGCGCGGACGTTGCGCTTGACCCAGGTGGCGAAGGCCTTGTTGTCGGTGAGCATGGCATCGAATGTGGTGTCATGCGCGGCCAGGTTTTCGTAGGCAGGGGGCGCGAAGTGCGCCGAGACGCGGGCGAGCTCGGCTTCGGTGATGGTGCCCGGGCCGTCCTTGGAGCGCGCCCATTCCTCTTCGACCTCGTGGCGGAAGGCCTCGACGCCAAGGGCCTTGACCAGGATCTTGATGCGCGCCTTCCACGCGTTGTCACGCCGGCCCCAGCGGTTGTAGACGCGCAGGATCGCTTCGCAGTAGGTGATCAGGTGCTGCCAGGGCACGAAGGCGGCGATTTCTTCGGCCAGAATCGGCGTGCGGCCGAGACCGCCGCCAACGAGCACGCGAAAGCCCAGCTTGCCCGCGGCGTTGCGTGTCAGAGCAAGACCGATGTCATAGACCCGCAGCACGACGCGGTCCTCGGCGGCGCTGTTGAAGGCTATCTTGAACTTGCGCGGCAGGAAGGCGAATTCCGGATTGTAGGTGGCCCACTGACGCAGGATTTCGGCGAAGGCGCGCGGGTCGGCGACTTCGTCGACGGCCACGCCGGCGAAGGGGTCGGCGGTGATGTTGCGGATACAGTTGCCCGAGGTCTGGTTGGCATGCATCTGCACGCTGGCCAGCTCGGCGAGCATCTCGGGTATGTTTTCCAGCGCCGGCCAGTTGAACTGGACGTTGGTGCGGGTGGTGAAGTGGGCATAGCCGCGGTCATGGTTGCGCGCCAGGTCGGCGAGCTTCCTCAGCTGGCGGCTGGCGAGGTGGCCGTAGGGCACGGAGATGCGGAACATCGGCGCGTGGCGCTGGATGTAGACGCCGTTCTGCAGGCGCAGCGGGCGGAACTCATCGTCCGAGAGCTCCCCGGCGAGATAGCGCTGCATCTGGTCGCGGAACTGTGCAACGCGTTCGTCGAGCAGGTGCTGGTCGTATTCGTCGTATTGGTACATGTGAGTTCTCTCTTTTTTCGTATTGGGTTCGGTGCGTGCGAGTCCGTGCGTGCGATTCGGAGGGGGCCTTCCGGCCCTGGCTTCAGTGCGCCATCAGCTTGGCGCCGACCAGCATCAGCATCGTCGCCAGGATGGGGCGCAGGATGCGATCAGGTACCTTGGTCGAGATATGGCTACCCAGCCAGATGCCGGGCAGCGAGCCGATCAGGAGGCTGCCGAGCAGAAACCAGTCGATGCTGCCGAGCATCCAGTGGCCGATGCCCGCCACTGCGGTGAGCGGCACGGCATGGGCGATGTCCGAGCCGACGATGCGCAGCGCGGGCATCGCCGGGTAAAGGAAGAACAAGGCGGTGACGCCGAGCGCGCCGGCGCCTACCGAAGAAATGGACACCAGCACGCCGAGTACCGCCCCGGTGAGGATGGTCAGGCGCGCGGTGCGTGCCGGGTTGGGCTGGCCGCTGGAGCGGGCGAGTGCAAAGGCCTGGATACGCTTGCGAAAGATCAGGGCCACCGCGGTCAGGACGAGGGCGACGCCAAGCGCGACCTTGATCAGGCTGGCGGCACCATCGATGCCGCCCGGGGCATAGCGGCCGACCAGTACCAGGGTGATGACTGCGGCCGGCAGGCTGCCAGTGGCGAGCAGGCGGGTGATCTTCCAGTCCACCGTGCCTTTGAGTCCGTGGGCGAGCGTGCCGCCGGCCTTGGTGATGGCGGCGTAGAGCAGGTCGGTGCCGACCGCGACCGAAGGGTGAATGCCGAACATCAGCACCAGCAGCGGCGTCATCAAGGAGCCGCCCCCCACGCCGGTCAGACCGACGATGGCGCCAACTGCGAATCCGGCGAGGGTGTAGGCGAAGTCCATGTGATGCGCTCCTGGATGGTGCGGTGCATCGTAAGGATTTCACTTAAGCGCAAGAAGGGGCTTGAGGTTAGACTTTAAGAACTAATTGTTATATAAAAGTCATCATGAACCTTCAGCAACTGCGCTACATCCATGAAGTGGCCCGTCGCGGCCTGAATGTTTCGGACGCTGCCGATGCACTGTTTACCTCCCAGCCCGGGGTGTCGAAGCAGATCCGCCAGCTCGAGTCCGAGCTCGGCATCGAGATCTTCGCCCGCCATGGCAAGCGTCTGGTCGAGGTCACTGCGCCGGGCCGGGCCGTGCTGGCAGTTGCCGAACGCGTGCTGCGCGACCTCGACAATCTGCAGCAGATCGGTGATGAATTCGCCAACGAAGCAGTGGGCGAACTCTCGATTGCGACCACCCACACCCAGGCGCGCTATGTGCTGCCCGACGTGATCCGCCGCTTCATGCTGCGCTACCCGCAGGTCAGGCTTTCGTTGCACCAGGGCAACCCGCAGCAGGTCTGTGAGATGGTGCTCGATGGCACCGCCGACATCGCCATCGCGACCGAGGCCATTGCCGACTACGACGACCTGGTGATGCTGCCCTGCTACCAGTGGAACCGCTGTGTCGTCGCCACCCCGCGTCACCCCATCCTGCGCGAGTCACCGCTGACGCTGGAGGCGATTGCGCGCCATCCGCTCATCACCTACGACGACGCCTTTACGGGGCGCGGCCTGATCAACAAGGCCTTCCTCGGGCGTGGGCTCAAGCCCAATGTCGTGCTTTCGGCAATCGACTCGGACGTGATCAAGAAGTACGTCGAGATGGACCTGGGTATCGGCATTCTCGCGCGCATGGCCTACGACCCGGAAGAAGACCGGCGGCTGGGTATGGCGGACGCGTCGCACCTGTTCGAATCGAGCACGACCCGCATTGGCTTGCGCAAGCGTGCCTGGCTGCGCGCCTATGTGTACGCCTTCATCGAAGGCTTTGCGCCCCACCTGAGGCGGCCGATGGTGGAGATGGCACTGGTCGGCGGCGGCAGCGACCCCGGCCTGTAGGCTCAGCCGCGCTCGAACCAGCGCTTCAGGCGCACACCGCGCAAGCCTGCGCCCAGGCCGACGATCAGACGCACGCGCGCCTTCAGCGCATCGAGCGTGCTGGATTGCAGCCAGTTGCTGGGGCGGTTGGGGCGGTGCGCGCTCACGCCGCCACCACAGCGGCTGGCCAGCACCACCGGCACCGAGTGCGGCAATTCCTGTTCGATCGCAGTTTCCCAGCTGGCGGGCAGGCTGGCGTTGCCGGGCAGGGCGAGAACGAGCCCTGCTGCTCCGCTCAGCAGGCTGGCGCGCGCCAGTGCGCGCACCACCGCCGACGCCAGGGCGGGCGAACTGCCGGCGCCGAGGGTCAGCAGCTCGACCGGCGGCAGTGCCTGCAGGTGGTCGGGTAGGCGGATGCGGCTGTAACGCTGGGGAGCGAGAGCGTGCAGCTGCGCGTCGCTGGCGCTGACAGTCAGGGCGTCGATTGCAGTGAACGCGTCGACCGCTGAGGGATGGCGCTTGCTGATCTGTGCGGCGGGCAGGATGCGATCGCCAAGCACCGCGAGCACGCCCGCGCGACCGGCGGTGGGGCGGCAGGCAAGCTGCACGGCCTGGTAGAGGTTGAGCGGGCCGTCTGCCGACAAGGCTGTGGCGGGGCGCATCGCAGCGGTCATCACCACCGGCTTGGTGGTGGCGAGGGTGATATGCAGGAAGTAGGCGGTTTCTTCCAGGGTGTCGGTGCCGTGTGTGATCACCACGCCGTCGACCTCGGCATCGTCTGCAATAGTCTGTACGCGACGCAACAGGATCAGCCAGTGCGCGGGGCTCATGTCCTTGCTGTCGATGTTGAACACCTGTTCGGTGCGCAGTTCGGCCAGTGCCGCCAGTTGCGGCACGGCGGCAACCAGGTCCGCGGCGGCAAGCTGCCCGGCGCTGTATCCAGCGATGTCGGTAGGCGAATCTGCAGTGCCGGCGATGGTGCCGCCAGTGGCGATCAGGGCGATGCGGGGCTTGCGCGCGCGCGCGTTGAAGTTCATACGATTCCTGGAGTGGTCGCGGGCAGGGCGTGTCCTGGGCAGGGCGGCGGCTAGTCGCGCAGCGCCATGATGCGGCGTTCACGCTCCTGCTCGAGCAGGCGTGTGGTGGCGTCGGGTGGGACACCCAGCGCTTCGAGTACCGATCCCGTCAGTTTGAGGCTCGATTCGAGCGTTTCCGGTACGACGATCGACGCCCCGGCCTCGCGCAGCAGCAAGGCATGTTTTTCGTCGCGCGCGCGGGCGATGACCTGCATCCCGGGCCGGATCCGGCGGATGCCCTGCACCGCGTGGGTGGCCGCCGCCGTGTGGTCCATCGTCAGCACCACGGCGCGGGCACGCTCGACGTGCAGCTTGCGCAGCAGTTCCGGGCGGCTGGCGTCGCCGAACACCAGCGGCGCCCCCGCCTTGCGGTGCTGTGCCACGGTCTTGGCGTCATGCTCGATGGCGACGAAGCTCACGCCCTGCTCGGCCAGCATCTGGCCGACCATCTGTCCCACGCGGCCATAGCCGGCGATGATGACGTGCCCGTTCAACTCGCCGAGCACGGCATCCTCCGGCGGCCTGGCTGGCACGATGCGGCGGTCGATCGCATCGCCCAGGCTCTGGCCCAGGCGTGCCACGAGTGGCGCCACCAGCATCGACACGCCGACCACGATCAGCATGAACTGCCCGACCGGACGTTCGATCAGGTCGAAGCTGAGCGCAAGGCCGATGACGATGAAGGCGAATTCGCCACCCTGGCCGAGCAAGAGACCGCCTTCGGTTGCCCGCCCCCACGACAGGCCGAACAGGCGCAGCAGCACGGCCACGATCAAACCCTTGAGCGCCAGCAGGCCGACGACCGAGAGCGGAATCCACAGCGGCTGGTCGATCAGCGCGCGCAGGTCGATCCCCATGCCTACCGACAGGAAGAAGAGCCCCATCAGCAAGCCCTTGAAAGGTTCGATGGTGATCTCGACTTCATGGCGGAATTCGGTTTCGGCAATGATCAGGCCCGCCAGCAGCGCGCCGAGGGCCATCGACAGGCCAGCCGAATAGGTCAGCGCGGCGACACCGAGGGTGGTCAGCAGCGTCAACGCGGTAAAGGTGTCGGGTTGACGGTCGGAGGCGATCTGGTGGAACAGTGGGCGCACGATACGCCGACCGACCAGGTAAAGGGCTGCGACCGTCAGCACGCCCTTCAGGGCTGCACTCGCGAGCAGGATGCTGAAGCTGCCTTCGCCCGCATCCGAGCCGAGAATGCTGATCAGCACCAGCAAGGGCACCACCGCCAGGTCCTGACACAGCAGGATCGCAAACGCCGACTGCCCCAGCGGTGTGCCCAGTTCGCGGCGCTGGATCAGCAACTGCATGATGATTGCGGTGGATGAGAAGGCCAGCACCACGCCGAGGATGACCGAAGCCTCGATGCCGTTGCCAAAGCGCGCCGCAAGCATGCCGATTGCAGCTGCGGTCAGCACCACCTGCAAGCCGCCGAGGCCGAATACCAGGCGGCGCATCGACCATAGTCGAACCACCGACATGTCCAGCCCAATCATGAACATCAGGAAAATCACGCCGAGTTCGGCCAGAAACTCGACGTCCTCGGGCCGATCGAAAGTCAGCCACGACAGCCACGGCCACTGCGCAGCGAACGAGGCCAGGCCATAGGGGCCGAGCAGCGTACCGATGGCGAGAAAACCCAGCACTGGATTGATCCGCAGCCGCCCGAGCAGGGGGATCAGCACCCCTGCCAGCGTGAGGAACAAAATGATTTCCCTCAGAAACGGGGCGGAACCGTGGGTATCCATCGGCAATAAGAAAATGTGATCGTATTTAGATTCTACGGGACTGCAGCCGCAGCGAACCAGTGCATGACACGCGTGAGGGTGCGGGGCTCTATGCTATTGGTGTTGTTCGTGGTGATTATGACGAATTTCACAGGCTCATCCAGAGGCGCTCGATATAGTCTGTCTTCGCCAAAACGGGTTTTTGCCAGCCATGAAACGCGCTCACCGTCCGCTTGCCCAAAGCTTCGCAATGGGTCTAGCCTCCTTGTTTTTGTCTGCGTCCGCCCTGGCCGATCCGGCCGTGGCCAGCCGCTACTATGAAAACGGCCTGAAGCGCTTTGAGCAGCAGGATGTCGCCGGTGCGATCATTCAGCTCAAGAACGCGCTGCAGGAAGATCGCAGCATGCTTGCTGCGCATCTTCTGCTGGCTCAAGCCTATCTGCGCGAAGGGGATGTAGGGCCCGCCGAGGTGGCGTTTCGCGAAGCGTTGCGGCTCGGGGTGAGTCGTGCCGAAGTAGCGGTGCCGATGGCACGCATCTATCTGCTGCAGGGGCGGCCTTCGGTGTTGCTGGAAACGATCGCTGCCGAAGGGCTGCCGGCGCCGACCCGCTTGCAGGTGTTGACCCTTCGTGGGACGGCGCAGGTTGCGCTGGGAAAGGGCGCCGAGGCTGAAAGCAGCTTCGCCGAAGCTCGCGCGCTCGACCCCGCATCGCCGCTTCCCCCTGCCGCCGAGGTGCCGATGCTGATCGCCGGCGGCAGGCTTGACCTTGCGCTTGAGCGCGCCGAACTGGCCGTGCGCCATGGCCCGGATTTCGCCCCCGCCTTCAATGCCCGCGCCTCTGTCGCGCATGCCCGCGGTGACCTGGCGGCGGCGCTGAAGGATTACGAGCGTGCGGTCGAGCTCGATGCGGGGCTCGTCGATGCAATCGTTGCTCGTGCAGGCATCCTGGTTGATCTTGGCCGCGATGACGAAGCACGTACCGCGCTTGTGCCGATCCAGGGTGGGCCGATCGAGCCCAGGGCCGCCTATCTGCTGGCCCTGATTGCCGAGCGCCAGGGTGATGCGGCGGCGGCGGCCAGGTACCTCGCAGACGCCGCTGGCCTAGTCGATGCCCTGCCCGCTGAATGGGTGGCGGGGCACGAGCAGTTGTTGATGGTGGGTGGCCTGGCGCATCACGCCGTTCGCCAGCTCGAGAAGGCGCAGCGGTATCTCGAGTCGGCTGTCGCGCGCTACCCGAACAATCTCGGCGCGCGCAGGTTGCTGGCGTCGATCTATCTCGACATGCGGGACTACGCGCGGGCAACCGGGCTGCTCGAATATGTGCTGCGCCTGCAACCCGAGGACGCGCAGGCCCTGGAGCTGCTGGGACGGGTGAATCTTGCGCAGCGGCGTTATGGGCGGGCGAGTGAATTTCTCGAAAAGGCAGCGCGGATCGGTGACGGGCGTGCCCAGGCTGCCCTGGGCTTCAGCCGTCTTGGCGCGGGTGAAACGGAGGCTGCATTAGAGAGCTTGCGGGTGGCATTCGAGCAAACGCCGACCGATCTCATCACTGCCAATGCGCTGGCAAACATCCTGATGCGGCAGGGGCAGGCAAAGGACGCGGTGGCGATTGCTCAGCGTGCCAGTGAGGCCTTGCCGGGCAATCCGACGGCGTTGAACCTGTTGGGCGGGATGCGCAGCGCCAGTGGTGACGCTGCCGGAGCAAAGGCTGCGTACAACGCTGCCCTGAAACAAGACGCCGATTTTCTACCTGCGCGGCTGAATCTCGCCCGGCTTGCCGTAGCCGAGGGGAGGCTTGCCGAGGCACGTCAGACTTACGCTGCGATGCTGAAGAAAAATCGTACCGATGCGGTCGCCATGTATGAGTCCGGTGTTCTTGAGCAGCGCGCCGGCAATGCCGCCGAGGCCATCCGCTGGTTCGAGAAGGCGGCTGCCGAGCGCCCGGCGGATGCGGTTTTTGCCCTCGCGCTGATCAAGGCCAGGGCGGCGGTGGGTGACCGGGAGGGTGCGCTGGATGCGGCCAAGACGCTGGCCCTGCGGCGCAGTTCGGATCTATCCGCGCTCGCCGCCCTTGTCGAAGCCCAGATCGACATCGGTGACGGCAAGGCCGCTCAGCAAACGCTGCGTGAGATGACGAAACAGGCCGAGTTCGATGCCGCACGCCTGGTGCGTGTCGGCTATATGCAGCTGCGGGCATCGAACCCGGCCGGCGCCACGTATGCCGCGCAGAAAGCGCTGCAGGGCAAGCCCGGGGATGAGGCGGCGATGGTGCTGGAGCTTGAAGCGGCCTTGCTCGATGATTCTGTCGCACCGGCGGCAGTTGATGCGCTCATCGCCGCCTTGCGCACCGCCCACCCTGCGAGTATCAGCGGATTGCGTCTGGCGGGCGATGTGGCGGTCCGTCGCCAGCGTTTTGCCGATGCAGAGCTGCACTATCAGGATGCCTTCAAGCATCAGCCTTCTTTCGCGCTGCTGCAGCGGCGGGCCAGCCTCGCCGTGCTGAAGGGCGAGCCAGAGTCAGCCGTGCCCTTGCTCGAGCGCTGGCTTGCGGAGCAGGGCGAGGATCCGAAAGCGCGCGAAATACTTGCTGAGCTAAGGATGCGCGAGGGCAACTGGAAGGCGGCGCGCGAACAGTATGAGCGCCTCATCGCCAGTGGTCAGGCAGGCGCGGGGGTGTTCAACAATCTGGCCAATGCCCTAATTGCGCTTGGCGAAGGTGATCCCGTGGCGGTGGCCGAGAAAGCACTGGCGCTTGCGCCGGGTGAGGTAACGGTGGTCGATACGCTGGGATGGTCGCTGGCGCGGGCGGGACGGCTGGATGAGGCCATGCGTCATCTGCGCGATGCGCGCCTGCGCGCGCCGCAGGACGCCGAAATCCGCTGGCATCTGGCTTATGTGCTCGCCCGGCTCGGGCGTCCACAGGAAGCACGTGCCGAACTACAGCTTGCCCTGCAGGGCAGCCCTGCGGGGACATGGGTCGGCGAGGCACGCGCGCTGAACAAAGAGCTTCAGTAGTGTCGGGAAATTTGACATTTGCCAACGTATTTGGCTTTTTAGTTTTACAAGCTGCTGTTTATAAGTGGTTTTTTAATTCAGGCCTGTTTTTTGCTATGAGTTGTTCAAACAACTGAAGCTCAGGAGAACAACAATGAAATCGATCGCAATCAGGATGGCTGTCGCTACCGCGCTGTGTGCAGGTTCGCTGGGCGCGGTTGCGGCGACGGACTGGAATTTGACCAATTCGTCGGCCAACAATCCCTTGGTGTCAGGCTGGAAGGCGAGCAGCGGTACGTCCAATAACGCTAATACCCTTAATGGCCTCGATATTTACCAGACCACGGTGGGTTACTGGAGCGGTAGCGGCATTGGGGTCGGCGGAGAGTCGTCGTCGGATGGTCAGCACTCGCTGGACAATAAGGCGGGCTTTGAAGTAGCCCTGCTGAGTTTTGATCAGCAGGTGAGGCTTGAGTCGGTCAATGCCGACTGGATACAAACGGATTCCGATATTTTCGTCATGGCTTTTACCGGCTCCGACTCGTTGACCGCGGCAACTTCGCTGGATGGCGGCACGTTCAAGAATCTGACCAGCCGGGGTTGGACCTTGGTCGGAAACTACGCCGACATCGGTATGGCGCCCAAGGATCTCGGGACCACCACGGGCACTTTTGCCAACACGTATTCGAGCTTCTGGCTGATTGGTGCGGGCGCCTATACTTCCGGCACTGGCGTTTCGCTGAGTGGTGATTATGACTATCTCAAGATTGCCAGTGTCGGCGGCACGATCAAACCGAGCAATGGTGGTGGTGGCAGTGTTCCCGAGCCGGGCTCGCTCGCGCTTGCCGGTCTGGCCTTTCTCGGCATGGTGGCCATGCGGGCCCGCAAGCAGTCGGTCTGAGGTTCGGTCTGACGCCAGGCCCGTCGCTGCAGTCAAATGAACAACGGCGCCCTTGGCGCCGTTGTTCATTTGCGCGGCGCTAGGTCGCAGCCTCGCCTGCCCTCTGTTCTTCCTGCTGCTGCAGCATCCACATCTGTGCGTAGATGCCGCCCTGCGCGAGCAGTGGAGCATGTCGCCCGCGCTCGACGATGCGCCCGCCGTCGAGCACGATGATCTCGTCCGCATCCATGATCGTCGACAGCCGATGCGCGATCACCAGCGCGGTGCGGCCTTCGGCGGCGCGTTCGATCTGGGCCTGGATGGCTTTCTCGGTTTTCGAGTCGAGCGCCGAGGTGGCTTCGTCGAAGATCAGGATGGCCGGGTTCTTCAGCAGCGCGCGTGCGATCGCGACGCGCTGCTTTTCTCCCCCCGACAGCTTCAGCCCGCGCTCGCCGACGCGCGTCTCGTAGCCATCCGGTAGCTGGCGGATGAAGTCCTCAAGTTGCGCGGCGCGGGCAGCGGCGTCCACTTCCTCGCGTGTCGCGGTCGGGCGGCCGTACTGGATGTTGTAGAACAGACTGTCGTTGAACAGCACGGTGTCTTGCGGCACGATGCCGATGGCGCCGCGCAGGCTGTCCTGGCTGAGCTGGCGCAGGTCGTGGCCATTGATCCGGATCGCCCCGCTCGACACATCGTAGAAGCGGTACAGCAGCCGCGCCAGCGTCGATTTGCCCGAGCCGGAGTGGCCGACGACCGCCACCGTACTGCCGGCACGAACGTCGAAATCGACGTCGAACAGGATCGGGCGCTTGGCATCGTAGGCAAAACTGACGTTTTCGAAGCGCACGCTGGCCGGACCGGATTGCAGCGTCAAGGCGTCGGCCGCGTCGGCAATTTCACGATGCTGGTGCATCAGCCCGAACATGCGCTCGATGTCGGTCAGCGACTGGCGGATCTCCCGATACAACACGCCCAGGAAGTTGAGCGGGATATAAAGCTGGATCAGGAAGGCGTTGACCAGCACGATATCGCCGATCGTCATCTCGCCCGTGGCTACGCGGGCGGCGGCCTGCCACATCATGACGGTGACGGCGATCGCGATGATTGCGGCCTGGCCAACGTTGAGCGCCGACAGCGAATACTGGTTGGTGACCTGGGCGGTGGTCCATTTCTGCAGCTGCTCGTCGTAGCGGCGTGCCT
>DAORUJ010000080.1:0-14450 GCA_035433105.1 Thauera sp.
GAAGACCTGCGCGCCGACCGCCAGCCCGAATTCACCCAGGTCGACCTCGAGACCTCGTTCCTGAACGAGCACGAAATCACCGCCTTGGTCGAAGAGATGATCCGCTTCGTGTTCAAGGAAGCGCTCGAGGTCGAGCTGCCCGCGCCCTTCCCGCGCATGAGCTACGCCGAGGCCATGCGCCGCTATGGCTCGGACAAGCCCGACCTGCGCGTCACTCTGGAGCTGACGGATGTCACCGATGCGGTGCAGGACGTGGCCTTCAAGGTCTTCAGCGGCCCCGCCACCTCGGGCGGCCGCGTTGCGGCGATGCGCGTGCCCGGCGGTAACACCCTGACCCGCGGCGAGATCGACGAATACACCAAGTTCGTTGGCATCTACGGCGCCAGAGGGCTCGCCTACATCAAGGTCAATGACGTCACCCAGCCTAACGAGCAAGGACTGCAGTCACCGATCGTCAAGAACCTGAACGAGACCGCGCTACGCACCATTCTTGAGCGCACCGGTGCGCAGTCGGGCGACCTGATCTTCTTTGGCGCCGACAAGACCAAGGTGGTCAACGACGCCATGGGCGCCCTGCGCATCAAGCTCGGCCACGAAAAGGGCTACCTTACCGGCCAGGCCTGGTGCCCGCTGTGGGTGGTCGACTTCCCGATGTTCGAATACGACGAGGACGACAAGCGCTGGGTCGCTTGCCACCATCCCTTCACCAGCCCGAAGGACGAGCACCTCGAGCTGCTCACCACCAATCCAGGTGAGTGCCTCGCCAAGGCCTACGACCTGGCGCTGAACGGCTGGGAGATCGGCGGCGGCTCGGTGCGTATCCATCGCGCCGACGTGCAGGCCCGGGTGTTCGAAGCGCTCAACATCGGCCCCGAAGAGCAGCAAATCAAGTTCGGCTTCCTGCTCGACGCGCTTCGATACGGCGCACCGCCACACGGCGGCCTGGCCTTTGGCCTCGACCGGATCGTGACCATGATGACCGGTGCCGAGTCCATCCGCGACGTCATCGCCTTCCCCAAGACCCAGCGCGCCCAGTGTCTGCTCACCAACGCCCCGGGAGAAGTTGACGACAAGCAACTGCGCGAACTGCACATCCGCCTGCGCCAGAAAATGGACACGCAGATCGAAGTCAGCAAGGACTGAACCCCGTCTGTAGTGCTCGTCACCCCCTGCGGCGGGCGTCGCCACTGACTGATATTCCGTGTGGATATCAGCTACGGCGACGCCCGCAGCGTCATCATGCGCCGATGGCCGAATCGCACCACCACCCGCTTCAGATTGCCGTCGCGATGCCGTAATCTTCGAACAAGGCACGCCATCGCGTGCATCTGGCGCCATCACAGATGCTCCTCCCGCAAGAACTAGAAGTCCTCGTCGTCGAAAGTCAGCCCACCATGCGTGCGCATCTGCGCACCATGTTGAGTTCGATCGGAGTCGAGGCCGCCCAGTTTGCCGGATCGGCAACGATGGCCATGCGCCGCCTGCGTGAGCAGCGCTTCGACCTCGTCCTGTGCGAATACAACCTGGGTGAGGGGCAGGATGGCCAGCACCTGCTGGAAGATCTTCGCTCGAACGAGATCATTCCACTCGATACCGTGTTTGTCATGATCACCGGCGAACGCAACTACGACCGCGTAGTGAGTGCCTGCGAACTCACCCCCAACGACTACATCCTCAAACCGCTCAACGCCGAAACGCTGCGCGTACGACTGTTACGCGCGTTGCAAAAGCGCGATGCCTTCCTGCCGGCATGGCAGTTGATGCGCCTGGGCGACCCCGTTGGCGCAATCGAATACTGCCGCGGCGCACGCAACGAAAACCCCCAATACCTGACCGACCTGATGCGACTCCAGGCGCAGATCCACGCCAGCATCGGTCAGCCGGGCGAAGCCGAGAAGCTCTACCGGGAGATACTCGGCGCACACAGCATTCCGTGGGCGGAACTCGGCCTGGCGCGCATGCTGGTCATCCGGAAACAGTACGTCGAAGCCGAGGAGATGGTGCGCGGCGTATTGGTAAGGAACGAGCGCTTCATCGCCGCCTACGAACTGCTTGCACAGATTCACGAGCTCACCGGACGCCCCGATGACGCCTGTGCCGCGCTCGCCGCGGCTGCCGAACTCGCCCCGCATCGAGTCGCCCGTCTGCGCCATCTGGGCACCCTGTCGCTAGCAACCGGCAACCCGGCCGGCGCCGAGAAAGCCATGGCAGAGGTCGTGCGCAAGGGCAGCTACTCGGAATTTCGCGATCCGGAAGACCATGTCCGGCTGCTGCAGGCACAACTCGCGCAGGACAAACTGGGAGACGCCCAGTCGACGATGGCCGATCTGGATCGTCAAATGGGGCGACAGCCAAAGGGCGAGCTGTGCAAGGCCGTGTGCTCCGCGCTCGTCCATGCCCACAGCAACGACCGCACGCGCGCCCAGCAGGCCTTGACGATGGCGCTGCGCGCGAGTGGCAACGTGCGCGAACTGTCGGTCGGCCTGCGCCAGGACATGATCAAGACCTGTTTCGATCAACAGTTTGACGATCAGGCCAAGGAACTCGTCGCCGACCTGCTGCGTACGGCAGCCGACGACCAGACGATCGAAACCACCCGTGCGGTGCTGGAGGCGCGTGGCCTGGGGTCCTTGTCGCAACAGATCGAGGCCGGCATCCAGGCCGAAGTCAAGTCGCTCGTCACCACTGGCGCCGAAAAGGCGCAGGCAGGCGACTACGATGGCGCCGTGGCCGAGATGATGAATGCAGCACGGAAACTACCAGGCAATCCACATGTGCTGTTCAACGCCGCACTGGCCCTGCTGCGTCACATCGAAAACCGCGGCTGGAACGACGCCTTCGCTGCGCAGGCGCGCAACCTGATCCAGCGTGCCCACCGCCTGTCTCCCGCCAATCCGCGCCTGACGGCAATCACCGAATTCATGCATGCGCTGATCCAACGCTACGGGATTCGACCGTCGCGGGTGATGTCACGCCCCTCCCGCAGCACCTGAGCCGCCAAGGCACGCTTTCGACCATGCTCCGCAGTCTTTGCCTTCGCCTGATCCTGCTCGTCATGCTGCTGGCGGGGTGCAGTCCAGGCGGCCCGAATGCGGGCACCGACCTGCCGCCCGAAGCACTCGACACCCTCGCACTCATACAGCAGGGTGGCCCCTTCGCCCATCGCAAGGACGGCACCGTCTTTCAGAACCGGGAGCGCCTGCTGCCCCCAAGACCGCGCGGCTACTATCGCGAGTTCACGGTGAGCACGCCCGGCAGTCGTGACCGCGGCGCACGCCGTATCGTTAGCGGTGGCAACCCGCCCGTGGTCTTCTACTACACCGATGACCATTACCGAAGCTTCCGCCAGGTAGAGCCGCACCCATGACTGCAACGCCCGCCAATCCACCGCTCGAAGTGCGTATCGATCTGTCTGACTGCACCAGCAAGGCCGCGCTGATTGAGCGCTTCGCCGGCGCGTTTGAGCTTCCGCCCTGGTTCGGGTTCAACTGGGATGCGCTGGCCGACTGCCTCACCGACCTGTCCTGGCTACCCGCGTCAGGCTATCGACTTGCCCTGCTCCAGCCAGGACAGCTACGCCATGCGGATCCGCAGACCCTGGCCACGGCCCTCGAGATTATCGACGAGACCACCGCCTATTGGGCCGACCAGGGCATCGCATTCACGGTCGAGCTCGTCGAAGACGACGCCGAGGCCACTAAGGATCCGCTGCCACGGACCGAGCCTCGATAAGCGTGGCGAGGCAGTACGGGCAATAACAGGCTTCGCCCTGCAGCGAGTCCTCGGCCGGCGGCACGACAAGCGCGGGCGGTAAGGAGGCGCACCAGCAGTTGGCCTGGCCGGTACGCATGCCTCAAGCGAATGCCGCTGCGCAGCGCGGGCAGCGATTGGGGAGGGTGGAAGCAGCAACATCCATTTTCGAATGGTCTCGGCAGATACCCACGGGATCATAGACTGCCAGCCCCGGCACAGGCCTTGAAAAAGGTGCCTGGGCACCCATATCCGGAATGAGGCCGGAATCCTGCCGGCAGACTTCGAGCAAAGGAGACCCAGACATGAGCAACAACCTCACCCGTCGCCCGGATCCGCTGGAAGATTTCTTCCGCGGTTTTTTCGTCCGCCCAGTCGATTTTGGCGGCCAGTCGCTTGTCGGCATCAACACCGACGCCCCGCAGATGCGCGTTGACGTGAAGGAAAAGGCGGACGGATACGAAGTCCATGCCGAACTGCCGGGCATGAAGAAGGAAGACATCCACGTCCATATCGATGGCCCGGTGGTCTCGATCAGTGCCGAGCGCAAACAGGAAAAGGAAACCAAGGAGGGCGACAAGGTCCTGCGCACGGAACGCTATTTCGGCAAGGTTTCCCGCAGCTTCCAGCTCGGTCAGGAAATCGACGAAGCCAAGGCCTCGGCCAAGTTCAACGACGGCGTTCTTGAATTGGTGCTGCCGAAGAAAGCCGAAGCGCAGGCTAGGCGCCTGAGCATCGACTGAGCCCACTGCGGGTCTGCCGCCGGCCAGCCCTTCAAGGCTGCTTTAGAGCCCGCATTCGCGCCAAACCAGGGCGCGGATGCGGGCTTTGTCATTCAGGGCGTGGTCAGGCCGCTGAGATCGCGAGCACAACGGGGAAGAGCGCAGTAAACTGCAGGCCATTGATCCGCACTGAAAAAAGGACGTCTTCATGACCGACAACCACCCCGCCCCGTCCGTCACGCCTGCGCGCAAGGCTGAGATCCTCTCCGAGGCCCTGCCCTACATCAAGCGCTTCTTCGACAAGACCATCGTCATCAAGTATGGCGGCAACGCGATGACCGACCCCCGCCTGAAAGAGTGTTTTGCGCACGACGTCGTATTGCTGAAGCTCGTCGGCCTGAACCCGGTCGTGGTGCATGGCGGCGGCCCTCAGATCGAAAGTCTGCTCGCACGCGTCGGCAAGAAGGGCGAGTTCATCCAGGGCATGCGCGTCACCGACGCCGAGACCATGGAACTGGTCGAGATGGTGCTCGGTGGCCAGGTTAACAAGGAAATCGTCAATCTCATCAACCAGGCGGGCGGCAAGGCGGTGGGCCTGACCGGCAAGGACGCCAGCTTCATCCGCGCCAAGAAACTGCGCATGCAAAAGCTCGACGCCCCGCTGGGCGATCTGATCGACGTCGGCCAGGTGGGCGAGATCACCAGCATCGACCCCAGCCTGATCTCGTTTCTCGACCAAGGCGACTTCATCCCGGTGATCGCCCCAATCGGCGTGGGCGAAGAAGGTGAAACCTACAACATCAACGCCGACGTCGTCGCCGGCAAGCTCGCCGAAATTCTGAAAGCCGAGAAGCTGATGCTGCTGACCAACACCCCCGGCGTACTGGACAAGGCAGGCAAGCTGCTGACTGGCCTGACGCCCTCTGAAATCGATGGGCTGGTGGCCGACGGCACCCTGTCGGGCGGCATGTTGCCAAAGATTGGCTCTGCCCTGGATGCAGCGCGCAACGGCGTGAAGTCGGTGCACATCATCGATGGTCGCGTCGAACATTGCCTGCTGCTCGAGATCCTGACCGATCACGGCGTCGGCACCATGATCAAGAGTCAGTAACACCGCGGCAAGCCGCCTCCGACCTTCGTTGGCTGCGGCTCAGGGCTTAGACGCGATAGTAATCACGATACCAGGCGACGAAACGCGCAACACCGTCCTTGACACTGGTGGCCGGCGCAAAACCGGTCCAGGCGTTGAGCTCGTCGGTATCGGCATAGGTCGAGGGCACGTCGCCATCCTGCAGGGGCATGAAGTTCTTCTGCGCCTTCATGCCCAGCGTGTCCTCGATGGCCGCAACGAACGCCATCAACTCCACCGGATCGTTGTTACCGATATTGAAAACACGGTAGGGCGCATTGCTGCGGCCAGGATCAGGCTGGTTCGAATCAAAGGCGGCATCAGCAGCCGCAGTGCGATCGAGCGTGCGGATCACGCCCTCGACGATGTCGTCCACGAAGGTGAAGTCACGCTTCATCTTGCCGTGGTTGAAGACGTCGATCGGCCGCCCCTCGATGATGGCCTTGGTAAACAGGAACAAGGCCATGTCCGGCCGCCCCCAGGGACCATACACGGTGAAAAAGCGCAGGCCGGTGGTCGGCAGGCCATAGAGGTGGCTGTAGGTGTGCGCCATCAGCTCGTTGGCCTTCTTGGTCGCCGCATAGATGCTGACCGGATGATCGACACTGTCGCGCTCGGAAAACGGCATCTTGGTGTTGCCGCCGTAAACACTGGAGCTGGACGCGTATACCAGGTGCTGTACCTTGGAATGCCGGCAGCCTTCGAGAATGTTCATGAAGCCGACTACGTTGCTGTCGATGTAGGCATGCGGGTTCTGCAGCGAATAACGCACCCCCGCCTGGGCCGCGAGGTGTATCACGCGGTCAAATTTCTCCTCTGCAAACAGTCGCTCCATGCCGGGGCGATCCGCGACGTCCATCTTCACGAAGCGGAAGGACTTTTGCGGCGTCAGGCGTGCAAGGCGCGCCTCCTTGAGCGTCGGATCGTAGTAATCGTTGAGGTTATCCAGGCCGATCACTTCGTCGCCGCGCGCAAGCAGGCGTTCGGAGGCATGCATGCCGATGAATCCGGCGGCGCCGGTTACGAGAATTTTCATGAGGGTCGTGACAAGCAAGAACGTAAGGCGCGAATTATCGCATGCAGACGCCACGGCAGCATGGCGTCACCGCCATCCGCATCCTTGCTTATACTTGCGCCATCCCATTGCCACCCGACTCGATGTTGACCCGCCTGCCCTACACCCTGTTGTGGCTTCTGGCCCTGCCCTTCGTATTGTTGCGCCTCGTCTGGCGCGGACGACGTCAGCCGGGCTACCTGAAACACCTTGGCGAGCGCTTCGGCCGCTACGCGGTGCGCGCACCGGCCCAGGTCATCTGGGTGCACGCGGTTTCCGTGGGAGAAACACGCGCCGCCGAACCCCTGATCAAGGCCCTGCTTGAACGCTGGCCCGAGCACAGCATCGTGCTCACCCACATGACACCCACCGGGCGCGAGACCTCGAAAGATCTGTTCAAGGGCGATCACCGCATCCTGCGCTGCTATCTGCCCTACGACATCGGCTGTTTCGTCCACGCCTTCCTGCGCCATTTTCGTCCGCAATTCGGCGTCATCATGGAAACCGAGCTGTGGCCCAACCTGCTCGCCGCCTGTCGCCGACGCAAGGTGCCGGTGATGCTTGCCAATGCGCGCCTGTCCGAACGCTCGGCACGTCGCTATGCCAGGCTTCCTGCACTCAGTGCAATGACGATCGGCGGGCTGAGCGCAATCGGCGCCCAAACAGCGGCCGACGCTGCGCGCCTGTCCGCGCTGGGCGCAAGGCGCGTGGTGGTGACCGGCAACATCAAGTTCGACATCACCCCTCCCGACGACACAAGCGCCCGCGCCCGGTTCCTCCGCGCGCAGACCGGCGATCGCCCGCTCCTGCTCGGTGCAAGCACACGCGACGGAGAAGAGGCCTTGTTGCTCGACGCGTTTGCCCGTCTCGCACCACCTGAGGTGTTGCTGGTGCTGGTTCCGCGTCATCCACAACGTTTCGATGAGGTCGAAAAGCTGGCCTCCGCTCGCGGCCTGAGGCTGCAGCGACGCTCGGCGAACGCAGCCGTGGACGCCGATACCCGGATCTGGCTGGGAGATTCGATGGGCGAGATGTTCGTCTACTACGCGCTGGCCGACGTCGCACTGATTGGCGGAAGCTGGCTACCCTTCGGCGGACAGAACCTGATCGAAGCCTGCGCCAGCGGCACGCCGGTCGTCATCGGTCCACACACCTTCAACTTCGCGGCGGTAGCCGAGCACGCGATCAGTGCAGGCGCAGCGCGACGCGCTAGCGATGTCGAAACCGGCATTTGCATCGGACTCGAACTGCTCGACGACGCGGCGACACGCGGCGCCATGGCCACCGCTGGCAAGGCCTTTGCAGAGGCCGACCGTGGCGCAAGCGCGCGCACGCTGGAAATGCTCGAAAACCTGAAACCCTGAGGGCTGAAGCCCGAGCCTGAGCCTCAGGGGACGAGCAAGGCGTTGATGGCGCGCACGTCGTCCTCGCCCAGCGTCCCCGCAGCCGCCTTTAGGCGCAGCTGCGCCAGCAGCGTGTCATAGCGTGCACGCGCCAGTTGCTGCAGCGTATCCGCAAGCTGGGTCTGGGCATTGAGCACGTCGATATTGATGCGCACCCCGACTTCGTAGCCCAGCTTGTTGGCTTCGAGCGCCGAAGCCGACGACACCTTCGCCGCTTCCAGTGCTTTCACCTGCGCCATCCCGCTGGTGACGCCAAGCCAGGACTGACGTGCTGCAAGGGCTGCTGTGCGGCGCGCGTCCTCAAGATCGGCATCCGCCTTCATGCGCAGGGCTGCCGCCTCGCGCGTCACCGACGACACGCGCCCACCCGCATACAGCGGCAGGTTCAACTGCACGCCGATGGTCGTTGCCTGGCTGCGATCGGTCGCCAGCTGCGGATTGTGGTTGACACCATGCGAAGCAACCAGATCGACGGTGGGCATGTGCCCTGCACGCGCACGCTCAACCTCACGCACGGCGATCTCGCGTGCCAGTTGCTGTGCCTGGACGCCCAGACTGCCCGACTCCGCGGCACTCGCCCAGTCGGCGATGTTGTCAGGCTGGGGACGCTCGAGCGTCACGCCTTCACGCAGCCTGGCCAGTGTTTCGGGCTGCTTGCCAATGATCTGCGCCAGCGACTGACGCGCAACCTCAAGCTGATTTTGCGCCGCGATCTCCTGCGCCGACGCCAGGTCGGAACGCGATTGCGCCTCGTGCACGTCGGTGATGGTCACCGTACCGACTTCAAAGCTGGTCTTGGCCAGCTCGAGCTGCTCGCCCGCCGCAGTGCGCAACTGCGTGACTGCAGCCACCGCATCCTGCGCATTGAGCACGTTGAAATAGGCTTCGGCTACGCGCAGCACCAGGTCCTGCTTCTGCGTCCCGAACTGTGCACCAGCCAGCGCGGTCTGCAACTCGGCCTGCTTGAACTGCACCCAGTTCTGCAAGCGGAACAGCGGCTGCGTCAACTGAACGCCGTAGCCGCGGCTGCCGTAGTCGCCAGTTGTCTTGCGGCCCTGCGCCTCGATCTCGGCATCACTCCAGCCCGCATTGGCGTTCAGGCCGATCTGCGGCAACAGGCCAGCACGCCCCTGCACCTGTTTTTCCTGCCCCGCCTCGAACTGGGCGCGAGCTGCGGAGAACTTCGCATCGTTCGCCAACGCATCCTGGTAAACCTGGGTCAGATCGGCCGCCAGGACACCGCTTGAGAACAAACCAGTCAGACAAATTGCCAACGCGCGCTTCATTCAGTTCTCCGGGGGAAGTGCAGCCGCTCAGTAATGCGGCATCTTGGGGTCGACCTGCGTAGCCCAGCCGGCCACACCACCCACAAGGTTGATCACGTTCTTGAAGCCTAGATGTTCGAGAATCATGCAGACTTGGGCGCTACGCATGCCATGATGACAGATCAACACGGTCTCGCGCTCCCGGTCGAATTCGGCATGGCGCAGCGGCACACTGCCCATCGGCATCGTGACCGAGCCCTCGATATGGCAATACTGGAACTCCCAAGGCTCGCGCACGTCGAGCAACAACGGTGCTTCCTGCGTATCGTCGTTCAGACGGTCGGCCAATTCACGCGGCTTGATCTGTCGCATGCGGCCTGCTCAGAAGGTGAAACGGTCGTGCTGCGGCGCATTCTGCAGCATCGGCACGACGGTTTCGAACAGATCTTCAGTGCGGAAACGGCCCTCGCTCTCACAGGTAATCAGGCGCGCCTTCATCACTGGCGCCTCTCCAACGAAGGCAAACAGGCGGCCGCCAACCTTGAGCTGCTCAAGCAGGCTCTGCGGCACATACTGCAACCCGCCCGACACCACGATGACGTCATAAGGCGCGCGCTCAGCCCAACCGTCGATGCCGTCACCCTGGACCACAACGACATTTTCCACACCGTTGCGCGCCAGGTTGTCCGACGAGAACCTGACCAGTCCGGCCTCGATTTCCATCGTTCGCACCCACTCCGCGCGCGCCGCCAGCAGCGCCGCGAAAAAGCCCGAGCCCGTGCCGATTTCGAGCACCGAATCCGACTTGGTCACCTTCACTGCCTGCAGCACCTTGCCCTCGATCGTCGGCTTGAGCATGACCTGACCAAAGCCGATCGGAATCTCGACTTCAGCGAAGGCGAGCGCGCGCGCAGTGGCGGGCACGTATTCCTCGCGCTTGACCGTCATGAGGAGGTCGAGCACGTCCTGATCCAGCACCTCCCAGGGGCGGACCTGCTGCTCAACCATATTGAAGCGCGCTTTCTCGAAATTCATCAGGAGCTCCTGGCGGAATATTAGCAGACGCTAATCAAAAGCGTCATCCATTACGGAAAAACCGCATCATTCTAGCGCAGTTGGTGCACCGCGATCGGGATGGATTGCCGTCAGGGAACCGCGCGCTGCACCGGTGCCCCAGTCGCGCGAACACGTCAGCGCGATTCCAGGATGAGGCGACCGTTGGTCGGCTGGATGGGGCGCGCGTTGCGCGGATAGAGCCGCGCGAAGAGCGCAAGCTGGTCGTCGCTGATCCCCACCGGCGTTTTCATCACCGCCCACACCACGTCCTCGGTGCAGGGCGGTGTCGGCAAGGAGCCCATGTAGAGGAAATGTGCCGGATCGGTGGGCAGAAAGGCGGCCAGATCAATGATCGCGTCGGGTACGAATTCGCGGCCGCGGTCGAGCGGCAGGTTGTTCCACAGCGTCTGCAGCAAAGGATCGGCCTCGGCGCCGGTCTTAAGCAAAACGGACAGGATCGCGCGGCGCCCATCGGCGCTGTGATGCTCCAGGTACATCGCCATGTCGTAGGCCATGCCGCCGATGCGCTCGGGCGAGGGCCGATGCAGGGTGAAGCGTTCAAGCTCGTAGCGTACGCCGCGCACCTCCATGCCCATCCCCCCGCCCACTTCGACCTGCAGCGTGTTGCCGGTGTCACGAATACGGAAGCCGGTAGAGCGATAGTGGAACTTGATCGGGGCGAGGTCGACAGCCAGGCCTTCGCGCAGGTCGATGGGCGACTGGCGCATGCCCTCGCTACAGGTGCGCCAGTCCGGACGCAGCCGCCCCCAGGCTGCGGGGCCGGTATCGCCCTCGTAGCTCCATCCCGGACCCGACGCACCCTGGCGCCGAGCGTTCAGCAAGGCTTCGAGGGCATCGGGCGCAAGCGTCTGTGCGGCAGCCGCTTGCGCTTGCGGTGCTTCGATACGGGCTTTGGCCATCACCACCGGCGAGGGGGGGCGAGGCTTGTAGGCTGCCCGGGCGGGCTGCGGTTCCGGCGGGGCTTCAACCTTGCGCGCGGGAGTGCTGCGCTTCGCCGTGGGCACTGGAGCCTCGGCCCTGACCTGCGGCCCGGGTCGAGGCTCCAGCGTTTCGGGGTCAGGTTTGGGCGGTCTGATGCTCGGCAAGGGCGGCACGATCGAGGCCGGTGGCACGTCGCTGGCTGCGGCCGGTGCATCGACGGCGGCCGATGGCTTGGGCGGGTCCGGCATCGGCGCTGTTTCCGCAGTACGGATCGGACGAACGGAAGTGTCTCGCGCGTCAATCGGGGTCGGCCGGGCGCCTCGCTCCGCTGCCAAAGCGTCGCGCCCGGATGCAGGCTGTGCGACAGACGGAACGGCTGCGGAGGCAGGCGGAACGGCTGCGGAGGCAGGCGGAACGGCTGCGGAGGCAGGCGGGGTCGGCTTCGCCGCAGTTGCTGCGGCGGGCTGCATGGCCTCTGCCAGCTTCTGCACTTCGCCTGCAAGCTTTTGCAGATCCGCGGGGGACGGCGGATTGCACACCTCACGCCACATCCGCTCATCCACCGAATTGGGCGTAACGCGCAGCGGAGTCTGGTCGGCCACTGACTCCTCGCGCACAAGATTTTCGCTGATGTCGAGATAGACGCGCTTGACGGTCACGAAGCTACGATTCTGGCAGTCGTAGCGATTCAGAGCCTTGATCGTGGCGTAACCGGCGCTCGCAGCCTCCTCATTAGTCAGCACCACGCGCCCCCAGGACACCTTGGTGCCGCGGTCGGACGAGAAGATGCTGGAACGATCGATCTCCACGCGCCGGTTGCGATCGCTCAACACCAACTGCCAGTCAGCGGCGAGCGCCTCCTGCAGGGGCATGACGATCATCGCGGCCACGAGGACCAGGCGGAAAGGTTTCATCAACGCAGCCAGAATTCAGTATTTAGTCTCATCCTAAACGGCGCCAATACGAAATTCTTGAGCACCTTGCCACGCTCGAGTGCATACAGTATCGTCCGACTCTCGTTGGGGGTGCCCGCTGCGCACGGGCTGAGAAACACCCTTGGAACCTGATCCGGCTCGCACCGGCGTAGGGAAACGTCACCATGCGCTCATCCGCTTCATCCGCTGCCCCTGTGGGCAGCGCGTCCTGTATTCCGAATGTGGTCTCGATTGCCGGCATCGATCCGTCCGGCGGTGCCGGCGTGCTCGCGGACCTCAAGACCTTCTCCGCCATGGGCGCCTATGGTTGCGGTGTGATCGCAGCACTGACCGCGCAGAACACCCAGGCGGTGACTGGTGTCCATGTGCCGCCCGCCGACTTTCTGCGCCTGCAGATCGACACCCTGTTTTCGGATGTCCATCTTCACGCGACCAAGATCGGCATGCTCGGTAGTGCCGAGGTCACGGCCACCGTCGCAGAACGGCTCGCGCACTGGAAGGCCGTCAACGTGGTGCTCGATCCGGTCATGGTGGCCAAGAGCGGCGACAGCCTGCTGGCAAAGAGCGCGATCTCGATGATGCGCGAAGCCCTGTTCCCGCAGGCCTTCCTGATCACCCCCAACCTGCCCGAGGCCGGCGTTCTGCTCGCACAACGCGCACCCGAGTCAGTCAAGGAGATGTACCGCGCAGCCGAGCGCCTGCGCGAACTGCTGCCACTGTCGTCCGAACGCTGGGTGTTGCTCAAGGGCGGCCACCTGCCCGGCAACGAACTCGTCGACTTGTTGTTCGATGGCGACCGCATGGTCGAGCTGCCCGCGCCCCGAATCGAAACACGGAACACCCACGGCACTGGCTGCACCCTCAGCTCGGCAGTGGCCGCGCTGTTGCCGCAGACCGCAGCGGATTTTCGCCCGGTCGAAACCGCCGTGCGCCAGGCACGCCAGTGGCTGCTGGGGGCGATCGCACATTCGGGCGAACTCGCTGTCGGCAGCGGTCACGGGCCGGTACATCACTTTCATGCGTTGTGGCGCCGCCCACAGGCGCCGTATTGACCCATCCCCTGACCTATCAGCTCAGGCCGGCCATGCGCGCCGGCGCTCACCCCAGCACGCACCTGTCAGACACTCACCTATAAACAACACCGCCCCCTCGGAGACACAACCCATGAACGCCACCGAAAAATTCATCGCCGCCACGGCCCACGTCGACGAAGCCGCGATCGCCCCGCTGCCCAATTCACGCAAGACCTACGTCGAAGGGTCGCGCCCTGACATCCGTGTGCCGATGCGCGAAATCAGTCAGAGTGACACCTCGGCCTCCATGGGTGCCGAGCCCAATCCGCCGATCTTCGTCTATGACTGCTCCGGACCCTACACCGACCCGGAGGCGAAGATCGACATCCGCTCCGGCCTGCAGGCGCTGCGCCAGCAGTGGATCGAGGAGCGCGGCGACACCGAGCAGCTGTCCGACCTGAGCTCCGAGTTCGGCCGCCAGCGCGCCGCCGATACCGTACTGGATGAGCTGCGCTTCCCCGGCCTGCACCGCAAGCCGCGCCGCGCCAGGGCGGGAATGAATGTCACCCAGATGCACTACGCGCGGCGCGGCATCATCACCCCCGAGATGGAATACATCGCCATCCGCGAGAACCTGCAGCGCCGGGAGTACATGGCATCGCTCAAGGCTGCTGGCCCCACCGGCGAGAAGATGGCGGCAATGATGCTGCGCCAGCACCCGGGACAGAACTTCGGCGCCAGCATCCCCGACGAGATCACCCCCGAGTTCGTGCGCGACGAAGTCGCCCGTGGTCGCGCCATCATCCCCAACAACGTCAACCACCCCGAAAGCGAGCCGATGATCATCGGCCGCAACTTCCTGGTGAAGATCAACGCCAACATCGGCAACTCGGCGCTCGGCTCCTCGATCAGTGAGGAAGTCGACAAGATGACCTGGGCCATCCGCTGGGGCGGCGACACGGTGATGGACCTATCCACCGGCAAGAACATCCACGAAACGCGGGAGTGGATCGTGCGCAACAGCCCGGTGCCGATTGGCACCGTGCCGATCTACCAGGCGCTGGAAAAGGTTAATGGCAAGGCCGAAGACCTGACCTGGGAGATCTTCCGCGACACCCTGATCGAGCAGGCCGAGCAGGGCGTGGACTACTTCACCATCCACGCCGGCGTGCTGCTGCGCT
>DAORUJ010000081.1:0-14132 GCA_035433105.1 Thauera sp.
CGGCGCACGCTGACCGGCGCCTTTTCGCCGGCGAGTGTCGGCAGCATCACGACCAAAAACTGGTCCGCCTTCGTTTCGCTGGCGGGCATCAGTTCGATGCGCCAGTTGCCGGGTTCAGGCAGGCCGGGGCCGGTCTTCTTCATCTCTTGCTGCACCTTGCCGTCGTTGTCGTAGTTCTTGCCATCGACGAAGAACTCAAAGCCGGGGCCGCCGATGAGATTGAGCAGCGGCGCATTAGGCAACAGCACGTGGCCTGCAAGTTGCCCACCGCGGTGGCCTGGCTGCGCGGTGGCGGGGACGAAGAGCTTGAAGCTGTCCGTGCCGATGACGGGCAGATCCGTGGCGTGCAGCAGCCAGCGCTTGCGGAAGCTGGCGTCGGTGGCGACGACGTCGTCGAAGATCACAATGGCGTCGTTGGCGCGGTCGTAGCCGAACACCCGCCACATGCGTTCGACCCGTTTCGTTCGGTGGGCGAAACTGCCGCGGCCGGACTGGCTGTTGGTATAGGCCGGGGTGAGGTCGGCGACCGCAGCGACGATGTCATCCTGGTCCAGATGGGCGACGATGCTCCCGGTGTGGTAAGTGTCGCGCCGCCTGTCCCATTCCTCGCGGTTCATTGGTGCGGCGTCAACCGCCCAACCCGAGCCAATCCGGCGCTGACCACCGTCGTTGGCGTAGTGGCGCGGATTGCCGATGTCGAAGCCGGGGCCGGGCTGGAGGTCGTCGGGATCGGTGACGGTGATGAGGTTGTGGGCGATGCTCTGGTAGGCGTAATTCATGTGGTGGTCTGAGCCATAGGGCCGACCGTACAGGCCACTGTCGAGGGCCAGGGCGCCACCCTTGTAGATTGTGAATGCGCCCTGATCGAGATGACTGTGCGACCAGTAATTGTCACCGGCCTTGAAGGTTAGATAGGTCGCATCCGGCGACCAGTCGCTACGTGCGACCAGCATGCCAATGCCGTCAAACAGCCGCGACAGCGGCAGGTGCTCGATTGCGTGCGGGTCCACGAGACTGTTGTCGGACAGCGGCCCCCAGGGCCAGCCGGTGGGCAGCAGGTCTTGTGCGGGTGGTGCCAGGCTATAGGCGGCCGCATGGCGTAGTTCGATGGCCAGCGGGATGGCGTCGGGCGAGGGGCGCAGGAAGTTCGAGCCGTCCCCCCAGCGGTAGTGGGTGCCGTCCGGGCGGGTGCGATGGACGAGAAAGTCGAGAAAGCCGCGGATGCCTGGTTCCGACTGGATGAGATCTTCGCCGGTGGCGAAGCGCCACATCGCCGGCAGGGTGTAAATGGCCTGGCCGATGCTGATGCCGACGTACTCGCCGCCTTCGTGCCAGCCGCCGCTGCGCCCCATGATCTGACGCCACACCGGCAGCACGCGGTTCTTCCACACTTCGTTGGTGAAGGCCATGTAAGCCTCGCCGCGCGGGTGGTCGCGGTATAGGGCGATCGAGCACGCCATCAGGGCCTGTAGCGGCGCGTTGTAAAGGAAAACGTTGTAGGGCGATAGCTGCTCCTTGCGAATGACGTCGATGAGGTAGTCGCAGCCCTGCGCCAGCTTGTCGCGCAAGGCCTCGCGCTCAGAGATGCTCCATTGGTCGTAAAGCCAGTCGTAGGCCAGCGCCAGGGGCTTGACCTGGTCGTGGCCGCGCTCCCAGAAGCGCAACTCCATCAGCTTGGCGTGGGTGCGGGCCAGGTCGATGCTGCCGGGACGCAGGCGCGCGGCCAGGATGGCGGCGTCGATGGCATTGGGGTTGCTGCGCGCGGCGGAGAGGATCGGGTCGATGTACTTGCGGTTGTGGGTCAGCAACAGGTCGATGTCGCCCGCGGGGGGGTGAGGCAGCCGCGGGTGCGCGAAGCGGAAGTTCGGCAACACGGCGGGAGGCAGGGCTGCGGGCGGTGGATAGCTGAGTGTGGGTTCGTTGACGGTGTTGGCGGGAGGCGTGGACGGAACGGTGGCGATGATGACGATGAAGAGCAACACGACGGGCAGTACGCCACCCAGCAGCAGCGGCTGCCAGCGCGGTCTTGCCGCCTCGCTCGCCGCCACAGCAGCGGGTGCGGCGCTGTGCATGGTCGGTGCATGGGGGGCGCCGAATCGCAGAATGCGGTCGACGAGCCAGTGCAGCAGGCCGGCGCTTACCGCTGCGATGAGGAGGTTGGTCGGGTCTGGCCGCTGTCCGAGGGTGAACAGCTTGAGCACTTCGATGCCGAAGCACAACAGCGCGGCGCCAAGCATTGTCAGTGCGCGCGTCCTGCCGGGGTGAGCGCGCCATGCCAGGGCTGCGGCCATGCCCAGTGGCGCATAGGTGCCGGCGACGAACAGCAGGCTGCGCAAGGCCACGGTTTCGCTGGTGTAGTAGTGATAGTAGAAGGGCAGGAAGCGCAGGTCGTGGAGCTTTTCCACCGCAGCCCATGGGGGCTGCAGGCGCAGTGGAAGCAGGTTGTTAAGCGCCAGGGCCAACCCCAGGTAGATCGGCAGCAGGGCCAGAAGGATACGGCGCACCTGCGGTGGCGACCAGGCAAGCCAGCGTGTTGAAGCCGCACCCGCCAGCGCTACACCCCAGGCCACGCCCAGACTGCGGGTGAAGATCGAGATGATCTGCGTGTTGCCCGAGGCCAGCAGGATCTGCACCGCCTCGATCGTCGTGCCGAGGATGGCGCCTGCGACCAGACCCCGGATGAGTGCCTTCGAGGCGGAAGGGGCTGGGCGGCGTGATGTGCGCCAGCTGAGCGCGAGCAGAAGGCCGAAGGGCAGGGCCAGCAGTGCTTCGACCAGCAGTTTGACGCCGCAGGTGACGCTGCCGCCGCAACCCAGACCGGGGCCGATGCTGAAGCTGTCGGGCCTGGCGAGCTTGGCGCCGATTTCCGCAGGCGAAACCAGGAAGTCATATGGGAAGAAGCTCAGCCCCAGATAGCCGATGGCGTAAAGCGTGAGCAGTGCGCGCAGGCTGCTGGCGCCGCCGTGAATGAAGCGCTCCCACATGGCCGCGATGTGGCGCCCGGAGATGAACCACGCCGCCGTGCCCAGCACGGTGCCGAGGCCTTCGGCGAGCAAGTCATTGAGCGAGACCGTGCGCGGCGGGAAGAACAATTGCAGGTATTCGATACCCACCGCCAGCGCCAGGCAGGCGCCCAGCATCAGTGCCAGCAGGATTGTGCGCAGTGCCGTTGTCAGCCGGCTGGCCCACACTGCACCGGTGACGAAGTAGGCGAGCACCAGGTAGAGCAGGATGTTGGCCACCCAGTCAGCCCGCGATCCCACGCCCAGATCCAGCCAGGGCGTGTCCACGAAGTGTTGCCAGGCGTTGGGGTGGGGCTTGTATTCGAGTGGAACGAGACTGCCATAGGCAACGAACAGTGCCCAGATCAAGGCGAGTTGCGCGTGATGCCAGGCACGAGAGCGCTGCGTTTGGGGTGTCGTAGTCATCGTCTCGGTCTATTCTTTGAGGACTGGCTGCAATTGTCGTACGGGATGCGGCAAACTGCGAACCTGAAGCCTGATTGAGCTGTTCAACCTTGGGTGGGAGTAATCATGAAAATTTCCAATGTCATCGCCGGCGTGCTGGTGTTGGGCGGGGCTGTTGTTGCGGGGCAGGCGGCAGCCGCATGTAGTGGCACCGCCTTGAACGAGACGGAGCTGAGCAGTAAGTTTTCCAACAACACGGTATGCGCGCAGCGTGCTCCCGATCGATGGCAGGAATTTCACCAGGGAACGGTCGGTGGAGCGCTGATCGACTTCAAGGAGGGGCCTTCGCATGCCGTGGACCCGTCGAAGCAGGTCGGTACCTGGTCGGTCACGGGCAGCGGCACCAACGCGCGCCTGGCCTATGACTACGGTTCAGGCGGGAATTACTCGTATCGGGTTTTCGATAACAATAACGGCACTTACAGCTTTTGCAATGGGGCTGAAATGGTCGTGACGGTGCGCAGCGGGCAAGTTGCCTGCCCTTGATCGCGAGCCCTCACACCAGCACTTCCACCACTTCCGGATGGCTCAGGAAGGCTTGCGGGCTTGCGCTCGCGCCATAGGCGCCTGACTGGAACACCACCACCAGGTCGCCCGGCTGAGCTTCGGGCAGGGGCATGCGGTCAGCGAGCAGGTCCAGCGGCGTGCATAGCGGGCCCACCACCGACACGGCCTCGCCTGTGGACTGAGCCATGCGGTTACCTATGGCGACCGGGTAGTTCTTGCGGATGACCTGGCCAAAGTTGCCACTGGCCGACAGATGGTGGTGAAGGCCGCCGTCGGTGACCAGGTAGGTGTGGCCGCGCGATACCTTGCGGTCGATGATGCGGGAAACGTATACGCCGGCTTCACCCACCAGGTAGCGACCGAGTTCGATCACCAGGTCTGCCTGCGGTAGTTTCTGCGCCGCCTCGGCGGCCAGATCGGCCAGCCCTTCGCCGACTGGCGCCAGATCGAACCGGGCTTCGCCGGGAAAGTAGGGGATGCCGAAACCGCCGCCGAGGTTCAGAAAGCGCACCTGCGCGGGGGCCGATTCCGCCAGGCGCAGGGCGAGCTCGAAGCTCTTGCGCTGTGCCTCGACGATGGCTTCGGCCTTCAGATTTTGCGAGCCGGCGAAAAGGTGGAAACCCTCGAAGCCCAGTCCCAAACGGCCGATTTCAGCCAGCAGTTCGGGCACCTGTTCAGCGTCGACGCCGAACTGCTTCGGTCCTCCCCCCATCTTCATCGCCGAGCTGCGCAGTTCAAAGTCCGGATTCACGCGCACGGCCACACGGGCCGGCAGTCCCAGCGCCTGTGAGGTGTGGGCCAGCGAGGCGAGTTCGCGGAATGACTCCACGTTCACCAGGATGCCGGCGGCGACGGCCTGCCGCAGTTCCGCATCACGTTTGCCGGGGCCGGCGAAGCTGATCTCCTGCGGATCGGCGCCGGCGTCCAGTGCCACGCGCAGTTCGCGGGCCGAAGCGACGTCGATGCCGTCCACCAGGCTGGCCATCAGGCCGACAAGCGCCGGCATGGGGTTGGCCTTCATGGCGTAATGCAGCTTGATGCCAGCAGGCAGCGCCGCCCGCAGCTCGGCGACCCGGCGCCTGAGCAGACCGCGGTCGTAGGCGTAGAAGGGCGTTTGCCCGACGCGCTCAGCGAGGCGGGAGAGCGGCAGGCCACCCACGACCAGTTCGCCGTCCAGGGTGGGGAACTGGTCCATCGGGGCATGGACTGGGGCGGGTTTGCTCGCGCTGCTCATTTGGGGTGATTTCTCGATTCGGCCATTGTTCTTCGGTTCACGCCTTCCGCAATGCTCAGTCAGGCTGCGTTGCGGCGGCAAGCGCCTTGCGGTCGATCTTGCCATTGGGGTTGCGCGGCAGCGGGCTGTCGCGTAAATCGATGTGCGCCGGCACCATGTAGGCCGGCATGCGGCTGCGGCAGGCGGCAAGCAGCGCTGCGCTGTCGAGCGTGCCGCCCACGGGCGGCGTGACGACGACCGTGATGCTGTGGCCGAGGGTGTCGTGCGCCACGCCGAAGGCGGCACATTCTCCGATCAGACCAGTGGCATAAACGATCTCTTCCACCTCCGTCGGGCTGACGCGATAGCCGGAGGTCTTGATCATCTCATCGCGGCGGCCGATGAAGTACAGGAAGCCGTCTTCGTCGCGCCGTACCGTGTCACCCGAGAACACTGCGATCTCGGGCAGCACCAGGCCGGCTTCGCGCCCCGGCGCCTGGGCAGGCAGGGGGCGGAAGCGCTCGGCGGTTTTCTCGACATCGTTCCAGTAGCCCATCGCCACCAGCGCACCGCGCTGCACCAGCTCACCGGGCTCGTTCGGTGCGCATTCGCTGCCGTCCTCGCGCAGCACTCGCACTTCGGCGTTGGGGATGGCTTTGCCGATCGAGTCCGGCCGGCGATCGATCTCCTCCGGTGCCAGGTAGGTGGCGCGGAAGGCTTCGGTGAGGCCGTACATCAGGAAGGGGCGCGTTTTCGGCAGGCGGGCACGCAGTCGTGTCAGGGTGTCGAGCGGCATGCGCCCGCCGGTGTTGGCGATGTAGCGCAGGTGCTCGGTGACGCCTTCGGGCCATGCTAGCTGGGCGAGCTGGATCCACAGCGGCGGCACCGCAGTGAGGCCGGTGACGCGTTCACGCTCGACGGCTTTCAGCACGTCGCGCGGCAGCAGGTAGTTGAGCAGCACGACGCGGGCCCCGGCCGAGAATGCGGTGGTCAGCTGCGAGAAGCCGGCGTCGAAGGACAGAGGCAGTGCTGCAAGCAAGGTGTCGCCGACGTGGTTGTCGAGATAGTGGGCGACGCTCCTTGCACCGGTGACCATGTTGCGATGGGACAGCACGACGCCTTTCGGTCGCCCGGTACTGCCCGAGGTATACAGGATGGCGGCCATGTCGGCGTCGATCACGCGGTGCCCGCTCGCTGGCGGCGCGGCCAGCAGATCGCTCCAGCGGTGCACGGACACTCCGCTCAGTTCGGGCAAGTCTGCAGGGTCGCCGGTCAGCACCACATGGCGCAGGTCGTGACAGGCGGCCAGGGTGTCGCGCAAGCCAGCCAGGCGCTCCGGGCTGGTGACGAGCGCACGCACGTTACAGTCGCGCAGGATGTGGCCGACCTGCTCGGGCTTCAGGATGGGGTTGACCGGTACGAACACGCCGCCTGCAGCGCTGGCGCCGAAAGCTGCGGCGACGAACTCGGGGCGTTTGTCCAGATAGATCGCCATCCGCTCGCCGCGTGCCAGGCCCAATGCGATGAGCCCCGAGGCGACGGCACGGCAGGCATCATTCAATTCGGCATAGCTGAGGTGCTGCGCACCCGCAACCAGGGCAACATGCTCTCCGGCGTGCTCGGCGGCCGTGTTGATGAGGTGGTGCAGCAGGTCGCTGGCGGGTCTGGCAGGGTTTGGCATGCGGGTTTCGTGGCGCTGCACAATCATTGGTCGAGTCCGGAAGTATAATGCGGGCCGGCCAATGCACCTGGATTGCTGCCGTGCCACAGAGATTGCCACAGAGACAGCGTGATGGAGACAGCGTGATGGAGACGGCGCCCTTGGATACTCAAAAAGAAGTGTTGTCGCTGCTGGACGAAGTGTTGAATCTTGGCGGCCGCGGCCTGGCATTCGATGCCGATACACCCCTGCTGGGCAGTGTTCCCGAGCTCGATTCAATGGCGGTGATCGCGGTCATCCAGGAAATCGAGGTTCGTTTCGACATCATCGTGCCTGACGACGAGGTCGACGGCAGCTCGTTTGCCACGGTGGGTTCGGTGGTGGATTTCGTTAGCCGTTTGACTGGGTCTTGAGCCTGACGGGCCTGTTCAGTCTTGCTTAAACGGGCTGGAACGGAAACACGATCGGCACCAGCACCAGCACGCCCAGCGAGTACGCCAGGCTGACCGGCAGGCCCGCGCGCAGGAAATCGCGCATGCGGTAGCGGCCGGCGGAATACACCATCAGGTGGGTTTGATAGCCGAAGGGGATCAGGAAGCCCGCACTGGCGCCGTAGGCGACGATCATCACGAAGGGTGTCGGATCGACGCCGAAGGCGCGTGCCGTGCCGAGGGCGATCGGGAAGGTCAGCGCGGCAGCGGCCGTGTTGGTGATCAGTTCAGTCAGCGCCAGGGTGATCAGGTACACCCCGAGCATGGCGCCGTACACGCCATGGCCGTCGAATAGACTGCGCATCCAGCCTGCCATCAGTTCGGCCGCGCCCGAGTGCTCGAGGACCCCGGCAATCGTCAGCGCCGAGCCGATCACCACCGTCAGTTCGAACGGAAAGCGGCGTCGCAGTTCGCCCAGCGTCAACAGTCCACTCGCCAGCAGCAGCGCCAGCAGCGCCAGCAGGCCGCTGAACAGCGGTACCCACTCCAGCGCCGACAGGCCGATCACGGCGGCGAAGCCCGACAGGGCGAGCGTGCTCTGCATCGGGCTCATGCGCGGGCGCACTCCCGCACCGTTAAGAACGTGGAAGTTGCGGTCGAGGTTGCGATGCTGGAAAAAGTCCGGCCCCGCAGCCAGCAGCAGGCTGTCGCCCACGTGCAGGGGAATGCGCCCGAGTTGCCCGGTCAGGCGCTTGTCGCCGCGGCGGATGCCGACCACGCCGGCGTCGAACATGGTGCGGAAATCCATGTCGCGCAACGTGCGATTGGCCAGTTCCGACTGGTTGGAGATCACGACTTCGACCAGGTTGGACTTGAGCAGCGCGTCCGCACCCATACCGAACACCTGCAAACCGGGAAAGCGCTGCAGTGCCTGCACCTTGCCGACCTCTCCGGTGAACACCAGCACGTCTCCGGCGCGCAGGGTTTCGGCAGGTCCGACGGGCGAGATCAGCTTGCCTTCGCGCTCGATCTCGACCAGGAACAGGCCTTCAAGGCTGCGCAGGCGGTTTTGCTCGATACTGCGTCCGATCAGGGGTGACTCGTCGGCAACGCGTGCCTCGAGGAAATAGGCCGCACGCGACTCGGTATTGCTCGCGGCATTGGCCGGTAGCCACCGGCTGCTGAGCGCCATGACGATGATGCACAACAAGGCCACCGGCAGGCCGACCAAGGTGAACTGGAACATCTGCAGTGCGGGCAGCCCGGCTTCAATGGCAAAGGAATTGACCACGAGGTTGGTCGAGGTCCCCACCAGGGTGGTTATGCCGCCCAGTATCGAGGCGTAGGAAAGCGGGATCAGTAGCCTGGAGGGCGGGTGCAGGCGCTGTTTCGACACCGGGCCGAGCAGTGCTCCGACCACCGCGGTGTTGTTCATGAAAGCAGAGATCAGCGCGGTGACAGTGCCCAGCTTCAAGGTGGCAAGCCCCGTGCTGCCGCGCAGCAGTGAGGCCGACAGGCGGTCGAGCAGCGGCGAGCGTTCCAGCGCCAGAGATACGAGCAACAGCAGGACGAGCGTTGCCAGCGCCGGATTGGTGAAGCTGGACAGGAAGGCCTGCTGACTGCTAAGCCCGAGCAGGGTATAGCTGCCCGCCCAGGTCGCAAACAGCACCGCGGGGCTGAAGCGGCCGTGTATGAGCAGGCCGAGCAGGACGGCGATCGAGCAGAGGACGAGATAGGCCGTCATTGGATAGGAGGTAGTTTAACGTGAGCAGAAGCGGAGACTAAACGCGGAGGCTCAAAGCGGGAGTTACAGGATGGCACTACAGGGCTGAACTGTGGGCGCCGAGCGTGAACCCCATTCTAGCGACCGCGTTCGCATGGCGGCGCCCGAGAAGGGGCGTCAATGATGGCCTTTGTGTGGAAATTCCTGCACGTCGCCGACATCTTGGCCGGACGTGCGCTTGCTGCTACGGTTCACAGTCGCCGCCAATCGGCGAGCCACCTCGATCGATGACTGTGTCCCTCTATATTCCTTCTCCCAACTTCGACGCTCGTCCGGATGGTGAAACCGTCCGCCTGATCGTGATCCATGCCATCAGCCTGCCGCCCGATCAGTTCGGCGGTCCGGGTGTGGCGCAGTTGTTTACCAACACGCTCGACCCCGATGAACATCCCTATTACGCCACGATCCAGCGCCTGCGGGTGTCTGCGCACTACTTCATCCGTCGCGACGGCCTGCTGATCCGCTTCGTCGATCCGGATCAGCGAGCCTGGCATGCCGGAGCATCGTGCTGGAAGGGACGTGAGCGCTGCAACGACTTCTCGATCGGTATCGAGCTGGAAGGTTGCGACAGCGCGCCGTTCGAGATTGCCCAGTATGAGCAGCTTGCTCGTCTGGTCATGGCGCTGCAAGCGCGCTATCCGATCGAGGCAGTGGTGGGGCACTCGGACATCGCGCCAGGCCGAAAGACTGACCCGGGCCCCTGCTTCGACTGGGCTGGGTTGGACCGTCGCTTGCAGGGCCCGAGCGACTGACTCGCGATCGTTCCGCCGCGACGGGGGTGCTTGTCAAGTTTTGACAAAATGTTTTCCGCACAATAGAATCCGCCATCTGTTGCTCTGCAGCATTTTTATTCATCGACCGATTTCGGTGCGGCGCCTTCCCCCTGGGGAGACGCAGTTTCATGGACGCACGCACCGCGGGGCCCGTCGTCTTGTTGCGTCGGCTGGCCTGAACACCTACTGGTGATCGATCGTGACTGCGCTCAGGCGCGGCTGACCCGCCAAACCTGAGTGTGCTTCTGCTGTGTTTGAAGAAGCACTGGGTGCCTTATCACGGCACTCTGCCTGCAGTCCCTCCGGTCACAGAATGGAGGACACCATGAAACACGCAACTCGAATCAATGCGCTTGCGCATCGGGCGAGCGGGACTGTGTTCAGCATTGTGCACGGCGCCGTACTTTCTTTTGGTCTCATGGGCATGGGCTATCTCGCCTCCGGGGGCGATGCGCCGCTGACGGTGAGCTATGCCGATACCCATGCGTCCCGCAATGCCGGACCCACCGTGGGTGAAGCGGCCATGGTGATCAGCGCGGCTGATCGCGCTGCGCCGGCCTTGGTCGTGCCGCGCAAGCCGGCGCAGGGCCTTGCCTTGCCGGCGCATGGCAAGTCCTCTGTGGCCTTGCAGGCGCTCGGCACGCCGACTTTTGATCTTGCCACTGAAGATGATGAGGGCTTGTCGCCCGAGATGGCGCGTGTGCGTGACTGGATCGCGGACACCTATCGCGTCTCTGGCACGGCGCTTGAGCCGGCGCTGATGGCGGCGGAAGATTCGGCCGAGGAACATGGCTTCGATCCGCTTTTGATCGTTGCGATCATGGCGGTCGAGTCCAGCTTCAATCCCCGTGCGCTCAGCAGCATGGGCGCACAAGGATTGATGCAGGTGATCCCGCGTTATCACGAAGAGAAGATCGGCAAGCGGCGCGACAAATATGCCCTGTTCGATCCCGAACTCAATGTCCGGGTCGGCGCCCTGGTGTTGCAGGAGGGACTGCAACGTTACGGCAGCATGCAGCGTGCCCTGCAGTACTACAACGGCTCCCTTAATGATTCGAAGGCGCGCTACACGCGCAAGGTCATGGCGGTCAAGCAGCGCCTGGTGACGGCTTCCGGTCGCGAGGCCTTGGTGCAGACCGAGACGCCCGCCACCGCAGGTTGATCTAGAGCTTCAGGCGCGCGATGCGCTCGGCCGCCTCAAGCAGGCGCTCGCGTCGCGTGGTGTAGGCGATGCGCAAGTGTTTGCGCGGCAGGTGGTGGCCAAAATCCAGTCCTGGTGTCGCGGCCACCCCGGCTTCTTCGATCAGACGCTGGGCCAGCGCTTCGGCGTCGTCGGCGAGCTTGGAGACGTCGGCGTAGATGTAGAAGGCACCCTGTGGCTCCGCCCCCACACTGAAGCCGAGCTCGCGCAGCGCGGGCAGCAGCGTGTCGCGGCGCACACCGAACTCGCACCGGCGTGCTTCGAGGATGTCCAGCGTCTCGGGGCGAAAGGCCGCCAGTGCGGCGTGCTGGGCCGGGGTGGACGGCGAGATGAAGAAGTGCTGTGCCAGCTTCTCGATGTCGCGCACCATCCCTTCAGGCGCTACCAGCCAGCCCAGGCGCCAGCCCGTCATGCCGAAATACTTCGAAAAACTGTTCACCACGAACAGGTCGTCGGCTGCGTTCATCACCGGATGGGCGAGCGCAGTCGAGGCCTCGACGCCGTAGCTCAGGCCTTGATAGATCTCGTCGACGATCAGTACGCCGCCGCGGGCGCGGGTCACTCCGTGCAGGGCCGCGATTTCATCGCTGCTCAGCAGGGTGCCGGTGGGATTGGAGGGGCTTGCCACCATCAGGCCGCGGCTGCGCTCACCCCAGGCTGCGTCCAGCTGCTCGGGTGTCGGTTGGTAGCGCGCTATCGCATCGACCGGCAGGCTGCGGGCCGTGCCTTCGAAACTACGCACCAGGTGGCGGTTTGAGGGGTATCCCGGATCGGGCAGCAGCCATTCGTCCCCTGGGTCGGTTGTTGCGGCCAGTGCCAGCATCAGCGCGCCCGATGCGCCGGCGGTGACGATGATGCGCTCAGGCGCGACATGGGTGTCGAAGCGGTCGTGGTAGTAGCGGGCGATGGCCTCGCGCAGCGCCGGCAAGCCCAGTCCCGGCGTGTAATGCACGTCGCCGCTGGCGATGAAGCGCATTGCGGCTTCGATGATGGGCTGCGGCGTGGGGAAGTCCGGCTCGCCGACTTCCATGTGGATGATGTCGCGCCCCTGGGCTTCGAGTTCGCGTGCGCGGCGCAGCAATTCCATGACGTGGAAGGGCTGGATGTCCCTGGCGCGGATCGAGCGCTGAAGCATGGCGGCTTTCCTCATTGAGCATTGCAGACGGCAGGACTGACAGTGTCGCCCTGGAAAGAAAAAGCGCCGACCTGCGGCGCTTTTTCGATACGGAGCGCGGTGACGCTCAGTCGGCGTTCAGCGCCAGTTCGAACAGTTCGCGCTTCAGTACCAGTTCGCGCGGCAGGCGGTCCTGCAGCTTGTCGAACCATTCCTTGTGCGACTCCAGTTCGGTGCGCCAGGCATCGGCGTCGACCTGGGTCAGGGCGTTGAACTCCTCGCGGGTGATCTCGGCACCGGTCCAGTCCAGATCCTCGAAGCGCGGCATCCAGCCCAGCGCAGTTTCCTTGGCCGTGACTTTGCCCTTGCAGCGGTCGACGATCCACTTCAGTACGCGCATGTTGTCGCCGAAGCCCGGCCACATGAACTCGCCCTTTTCGTTCAGACGGAACCAGTTCACGCAGAAGATCCTGGGCGTGTCCTCGACCACGTGACCCATCTTCAACCAGTGGTTGAAATAGTCGCCCATGTGGTAGCCGCAGAAGGGCAGCATGGCGAAGGGGTCGCGACGCACCACGCCTTGGGCGCCGAAAGCGGCGGCGGTGGTTTCCGAGCCCAGGGTGGCGGCCATGTAGACACCGAAGTTCCAGTTGAAGGCCTGGTACACCAGCGGCACGGTGGTGGCGCGGCGGCCGCCGAAGATGAAGGCCGAGATCGGCACGCCGGCGGGGTCTTCCCAGGCTGGATCGACCGAGGGGCACTGGCTGGCGGGGGCGGTGAAGCGCGCGTTCGGGTGTGCGGCCTTGCGACCGGTTTCCTTGGCGATTTCCGGCGTCCAGTCCTTACCCTGCCAGTCGACCAGGTGCGCCGGAGCTTCCTTGGTCATGCCTTCCCACCATACGTCGCCGTCATCGGTCAGGGCGACGTTGGTGAAAATGATGTTTTCCTTCAGCGTCGCCATGGCGTTGAAGTTGGTTTTTTCAGAGGTGCCGGGGGCTACGCCGAAGTAGCCGTATTCGGGGTTGATGGCGCGGAACTTGCCATCCGGGCCGGGCTTGATCCAGGCGATGTCGTCGCCCACGGTGGTGATCTTCCAGCCGTCGAAGCTCTTCGGCGGGATCAGCATGGCGAAGTTGGTCTTGCCGCAAGCCGAAGGGAAGGCCGCGGCGACGTAGGTCTTCTCGCCTTCGGGCGACTCGACACCGAGGATCAGCATGTGCTCGGCCAGCCAGCCTTCGTCACGTGCCATGTTGGAGGCGATGCGCAGCGCGAAGCACTTCTTGCCGAGCAGGGCGTTGCCGCCGTAGCCCGAGCCGTAGGACCAGATCTCGCGCGTTTCGGGGTAATGCACGATGTACTTGGTCGTTGGGTTGCACGGCCAGCGGCTGTCTGGCTCGCCTTGGGCGAGGGGCGCGCCGACCGTGTGCACGCAGGGCACGAACGCGCCGTCGGTGCCGAGCACCTCGATCGGGCCCTTGCCCATGCGCGTCATGATGCGCATGTTGGTGACGACGTAGGGACTGTCGGAGATTTCGATGCCGATGTGGGCAATCGGGCTGCCGAGCGGACCCATCGAAAACGGAATCACGTACATGGTGCGGCCACGCATCGCGCCCTTGAACAGACCGTTCAGGGTCTCGCGCATGACATCGGGCTCTTCCCAGTTGTTCGTCGGGCCGGCGTCATCCTTATTCTGCGAGCAGATGAAGGTGCGATCTTCGACGCGGGCGACGTCGGAGGGGTCGGACCAGGCCAGGTAGGAGTTGTTGCGCTTTTCCGGGTTGAGCTTGATCAGCATGCCCGAGTCGACCATTTCGGCGCACAGGCGGTCGTATTCTTCCTGCGACCCGTCGCACCAGACGACACGGTCAGGCTCGGTCAGGGCGGCAATCTCGCCGACCCACTGCTTCAGGCCTTCGTGGCGAACATAGTCGGGGGCAGCGGCAATGGCCGCCTGGGCGTGGTTCAAAGACATGTGTACAG
>DAORUJ010000082.1:0-13510 GCA_035433105.1 Thauera sp.
ACCTCCTACCCCCTGGTTCGTAGCCAGGTACTCTATCCAGATGAGCTACGGGCGCTTTTTGCTGCACTGCAAAGAGGCGAAATTATAACGGCTAATTTTGCTTCTTCAAAGTTGTTTGGCGGAGAGGGTGGGATTCGAACCCACGGTAGGCTTGCACCTACGCCTGATTTCGAGTCAGGTACATTCGACCACTCTGCCACCTCTCCGCTCGAAGGACGGCATTATAGGGCGTATTACGCGGATGTAAATGCCTTCGTTCGAATTTTCATGCAGTCGCGGCTTTCGGAACCATCTCTTCGTACGCGCGGACAGCTTCGGCGGCATACATCAGCGCCGGACCGCCACCCATGTAAGTGCACACGCCGAGTGTCTCCATGACCTGCTCTCGACTGGCGCCGAGGCGGATCAATGCCTTGACGTGGAAGCCGATGCAGGCGTCGCAACGCTGGCTGACGGCGATGGCGAGCGAGATCAGTTCCTTGTGCAGCTCAGTCAGCGCACCATCTTGCAGGGCGTTCTTGGCCAGTGCGCCGAATCCCTGCATCGTCGCCGGAATTTCCTTGTGCAGCGTGGCGACTGCCTTGGAAACATCGGTGGTGATCCGGACAAAGGACTTGGACATCGCTGAAACTCCGTATTTAAGAAAACGCTAATTTTAGTCTGAAATCGATGGCGTCTGTCATCGGCATCATCGATTGCCGCATCCGCTGCGTGAATCCGAAGCGGGGAGTCGCGGTCGTCGGCGGTGTCGAGGATGCCGCCGCACCGTTAGCGCGAATGGATCAGCTTTGGCGCTTGTCGTGCTCGATGAGGGCGTAGGCGGAGTGGTTGTGGATCGACTCGAAGTTCTCGGATTCGACGACGTAGGCGTCGATGCGGGTTTCGGTATTCAGCAGGCCGGCGACGTCGCGCACCAGATCCTCGACGAACTTGGGGTTGTCGTAGGCGCGTTCGGTCACCCATTTCTCGTCCGGGCGTTTGAGCAGGCCGAAAACCTCGCACGAGGCCTGACTCTCGACCAGTTGAACCATGTCCTCGATCCACAGGTGATCGTTGAGCACCACCGTGACGGTGATGTGTGAACGCTGGTTGTGCGCGCCGTAGTCCGAGATTTTCTTCGAGCAGGGGCACAGACTGGTAACCGGCACGACGATTTTCATCGTGAACTCGTACCCGTTTCCTTCGCGTATCTCGCCGATGAAACTCACCTCGTAGTCCATCAGGCTCTTCACGCCGGACACCGGTGCCGCCTTGTTGATGAAATAAGGGAAGCTCATCTCGACATGGCCGGTCTCGGCTTCGAGTCGTTCGACCATGGTGCGCAGCATGGGCTCGAAGGATTCGACCGAGATGTCGCGCTCGTTCGAGTTAAGGATCTCGATGAAGCGCGACATGTGGGTGCCCTTGAAATTGTGCGGCAGCCCGACATACATGTTGAAGTTGGCGACGGTGTGCTGAACGCCGCCGCTCTTGTCGCTGACCTTGATCGGGTGGCGGATGGACTTGATGCCGACCTTGTTGATCGCGATCTGGCGCGTGTCCGCACTGCCCTGGACGTCGGGCATGGGCATATCGATGGGGGTGTTCATGAACGACTCTCAGGAAAGACTGCGCGACGGCATGCCATTCGCACTTTAAATGCAACCCTGTTGCAGCTGCGTTGCAATGGTATCTTTCCCGACAAAAATGCTCAACTATCGCGCTGATTCAGCGCATTGATGCTGGCGAGGATGCCCGCTTCGTCGAGGCCGGCGGAGGCCAGCAACTTGGCTTGGTCGCCATGGTCGATGAACTTGTCGGGCAGGCCGAGGCGCAGCACGCGCGGGCGTTGCGACAGGGTGTCCACGACGCGTGACACCTCGGCTCCCGCGCCGCCAATCACGGCGTTTTCCTCGATCGTCACCAGCAGTTCGTGGTGGGCAGCGACTTCGGCCACCAGTGCCGTATCAAGCGGCTTGATAAAGCGCATGTTGACCACCGTGGCGTCCAGCGTCTCGCCGAGTCGTTCGGCCACGTCCACCATGCTGCCAAAGGCGAGCAGGGCAATGCGTGTGCCCTGGCGGAGTACCTCCGCCTTGCCGATCGGCAGTGCGCTCATGTGTGCCTCGGGCACCGTGCCCTTGCCGCCACCACGCGGGTAGCGCACGGCGCTCGGCCCTGGGTGCTGGGTGGCCGTATAGAGCATCTGGCGGCATTCATTCTCGTTCGCCGGTGCCATTACAACCATGTTGGGAATACAGGCCAGGTAGGTCAGGTCGTAGGCGCCATGATGGGTGGCGCCGTCAGCGCCCACAAGGCCGCCGCGGTCGATGGCGAAGACCACGGGCAGGTTTTGCAGGGCGACGTCATGGATCAGCTGATCGTAGGCGCGCTGCAGGAAGGTCGAGTAGATCGCCACGACGGGCACGAAGCCCTCACAAGCCATGCCCGCGGCGAAGGTGACCGCATGTTGCTCTGCGATGCCGACGTCGAAGTAGCGGTCCGGATACTCTTGTGCGAAACGAACCAGACCAGAGCCCTCGCGCATTGCGGGGGTGATGCCGACGATGCGCGCGTCGGCCTTGGCCATGTCGCACAGCCAGTCGCCGAACACCTGAGTGTAGGTGAGCTTGCCCGCGGACTTGCTGGTCTGGATGCCGGCTGTGTGGTCGAACTTCGATACCCCGTGATAGAGGATCGGATCGGCCTCGGCAAGCTTGTAGCCCTGGCCCTTTTTGGTGATCACGTGCAGGAATTGCGGGCCTTTGAGCTTCTTCAGATTCTGCAGGGTCGGGATCAGCGCGTCGAGGTCATGGCCGTCGATCGGGCCGTAGTAATGGAAGCCGAACTCCTCGAACAGTGTGCCCGGGCTGATCATTCCCTTGGCGTACTCCTCGACCTTGCGTGCCAGCTCCGCCACAGGGGGCGCCATGCCCAGCACCTTCTCGCCGACCCGGCGTGCGGTGTTGTAGGTGGACCCCGACAGCATGCGGGCGAGGATCTTGGTCAGTGCGCCGACAGGCGGCGAAATCGACATTTCGTTGTCGTTGAGGATCACCAGCAGGTTGATGTCATTCATGTCGCCGGCGTTGTTCAGGGCCTCGAAGGCCATGCCGGCCGACATTGCGCCGTCACCGATCACGGCGATGGCATGGCGGTCTTCCTTGTGATTGCGCGCGGCCACGGCCATGCCCAGTGCGGCCGAGATCGAGGTTGACGAATGGGCGGTCCCGAAGACGTCGTAGTCGCTCTCGCAGCGTCGCGGAAAACCCGAGATGCCGTCCCAGTGACGCAGCCCCGACATGGCCTTGCGACGACCGGTCAGTATCTTGTGACCATAGGTCTGATGGCCCACGTCCCAGACGATGCGGTCATGCGGCGTGTTGAAGACTCGATGCAGGGCGATCGTCAGCTCGACAGTGCCGAGGTTCGAGGACAGGTGGCCCCCTGTCCTGGAAACGGATTCGATCAGGAAGGCGCGCAATTCGTCGGCAAGGGTGCCAAGGTCGCGGCGGTCGAGTGCGCGGAGGTCGGCGGGGGAGTTGATGCGTTCCAGGGTCGGATAGGGCATGTGCAGTTCGGTTCAGTGTCGGTTTCGTCGTTGGCTGCGATCGTGTCAAAGGGCGCCTAAAAGGCGCGGTGCACGATGTAATCCGCCAGAGATTCGAGGCGTCCGGCAGCGGAGCCGAAAGGTGAGAGTGTGCGGCATGCGTCTGCCAGCATGTCATCGGCAAGGCGTTTGGCGCCGGTGAGCCCGAGCAGGCTGACGTAGGTTGGTTTGTCGCTGTCGGCATCCTTGCCGGCGGTCTTGCCCAGGGTGGCCGTGTTGGCCTCGGCGTCCAGAATGTCGTCCACGATCTGGAACAGCAAGCCGACTACCTTGGCGTAATGGTCCAGGCGTGTCATGTCCGCTGGGCTCAGTCCGTGTCCTGCGTACGCACCCAGCAGGACCGCTGCGCGGATGAGCGCGCCGGTCTTGTGGATGTGCATGAACTCAAGCTCTGCGCGGCTCAACTGGCGGCCAACCGCGGCGAGATCGATTGCCTGGCCGCCAGCCATGCCGCGCGACCCCGACGCCTGGGCCAGTATGCCGAGCATCGTCAATTGGGTTGTTGCGTCCTCAGCTACCGGCCTGTCGGCAAGCGTCTGGAATGCAAGCGTCTGCAGTGCGTCGCCGACCAGCAAGGCGGTGGCTTCGTCATATTCGACATGGACGGTCGGCTTGCCACGACGCAGCACGTCATTGTCCATGCAGGGCATGTCGTCATGGACCAGCGAGTATGCGTGGATCAACTCTACCGCGCAGGACAGGCTGTCCAGGCGTTCGGCTGGCGCCCCGGCCAGTTCGCCGGCGGCATGCGTCAGCAAGGGGCGCACCCGCTTGCCGCCACCGAGTACCGCGTAACGCATGGCTTCGTGCAGGCGTTGTGGCGCAATGCTCGCCTCGGGCAGCAGGGTTTCGAGCGCGGTTTCGGTGCGCTGCTGGATCTGTCCCATCCAGTCCGTGAACGAGAGTGTGACGCTCATGGCTGTTTCCCTTCCCCGGCAAAATCGATCAGGGTTTCGCCTTCCAGAACCTTGACCCGCTGCTCGGCGTCCGCCAGCGTTCCTTGGCAAAAGCGCAACAGCCCTACGCCGCGCTGATAGCGTGCGAGCGCCTCTTCGAGCGGAAGCTTGCCGGACTCCATCTCCTGCACGATGGCTTCCAGTTCGGAAACAGCGGCTTCGAAGGACTTTGGGGGGGGCGCCGACTTTGGCATGGATGAATATCTGCGCGGCAAAAAAGGGAAAATAACCGATCGTAGGTCTGGCGGTCAAACTGGGGCTGACGTAGACTGGCATGTTTATTTTTCCGGATTTCTCGTCCGCAAGGGGGTTCGGGGATGACCGACATCGTTTCCAGGGCTCAACTGGCCCAGGCGGCTTCGCAACTGCCTGTTTCGTGGTACTTCGATCAGAAAGTTTTCGAACTGGAGAAAAAACTCCTCTTCGATGCCGGTCCGGGGTACGTTGGCCACGAGCTGATGGTTCCAGAGGTCGGAAACTACCGTTCTCTCGAATGGCTGGATCATTCCAAGCTGCTGTTTCGCACCGACGCGGGCGTCCACCAGATGTCAAACGTCTGTCGTCATCGGCAGGCGATCATGCTGCAGGGCAGCGGCACGACCGAACATGTCGTGTGCCCCGTTCATCGCTGGACCTACAATCAGCAGGGTGAGCTGATCGGGGCCCCACATTTTACCGAAAAGCCCTGCCTGGGACTCAAGCGCGATGCGCTGGAAAGCTGGAATGGCATGCTGTTCAAGGGGCCGCGATCGGTCGGCGCCGACCTGTGCGACATGAGAATCGCGCCCAAGCTGGATTTCGCCGGCTACAAGCTCGATCGCGTCGAAATTCACGAGTGCAACTACAACTGGAAGACCTTCATCGAGGTCTATCTTGAAGACTATCACGTCGTGCCCTTTCATCCCGGTCTGGGCAACTTCGTGACTTGCGACGACCTCAGCTGGCAGTTTGGTGACTGGTACTCAGTGCAGCAGGTCGGCATCACCTCGCTGGCCAAGCCGGGCTCTGCTGTCTATGGCAGATGGCATAAGGCGGTGCTCGATTACTATGGCGGAAAGAAGCCCGAGTACGGCGCGATCTGGCTCACCTACTACCCCAACATCATGGTGGAGTGGTATCCGCACGTACTGGTGGTGAGTACCCTGATTCCGACCGACGTGAAGAAGACCACCAATGTCGTCGAGTTTTACTACCCCGAAGACATCGTTGAATTCGAGCGCGAGTTCGTCGAGGCGGAACAGACGGCCTACATGGAGACGGCAATCGAGGACGACGACATTGCCGAGCGCATGGACCGTGGTCGCCTGGCGCTGCTCAAGGAAGGGCGCAACGAAGTCGGGCCTTACCAGTCTCCTTACGAGGACGGCATGCAGCACTTCCACGAGTTCTACCGCCGGGTCATGGCGTCGCATCTCTGAGGGAGGCCGCATTTTCACTGCCAGTGGTGCCGCTTGAGCCGGCGCCGCTGGCAGTTCTTGCTGCAATGCGGCTTACTGCAATGCGGGCTCAATCACTTCAAGCTCTGTAGCTCTCTGGGCAAAGGGAAAGTGACCTTTTCGGGGACGCCGTCAAGATTGCGCACCGAGCCTTTGCTCAGTTCCTTCAGTCGTGCGATGACTTCGGTCACCAGCACTTCGGGTGCAGAAGCGCCGGCGGTGACGCCGATCCGGCGCTTGCCCTCGAGCCAGGCGGCATCGATCCCCGCTGCGTTGTCGATCAGATAGGCCGGTACGCCACGTAACTCGGCCACTTCGCGCAGTCGGTTGGAATTGGAGCTGTTTTTCGAACCCACCACGAATACGACGTCGGCCAGCGGCGTCATGAACTTCACTGCGTCCTGACGATTCTGTGTGGCGTAGCAGATGTCATCCTTCTTTGGTCCGAGGATGTTCGGGAAGCGTGCGCGCAGCGCATCGACGATCGTTGCCGCGTCATCGACCGACAGCGTGGTTTGGGTTACATAGGCCAGCAGATCCGGATCGGCGACCTTGAGGGTGGCCACGTCTGCCGGCGTCTCGACCAGGTGGATCCCAGATTTTGTCTGGCCCATCGTGCCTTCGACCTCGGGGTGGCCCTTGTGGCCGATCATGATGATTTCGCGCCCCTGTTCGCGCATGCGAGCGACTTCGACGTGAACCTTGGTCACCAGTGGGCAGGTCGCATCGAAAACGCGCAGGCCACGCTTTTCAGCCTCTTCGCGCACGGCCAGTGATACTCCGTGGGCAGAGAAAATCACCGTGTTGCCTGCCGGGACTTCGTCGAGTTCCTCGACGAATACGGCGCCCTTGTTGCGCAGATCGTCCACCACGAACTTATTGTGCACCACTTCATGGCGCACGTAGATGGGTGCGCCGAAGCGCTGCAGGGCACGTTCCACAATCTCGATCGCACGCTCGACACCGGCGCAAAAGCCGCGCGGATTGGCCAGCAGAATTTCCTTGTCGCTCATGTTTGGTCTCTGTTGGGCACAGGTTTCACGACACGCCGATGACTTCCACCTCGAAACGGATGGATTTGCCGGCAAGTGGGTGGTTGAAGTCGATCAGTGCGGACTGTTCGTCGATCTCGCGGACCAGACCCGAGTAGCGCGAGCCGTCGGGCGCGGTGAACTCCATGATGCTCATGGCTTCGATCTCTTCTTCGGGCATGTGTTCGCGCTTGACACGCTCGATCAGTTCCTCGCGGTGCGGCCCGAAGGCTTCCTCGGCTTCGAGTTCGAACACGTGGTGTGTGCCTGGCGTCAGGCCGATCATCAGTTTTTCCATGGCTGGCAGCATCTCTCCGGCGCCCAGTTGCAGGGTGGCCGGGGTGGCGTTGAAAGTGCTGATCAGCGGCTGACCATTGGGCAGCGAGATGCGGTAGTGCAGGGTGACGAGACTGTTGGCTTCGACGATCTGGCTCAAGATGGCTTCTCCGGGGTCGGCTGGTGGTCGTGGCGGAACTGCCCCCACAGCATCAGTGCTACGCCGACGGTAATGGCCGAGTCGGCCAGGTTGAACGCCGGCCAACTGTAGCCGGCGTAATGAAAGTGCAGGAAGTCGACAACGGCGCCGTGCACGAGCCGGTCATAGACGTTGCCAAGGGCGCCACCGATGATCAGCGCAAAGGCGATCGGCAGCAGCTTCTCGTCGCGGTGGCGCCAGGTCAGCGCCAGCAGCCAGCCGCAGATCACGGTGGCCAGGCCGGTGAAGAACCAGCGCTGCCAGCCGTCGTGGTCGGCGAGGAAGCTGAACGCGGCGCCTGGGTTGAACACCAGCACGAGGTCGAAGAACCCTGTCACCGGGATCACCTGGCCGTAGTGCAGGCTGTTCATGACCCACTGCTTGCTGATCTGGTCGAGCATGGCGATCACGGCAGCCAGAACGATCCAGGGCACCATGGCTGCCAGTGCGCTACCCTGGGCGCTTCGGGACATGGCGGGTGCCGCCTCAGGCATGGGTGCGACGCTCGCCGTCGCCAAACAGGTTGCTCACGCAGCGGCTGCACAGGCTCGGGTGCTCGGCATCGCTGCCGACCGACTCAACGTAGTGCCAGCAGCGCTCGCATTTCTGTTCTTCGCAAGCCACGGCGACAATCCGCTCATCATCGATATCGCCGACTTCGGTCAGCCTCGCCGTCGATGTCATCGTGACGAAACGTAGATCCTCGCCCAGGCTGCTCATCGCGGCGAACTTGTCCGCGGTGAGTGCGAGGCTCAGTTCGGCCTGCAGTGAGGCGCCGACTTTGGCTTCGGTGCGCAGGGATTCGATGACCTTGAGGCCTTCGGCGCGCACGGCACGGATGGCTTCCCAGCGTGCGATCAGGCCCGCTTCGCCCTCCTGCGCGGGCAGGGCGTGGAAGGTGTGCAGCATCACGCTGTCGGGCTCGCTCGCAGCCTGGGCAGGGTGCAGGATGGCCCAGGCCTCCTCGGCGGTGAAGGACAGGATCGGGGTCATCAGCTTCAGTAGCGTTTGCGTGATGTGCCACAGTGCGGTCTGCGCGGCGCGGCGCGGCAGACTGCCGGCGGCCGTGGTGTACAGGCGATCCTTCAGGATGTCGAGGTAGAAGGCGCCGAGGTCTTCGGCGCAGAACACTTGCAGCGCCTGCACGATGCGATGGAACTCCATCTTGGCGTAGTCGGCCTCGACCTGCTGGGCCATCTGGCGGGTGAAGGCCAGCGCATAGCGGTCGATGTCCATCCACTGCGCCAGCGCCACGGCGTCGGTGGCCATGTCGAAGTCGGCAGTGTTGGCGAGCAGGAAGCGCAGCGTGTTGCGGATGCGACGATAGACTTCGACGACGCGATCGAGGATCTCCTTGGAGATCGACAGTTCGCCCGAGTAGTCGGTCGAGGCGACCCACAGGCGCAGGATCTCGGCGCCAAGCTTGCCGCTGACCTCCTGTGGCACCACCACGTTGCCGAGCGACTTGCTCATCTTTCGACCGGCGCCGTCGACCGCGAAGCCATGCGTCAGCAGGCTGCGATAGGGGGCATGGCCGTCGATGGCGCAGCCGGTGAGCAGCGAGGAGTGGAACCAGCCGCGATGCTGATCCGAGCCTTCCAGGTACAGGTCGGCGCGTGGTCCTTCGGCGTGACCGTCGTTGTGCGAGCCGCGCAGCACATGCTTGTGCGTGGTGCCGGAGTCGAACCAGACGTCGAGGGTGTCGCTGATTTTTTCGTACTGGGACGCCTCGTCGCCAAGGAGCTCCGCCGCGTCGAGCTTGAACCAGGCTTCGATGCCTTCCTTTTCCACTCGCTGTGCGACCGCTTCCATCAGTTCGACGGTGCGCGGATGCAGTTCGCCGCTTTGCTTGTGCAGAAAAAACGGGATCGGCACGCCCCAGTTGCGTTGGCGTGAGATGCACCAGTCCGGGCGGTTGGCGATCATGGCGTGCAGTCGTGCCTGGCCCCAGCCGGGGTAGAACTTGGTGGACTCAACCGCGCGTAGCGCGCGCTCGCGCAGCGTCGAGCCGTCGGCGGCCGTCCTGTCCATACCAACAAACCACTGCGCGGTGGCGCGATAGACCAGCGGCGTCTTGTGACGCCAGCAGTGCATGTAGCTATGGGTGATCTTGCCGTGCGAAAGCAGTGCGCCGACTTCGGCGAGCTTGTCGACGATGGCGGCGTTGGCCTTCCAGATGTTCATGCCGCCAAAGAAGGGCAGGTCGGCGACGTATTCGCCACCGCCCATTACCAGTGACAGAATCTCCTCGTTGCTGCGGTCATAGGCGCGCCACGAGTTGAAGTCGTCCACACCGTGCGCGGGGGCAGAGTGTACGATGCCGGTGCCGGCGTCGATACCAACGTAGTCGGCCAGATATACCGGCGACACGCGGTCGTAGAAGGGGTGGCGGAACTCGATGCGGTCGAGCGCAGCACCCTTCGCGGTGGCCACGATCCTGCCCTCGAGCTGGTAGCGCTGCAGGGCGGATTCCACCAGTTCACTGGCCAGCACGAGCAGGTGCGGGTCGCCGTCGTTCGGCGTCACCTCGACCAGTGCGTAGTCGAATTCGGGATGGACATTGAGCGCCTGGTTGGCGGGAATGGTCCACGGGGTGGTGGTCCAGATCACCGCGGCGGCGGGCTTGTCGAGCTTAGCCAGGCCGAACGCGCTCGCCAGCCTGTCGGCCTGTGCGACCGGGAAGGCGACGTCGATCGTTGGCGACGGCTTGTCGGCGTATTCCACCTCGGCCTCGGCCAGTGCCGAGGCGCAGTCGAAGCACCAGTTGACCGGCTTGAGGCCCTTGAACACGTAGCCGTTGTTCGTCATCTCCGCCAGCGCGCGAATCTCGTTGGCTTCGTTGGCGAAATCCATGGTCCGGTAGGGATTGTCCCAGTCGCCGAGCACGCCCAGCCGAATGAACTCGGCTTTCTGGATTTCGATCTGTTCGGCGGCGTAGGTACGACAGAGTTCGCGCACGCGGTCGGCGGGCAGATTTTTGCCGTAGGTCACTTCGACCTTGTGCTCGATCGGCAGGCCATGGCAGTCCCAGCCCGGCACATAGGGCGCGTCGAAACCGGCCAGGGTCTTGGAGCGGACGATGATGTCCTTGAGGATCTTGTTGAGTGCGTGGCCGATGTGCAGGTTGCCATTGGCGTAAGGGGGACCGTCGTGCAGCACGAACTTGGGCCGGCCGGCGCTGGCCTTACGAATGCGCTGGTACAGCTTGTGCTGCTGCCACTCCGCGATCCACCTGGGTTCGCGCTTGGGCAGGTCGCCACGCATCGGGAAGGGTGTGTCGGGCAGGTTAAGCGTCTTGCGGTAGTCGGCCATGGCGGAAACGTGGGTCTTTTAGGTTCGGTTGGGCTCGGGCAGGTCAGGCCTGGGGGCGATCGGTGGGTTCGGCATGGGCTGCAAACCACTGGGCCGCAATGTCGGCGTCAAGGGCGATCTGCGCGCGCAGGGCATCAAGGGATTCGAACTTGCGCTCGGTCCGCAGCTTGTGCAGGAAATGCACGCGGATGTGGGCGCCGTAGCATTCCCGTGTCCAGTCGAGCAGATGGACCTCCAGTCGCGCACGTCCGTTCGATGTGGCCGTTGGCCGCACGCCGATGTTGGCAACCCCGCTGATGCGCTGCGGCGCCAGGCCCTCGACGCTGACCGCATAGACGCCGGTCAGTGCCGGGTGGCGGTGCTTCATCTGGATGTTGGCGGTCGGAAAGCCCAGCTTGCGACCGATCTTGTCGCCGTGGCTGACGCGGCCAGCAATGCTGTAGGGGCGACCGAGCAGGCTCGCGGCGCGCGACAGGTCTCCTGCGGCCAGCGCTTCGCGTACGGCCGAACTCGATACCCGTTCGTCGTGCACGCCAAGCGTCGGCATGGATTCGACGCCGAAGCCATGTTCCTTGCCGGCAGCCTGCAGCATGGCGAAATCGCCCTGCCGCCGAGCGCCGAAGCAGAAGTCGTCGCCGATGTACAGGTGGCGCACCCCGAGGCCACGCACCAGCGTGTCGTCGATGAAATCCTGCGCAGACTGCGCCGCCAGGCGGGCGTCGAAGCGGCAGACGTAGGTACGGTCGACGCCAGCGGTGTCGAGCATCAGCAGCTTTTCGCGCAGCGAAGCGAGGCGGGCAGGGGCGTCGGTCGGGGTGAAATACTCGCGCGGATGCGGCTCGAAGGTGAGCACGACCGCCGGCAGACCGAGGACGTGTGCCTTGTCGGTGAGTAGCTTGAGCAGCGCCTGATGACCGAGATGGACGCCATCAAAGTTGCCGATGGTGAGCACCGTGGCGGTGTCGGCACGCTGCGGAATCCCGCGAAAAACCCGCATAAGGCGCCTGAAAAAAACCGTAATTATAACGGCAAAGCGCAGCCATGCGGACTCATGACCGGTCGCACAGGGCCTGGGCCTTGCCCTTGCCCTGGTGCCGTGTGCTTAACCCAGCTGTGCGACCCGGGTCGGACCAGCAGGCGGATTGGTTTCGAAGTAGCGCTTGATGCCGCGCATCAGGGCGTTGGCCATCTTGTCCTGATAGGCCTCGTCATTGAGCCGGCGCTCCTCGTGCGGGTTGCTGATGAAGGCAGTTTCGACCAGCACGGACGGGATGTCCGGCGCCTTCAGCACGGCAAAGCCGGCCTGCTCGACGTCGGACTTGTGCAGGCGATTGATGCCGCCGATCTCGCCCAGCATGGCACGGCCCAACTTGAGGCTGTCGTTGATCGTCGCCGTCTGAGACAGGTCGAGCAGGGTGCGGGCGATATGGCCGTCCTGCTGCGCGAGGTTGACGCCGCCGACCAGGTCCGCATCATTTTCCTTCTGCGCCAGCCAGCGCGCAGCGGTGCTCGATGCGCCCCTCTCGGACAGCACATACACCGAGCTGCCGTTGGCCTCCGGCTTGACGAAGGCGTCGGCATGGATCGACACGAACAGGTCCGCGTGCACGCGGCGGGCGCGGGTGACGCGCTGGCCAAGTGGCACGAAGTAGTCACCATCACGCGTCAGCACTGCACGCATGTTGGGCTCGGCGTCGATCTTGCGTTTCAGCCGACGCGCGATCGACAGCGTGACGTTCTTTTCGTGACTACCCGCGGCGCCCACTGCGCCAGGGTCTTCGCCGCCATGGCCTGGGTCGAGTACGACCGTGAACAGTCGATTGACGTTTGGATCGGCGCGGCGCGCGGTGTTGCGTTCGCTCGGTGCATCGCGACGGTTCGTGGTGCTCACTTGGCTGCTGCCCTGACCTGTGTCGCCGGCTGCGGCATCCAGCGGCGAATCCTTCATGATCAGCGCCAGCAGCGGGTCGTACTCGTCGTTTGGATGCAGGTCGAGCACCAGGCGGTGGCCATAATCGCCGACGGGTGCCAGCGTAAAGATCTGGGGGTTGATCGGCGTCTTGAGTTCGACCACCACGCGCACCACACCCGGGCGGTTCTGTCCTGCGCGGATCAGGCGAATGTAGGGGTCGGTCTCCATGACTTTGGAGGGCAGGGATTGCAGCACACTGTCCAGTTGCACGCCCTCGAGATCGACGACCAGACGATCCGGGTCCTGCACCAGCATATGGCTGTAGCGCAGGTTGGCTGAGCCTTCGAGCGTGATGCGGGTGTATTCGGGCGAAGGCCAGACGCGCACCGCAAGCAGACTGGGCGGTGCCGCATACCCCACCGGGCTGATCAGCAGCGCCAGCGTGGCGCCGGCAAACTTCAGCAGGCTGCGGCGGTCGATGCTGCGCGCTCCGCCAGAATTCAGTTCGGATCGGGCGCCGGGTCCGCGCCCCGCAATGCTCTCACCAGTTCGATCACGCATGTCCGCCCCGCATCCGTCCGTCCGTCAATCTCCACATACCGCCCTGAATGCTGTGTTTTGAGCCGGATTTCGACGTCAGGAGACGGCAAGTAGGGAAGGGCTTTGTCAGGCCATTCCACGATGCACACGCCCTGATCGGCGAAATATTCTTCCAGCCCTGCGTCCAGATATTCTTCGGGCGAATTGAAGCGATAAAAATCAAAGTGATATAAGTTTAATCTAGAAACAACGTAAGGTT
>DAORUJ010000083.1:0-1862 GCA_035433105.1 Thauera sp.
TACCTGACCGATCTGTTCCCGATCCTGGAACTGGGCACCAGCGCAAAGATGCTGTCGATCGTGCCGCTGATGAACGGTGGCGGCATGTACGAGACCGGTGCTGGCGGCTCGGCGCCCAAGCACGTGCAGCAGCTTGTTCAGGAGAATCACCTGCGCTGGGACTCGCTGGGTGAGTTCCTCGCGCTTGCGGTGTCTTTCGAGGATCTCGGCATCAAGACCGGCAACAACAAGGCGCTGGTGCTGGCCAAGACCCTGGATTCGGCTACCGGCAAGCTGCTCGACGAAAACAAGTCGCCTTCGCCCAAGACCGGCAAACTCGATAACCGTGGCAGCCAGTTCTACCTGGCCATGTTCTGGGCGCAGGCCCTGGCCGCACAGACCGAGAGCGCCGAACTTGCGGCCCACTTCGCCCCGCTTGCCAAGGCGTTGACCGAGAACGAGGCGAAGATCGTCGAAGAGCTGAACGCGGTGCAGGGCAAGGCGGTGGATATCGGTGGCTACTACAAGGCCGATGCCGCGAAAACCGTCGCGGTGATGCGTCCTAGCCCCACGCTCAACGGCATCCTCAAAGCCGCACGCGCCTGACACAAGGCCGGACTTGCCCGGCCGCCTGTCACCTGCAAGCCGGTGGCCTCCTCGTGAGGCTCACCGGCTTTTTCATGATTGGACTCTTGCGCACGCGATGACGGCAGGGGAACTCCACGTCGTTCGCGTACACTCATGGCAGTCATTCTTCGCCGTGCAGGCCTTGCCATGATCCATACCCTCAAACAGCTCTTCTCAACCCTGTTCATGCCGCCTGGAGCCGACGCGGCAGCGCAGGAGCACGTTCTCCGGCTCGCTTCGGCGGTGCTGTTGGTGGAGATGATGCGGGCCGATCACGACTGTCGGCAGGTGGAGCGCCAGGCGGCGGTTGACGCGTTGACGGCCGGGTTTGGTCTTGCCGATGACGAGGTGGCGCGTTTGCTTGAGCTCGCCGATACGGTCGCGCGCGATGCGTCCGATCTCTACAGCTTCACCTCCAGACTCAAGGATGGCTTCAGCCTCGAGCAGAGGGTGCGCATGGTCGAGCAGCTGTGGCAGGTCGCTTTCGCCGACGGCTATCTCAGTCACCATGAGACCCAGCTCATGCTCAAGCTCGGCGATCTGCTCTACATTCCGCGCGCTGACTTCGTCGCCGCCAAACAACGTGCCCGCGCGGCGGCTGGACTTCCAGCGGCGTAAGCATCCCTTGCCGCCGTATTGCGTGTGTGGGCCGGCTTGACGCTGACTCCATGCCTCACGTCACACACCTCACCTCACACGCTTTCGCTCATGGCTTCCACTTCAGATCTGCGCGCGCTCAGCGCCCACTTTCCGCACCCTGGGCGGCTGGAGCGCATCCTGCTCCGGCCAGCCCGTCGCGCCGCGCTGCAGGCGGTTGATACGGTGCTCGCGCTTGCCGATCATGGTCTGGAGGGTGATCACAAGACCGCTCGCGCGCCTGGTCGCAACGGCGGCGGCAAGCGCCAGGTCACGCTGATCCAGGCCGAACATCTGGCGGTGATCGCGGCGCTGAGCGGGAGAGGCGAACTCGACCCCGCCCTGTTGCGACGCAACCTCGTGATCTCGGGCCTGAATCTGCTTGCCGCGCGCGCGCTGTTTCGGGACCAGCCGCTGGTTCTGCGTATCGGCGCGGAGGTCGTGCTTGAGATCAGCGGCCCCGCCGACCCCTGCTCACGAATGGAAGAAGTGCTCGGTGCCGGCGGCTACAACGCGATGCGGGGCCACGGCGGCATGACTGCGCGAATTCTGGCAGGCGGTTTGTTGCGTGTGGGTGATGTGCTGAAGGTGGCGCCAGCCGCCGCTTGAGCATGGCGCCG
>DAORUJ010000083.1:1962-13478 GCA_035433105.1 Thauera sp.
GCGCTGCGTCTTTCAGCCCGCGCGGCACTCGTTGGCGAGCGGGGTCTGTGTTCTGCCGTCGAGCAGCAGGCCCTTCCACGGCAGGTCTATCCACACCAGACCGCTGACGTGATCTTCGAAGCGCGGCAGGCCGGAGTAGGACGGGTCGCGCTCGAGCTGGTAAGTGTTGCCGTTCCAGGCGAGCTGAATGCGGTGATTGACGCGGTCGCGCATCTCGCGCTGCATCCCTAGCCGCACGCCCTGCTCACAACGGTAGTTGCCGCTCGACAGGGTAAACTCGAACTGACCGGTCTGGCTGGAGATGCCGTCGCCCGCGCCCACTATTGGCGGCGCCTGGGTCGCGCAGGCGGAAAGCAGAAAAGCGGTGGCAAGCGCGGGCAGAGCGGGGTGAATCATGGGTCAGGTCCTCCTTGAGGCATTCTCCGATTGTAGCCGACGCCCCCGGCCAGGCCAGGGTATGGGCCCCAGCCTGCAGAAGTTGTCGAATTGCGGCGGCGTTCCCCGGGCCGGGCGGGTCTTGCCTTACTTGAGTTGCAGCACGCTGTCGTCCCACTTGTCGTGCTTCTGCAGCCCGAGCAGGTTTGCCACCGTGGCGGCGATGCTGGACAAGCCGGCGGTTTCGGTCCGCTGCAGGCCCAGCCTGCCGCCGCTGACCTTGTCATAAAGGATCAGCGGTACCGGATTCAGCGTATGGGCGGTCTTGGCCTTGAACGAACCGTCCTTGTTCTGCGCCGGCTTTCGGGTCTTCTTGTCGAGCTCGAACATCTCGTCAGCGTTGCCATGGTCAGCGGTGATCAGTGCTACCCCACCCGCGGCATCGATTGCCGGCAGCAGGCGCGACAGGGCGAGGTCGACCGCCTCGATCGCCATCGTCGCGGCGCGGAAGTTGCCAGTGTGGCCGACCATGTCGCCGTTGGCGTAATTGCAGCGCAGCACCTTGTAGCTGCCCGACTGCAGCGCGGCGATCATGGCGTCGGTGATCTCGGCCGCCTTCATCCACGGCCGCTGTTCGAAGGGTACGACGTCGCTCGGCACTTCCTGCCAGGTTTCGCCAGCGAACTTGCCCGAGCGGTTGCCGTTCCAGAAATAGGTGACGTGGCCGAATTTTTGCGTCTCCGAGCAGGCGAACTGGGCCAATCCCGACTTGCTGAACCACTCGCCCGAGGTGTCCTTGATGGCCGGCGGGGCGACCAGGAAACGCTTGGGCAGTTGCAGGTCACCGTCGTACTGCAGCATGCCGGCATAAGTCACCTGTGGCCTGCGCACGCGATCGAACTGGCTGAAGTCGTCGTCGACGAAGCTGCGGGTGATTTCGAGCGCACGGTCACCGCGAAAGTTGAACAGGACCACCGCATCGCCGTCTTCAATGGTGCCGATCGGCTGGCCACGGCCATTGTCGTCAAACTCGGCGATGACGAACTCGGGCAGGTCCTGGTCGATGGTGCCGGGGTGCTTCTCGCGCAGGCCGTGCACCGCCGCGGTGGCGTTGGCAAATTGCGGGCCTTCGCCCAGCACGTGGGTGCGCCAGCCGCGCGCCACCATCGGCCAGTTGGCGTCGTAGCGGTCCATGGTGATGGTCTGGCGGCCGCCGCCGGAGGCGATGCGGGCATCGAAGCCGTCGGTGCTGATGTCGCGCAGGAAAGCCTCGAACGGCACGATGTAGTCCAGCGCACTGGTTTCAGGGACGTCGCGGCCATCGAGCAGGGCATGGATGCGCACTTTTTGCACGCCCTCTTCCTTCGCCCGCAGCACCATCGCCCGCAGATGGTCGATGTGGCTATGGACGTTGCCGTCGGAGAACAGGCCGATGAAGTGAATCACCCCCGTCTTTCCGTTTGCGCCCGTCTTGGCGCCGGCAACGACGTCCTTCCAGGCACTGCCCTCCCAGATCGTCCCGTTGGCGATGGCGCTGGCGACCAGCGCCGCACCCTGTGCATAGACCTGGCCGGCGCCAATGGCGTTGTGGCCGACTTCGGAGTTGCCCATGTCATCGTCCGAGGGCATGCCCACCGCCGTGCCATGAGCGCGCAGCGTGATGTTCGGATACTCGGTGAACAGGCGGTCCAGCGTCGGCTTGCGCGCGGCATCGATCGCACTGCCGGGCGTTTGCGCGGAAATGCCGTAGCCGTCCATGACGATCACCACGACGGGGCCCTGTACACCCGCGAAGGCGGGGAATTTCTGCAGCATGGTCGCTTCCTGAAGGAGAGAGTCGGCTCCGGTGCAGCATGAAGCGTGCTCGGCACCGGGCAAACCACTATTTTCCGTCAAATTGGTTGCGGAATTACAGGGGTGTTTTTAAATGAGACGCTGCTCGGGCCCTGCGTTCAGGCCGACCAAAGTGCCGGGCCGGCGGCATCACGATAGGTCAGGTAGGCGCGCAGGTCGAATTCGTACTGGTGGTACTGCGGCTCCATGTGCAGGCAGAGTTGGTAGAACGCTTTGTCGTGGTCGCGTTGGCGCAGGTGCGCAAGTTCATGCACGACGATCATGCGCAGGAACTCCTGCGGCACCTGGCGGAACAGCGTGGCGACGCGGATTTCGCGTTTGGACTGCAGCTTGCTCCCCTGCACGCGCGAGATCGTGGTGTGGGTCCCAAGTGCGTTGCGGATCACATGCAGCGTGTTGTCGAAGCACACCTTGCTCAGCGGCGTGGCACTGCGCATGGTGTTGGCCTTGAGTGCCTGCACGTAGTCGTACAGGGCGCTGTCCGAGCGCACGTCGTGCGCGCGGGGATAGCGCTTCAGCAGCACCTCAGCGAAGCGGCCGGCCTCGATCAATGCCAACACGTGCTGCCGAAGCTCGGGTGGGTAGCCGGCAAGGTAGCCAGGGGCCGCCCGAGCGTGGCTGGAGCGAGTGCCGGCAACGCTCAAGGGGCCAGCCCCGCGAGACCAGGTACGGACTGAAGGGGCGGCTGCACTCCAAACGTCCGTGTCGTGAGCTGCGAGACGGCTCTCCTGCGGCGCGCCAGCAATACCAGAGCAGTTGCCAGCAGCAGCAAACTGCCCGGCTCCGGCACAGCCTGGGCGAACGCGCCGGCGATGCGGGCGTGCGCTGCGGCGGTCGGGTGGAAGTCGTCCCAGAAGATGTAATCGTCTGGATTCGAACACGCTTGCGTCAGCAGGCAGCCGTCTGTCGCATTGCTGAAGCCGGATGCAGCCGGGTTCGACACGATGTCGTTAAAGAGCGCGAAGGTGTCGAACTGGATGATGTCGGCTGGAAGGGCGGCATCCAGTCCGGTGAGCAACTGCGCCAGCGTGGCGTTGAACCGGGTCGAAAACAGACTGGCCTGTGTTTCCACGCCGACCATCCGGGCGAAGGGTGTCAGCGCCAGATCGGGCAGGTTGGGAACGAGGATGGTCGATGCGCCCATGCCGGCTAGTGCCCCGACGTAGCTCGAGATGTTCTGTGCTGCGGCGGTGGGGTCGTCCAGCGTGAGGAAATCGTTTGCGCCCCCCAGACGAAGTACAGGGCATTCGGGTCGGCCATTCCGCCGAGCATGGGCAACATGGACTGATAGAGGCCAAGTTGTTGCGCCATGCCGGGCAGGCCGTAAAGGCCTGCGCTGTTTGCGCTGCCGCCGTCACCGAAACTGCCGATCCCGGTGGTGGAGCCGGAGATGGCGAAGCTTAAGAAATTCCCCGCATTGGCGCCACCGGGCAGGATCGCATCGGCGAGGCGCTCAGCGGCGGTGGGGCCGTTGGAGTAGTGACCCTCGACGTACGGCGGACAGGGGTGCCCAGGGTCACAGGCCCCACCCAGAAGCTTGTAGATGCTGGCTACCGCAGAGGGGTTGCTGCCCGCATCGGACAGACTGTCGCCGAAGACGTAAAGGCCGCTGTAGGGGCTGGCCCAGGCGCTTGCGCCCAGCAGCAGACTGACGCAGGCAGAAACGAGGAACTTCAGACTTGATCTCATGATGGACGCTCCGTGTTCGATGACGATACGGCGGTGCCCGACGATGTTCTGGACCCATGCCGCGGGGGGTGACAGACGGGCTACATCATGAACCGAAGTTGAAGCGGACAAAAGTGCGGTGCCGAGAGCATCTGGAGTGGACCGATCTGGCAGGCTGTCCGGCCTTACTTCTTGAAGTCCTTGTGGCACGATTTGCAGCTCGCCTCGACCTTGTCGAAGGCCGCCTGCGCAGTGTCCTTGTCGTGTGTCTGCGCCGCCACCACCAGCTCGTCGCTGAGCTCGAAGAAGGCCAGCCGTTCGCGCTCAAAATCCTGCGGACGCTCCCATACCGCGGCCTTGGCCTTGGTCGGCGGATAGTTGGTGTCGGGGGCGAAATGCGTCCAAGGCGCGTCACGCCGGCTCACCACCTCGGCAGCCAGGCGGGCGAACTCGTTGGCGCGATAGTCGTCGGTGCGCAGCATCTTGCCCATTGGCTCGAAGCTGCGCAGCATAAGCTTGAAGGCGTCCTGACGGTGCTTGACCGGCTGTCCGGGGCGGGTGTCCTCGACCGGGCCGCTACAGGCGCTGAGGGTGAGTAGGAGGAGAAGGGAGGAAAGGGTGAGTCGGGACATGGCTTGGTTGGGGATGCTCTACGAGTGGTCGGAAGCGGCTGCGCGAAGGTCCCCAGTCCTGAGGGCGGAAACCTGAGGACTTGAGGCTTAAGGACTGAGGCTTAAGGACTAAGCCGATTTCGACCGTTGTGGCTGCAAGTCGTTCAGGGCGATGTCTACACCCGCAACAGCAAGGTCTTCAGCGGCGGGTTGTTGTCGTGGCTGGGGAAATCCGCTTCCGGAGCGATCCACTGTGCTTCGCGCACCGGCCTGCCAGCCTTGACGGCGCTGCGCTCGAGCTGGTCGAGCCAGTCTTCACGCGATACACGGGCGTCGTTGTTGCAGCAGATCAGGGTGCCGCCCTCTTCGGTGGCGAGCAGCGCAGGCTTGAACAGCGCGGCGTAATCGCGCACCAGATCGACGACGCCAAACGCGCTCTTGGCATAACGCGGCGGATCGAGGAAGACCAGATCGAAGCGGTGCGGCGCCAGTTCGGGGAAGGGGGGAAGGTGCTTGCCGCGCACCATCTTCGCCTGGCCGAGGCCGGCATACTGGCGCAGGGCGGCGAAGGCGTCCGACTTCACGAAGCGCAGGCGGATGGGCAACTCGTTGAGGCGAGCATTGTCCTTGCCGACAGCAAGACTGGATTCGGCGAAGTCCACATTCACCACATGGCGCGCGCCGGCCTTGGCCGCGGCGACACCGACGCCGCAGGTGTAGGCGAACATGTTGAGCAGCGATTTGCCTTCGGCCTCCTGCATGACGCGGCGGCGTGCTGCGCGCAGGTCGAGGAAAAGCCAGGGGTCCTGTCCCGCATGGCGGGCCTGAAAGCGGTAGCGCACGCCAAGCTCGCTGAATTCCGAGGGCTGCTCGGCGATGGCCTGCTGCTCGGGCGACAGCGTATTCACCGTGCGCGAATTCTTGCCGCTGCGGTCGTTCCACACCAGCGGCAGGCCGGGCATGGCGGTGGCGTAGAAAGCCTCAAGCTCGGCCAGTTGTTCGGTGGTCAGGGGGCGGTGGAAGGTTTGCGCCAGCAGCACGGCGCCGTAGCGGTCGACCGTGAGTCCGGGGGCGCCTTCGGCCGTGCCGTGGAACACACGGTAGGCATCGGTTTGTTCAGCGTGCAGCGTGGTGATCAGGTCTGCGCGGGCAGACAGGGCGGCCGACAGCAGGTCGGTGAGGGAGGAAGACATGACGGTTCCGACGCGGGGCGCGTCAGTATGCCCTAGCGCGCGCCCGAATCTTCCATGTTCTTCGTTGATCTTCCTCGTCGGTCAGGCGTCAGGCGTCCCGCTGGGCAGGTCGTGATGGCAGCAGGCGCCGCAACAGGGGGCCAAGCGCCGCGCGGAAGTGATGGTTGTGCAGACAGATGCCCCCCACGAGGCCGACCAGGCAGCCGAGTACGGTGTCGAGGAAGCGCGACTGGATCAATTCGGCGGCTGCAGGGAGGTGGCTCAGTGTGGCGGCCTCGGCCAGCAGGATTGTCAGCGGCGTGATGAAGAGGACGGCGACACCGTAGTGTCGGACGATGGTGCTTTCGATGATGAAAACCAGGATGAACACCAGCAGTGCGACGCTCCATGGCGACAGCGGTAGCGACAGCACACCCCAGGCGAGCACCATGCCGCCGGCGGTGCCGAGCACGCGATGCAGCTGGCGGTTCCAAACTGCGCGCAGCGATGCGCCCTGGATCACCGCGAGGCAGCTGATCGGCACCCAATAGGGGCGATCCAGTTGCAGGGCCTGAGCGAGCACCAGCGACAGGGCGACGAAGCCGCCGATCATGACCGAATCGAAGACAACGAAGTCGAAGGTCGGCGCCTGCAAGGCGGGAACCGGTTCGGGCGCCTCCAGGCGGAGAATGTAGAGGCTGTAGAGGAAGGCGATGAGGCTGCCGAGCAAGGCGCCCATCGTCAGCAAGCCCACCCGCAGCGGGATGTCCTCGACGACGCCCGGGGTATAAACCGCAATGGCCGCGGCCATGACGAAGAACAGGCTACCCGGCGGTCCGACGCGATAGAAGCGGCACACCATCGTCACCAGCACGGTGATGATGCCGAGCACGCCCGCTTGCGTCAGTGGGAGAAAGTGCGCGATCAGACCCAGGGCGTAGCAGGCGGCCATACCGAAACTGCAGGCCATCATCGACACCATGCGATGCGACAGCGGGGTGTGGGGTTGGTAGAGGAAGACCAGCCCGCCAAATGACGAGATCAGGCCATACTCCATATTGCCAAAGAAGGCCCCCACCACCAATGGTAGCCCGGACGCCAGTGCGCCGGCGAAGGGCATCTGCCAGCGCCGATTGCTGGGCGTGATGGCGGTGAGGTGCCGCCATTCGGTGCGGATCAGCTCAATGAGCCTGTGCAGGGCGGATGGACGGTTCATGATTTCGGGACGGTGGCGTGTCCCGGATGTTTAACACATTCAGGGCATGGCGGCTTGCCCACGCCTGCCCGCCTCCCACACCATCAGCGCCTGCTTGCGCTCGTCGCCCCAGCGGTATTCGCCCACTGCACCGCCTTCGCGAATCACGCGGTGGCAGGGAATGAGAAAGCCGACGGTATTTGCGGCGATGGCGCTGCCTACCGCGCGCGCGGCCCTGGGTGCGTGAAGGGCGCGCGCGAGCTGGCCGTAGGACACGATCTGGCCGGGCTCGATGCGAAGCAGCGCTTCCCAGACCTTGATCTGAAAGTTCGTGCCGCGCAGGACCACATGCACGCTACCGCGCGTGGGCGTGTGCGGGAATATCTGCTGCACCAGGGCCTGGGCGCGGGTGTCGTCGCGCTGCAGCACCGCGGCGGGCCAGCGCATCGACAGCTCGGTCAGCATCGTCGCTTCGTCCGCCACACTGAAGGCGAAATGGCAGATACCACGTGAGGTCCACGCCACCAGCGCGTCACCAAATGGTGAGGGCGCGAAGCCGTAGCCGATGTCGATGCCGCGTGCGGCAGCCCTGATTTCGCCCGGCGTCATCGCCTCGCAGGTGACCATCAGGTCGTGCAGGCGACTGGTGCTGCTCAGGCCGGCCGCATCGGCCACCGCCAGCAGGTTGGCGGAGGTGGCGAGTTGCTGGCGGGCGTATTCCTTCGTCAGGTACTGCAGGAAACGTTTGGGCGAAATGCCGGCCCAGTCGGCGAAGACGCGTTGCAGGTGCTGCGGACTCAGGTGCACCGCGGCGGCGATCTGCTCCAGCGTTGGCTGCTCGCGGACGTGGTCGCGGAGGTAGGTGATCGCCTTGGCGACAAGGGCGAAATGGCGCGATGCAGACGCGTCAGCGGACATGATCGGGGCTCCGGTTCTCTGCCGCGCGACAGCTAAGGTGGCATGTGTGACGTAACCCGGGCAGCGATGTCGTCGCGCCCGGGTTACGTCACGGCCGTGCGCGCGGCGTTCGCAGCCAGTATGCCCTTGCCGGGCTGGCGATCAATCCGATTCTTGCGCACCTGAAAGGTACCGGACTTATCGGGGCGTCGTGGCCGGCGGTGCCGATCAGCATGCCTACACAAGCTCCTTTGCGGTCAGCGTGTAGCGGAATGCGTCCGGATCAAGGCTGTCGAAGCGGCCGGCCTCGCTCTCGCCCTGCGGGTACATCAGAAAGGGCACGGTGGGGCCGCTGCTGCCCTGCAGACTCAGGTCGTGGGCGTCGTTATAGGCCAGCCAGTTCATCTCCCACGCGCCGAACAGTTGTTCGCGCACCGCGAGCACTTTCGGGTCGTCCAGCGCGAGTTTGCCCGGCGGCTCTTCGAGCACGACCTTGCGCACATCGGCCGGGTCCACCGGTACCCAGCCGAAGCGCTCAAGGAACACCTCGGCACGGCAGTGCTGCGCCTTGGAGATGTTGCCGCTCTTGCCCAGGCTCTTGTAACCGAAGCGCGAGTCTGCCACGCGCACGCCATAGACATCGCGTGCCGGCAGGCCTGCGGCACGGGCGAGGCCGACGTAGAGTGCGTTGAGATCGGCGCATTTCCCCGACAGGTTGCCGGTTTCGATCATGGCCCGGATGTCGCCGATGCCGCAGCCGCGTGTTTTGGGTTCGCGGAAGGTGTTGTCGACTACCCATTGGTAGATCGCGCGTGCCTTGTCTTCGTCAGACCGGGCGTTCGCCGTGATCGCGAGCGCCGTTTCGCGCACGATGCCATCGGTAGGCAGCAGATCAGTGGCGCGGGTGTACAGGGCGTGCTGGTCGGCTGACAGGGCCAGCGCTGCCGCGCTCGGGCGCGAGAAGTCGGTGCGGCGGTCGCGGGTGGCGAAGCGGCTGACGACCTCCACAACGGGTTCGGTGGTATCGGCGGACCACTCGGCGTAGAGCATCTCGGCCCTGGATTGCGGGTCACGCAGAATCTGCATGGTGTCGGCATTGCCCTGCCAGAGATTGCCCATCGGGCGGAACCAGGCGGCTTCCGACATCGACGGTAGCGGAATCCACACGCGAACCACGCCGGTGGTGGGTTGAGGCTCGATGCGCGTACTGACCTCGAACCGTCGCCAGCCGGTGTCGGAGGTCGGTGCAAAGTTCGGCGCAGTGTCAGTATTGGCGCGCGCCAGGTTGGGGAGGGTCTGGAGGCTGGCGGCGAGTGCCGACATCTTGATGAAATTGCGACGATTCATGGTTTTGGTCCGTTCTGTTTCGCACTGGCAAGGGCGCGTATCGGCGCCAGCAGTGCGGGGTCGCGCCAGTCCGCTTCACCAACAATGTGGAAGCGTGCTTGATGACGGGCATCGAGTACATAGGTGGTGGGAATGACGCGCGCACGCCAGGCGCGCGCGACGATCTGGTCCGGGTCGGGGATGACGATCAGATTTTCGAGCAGGTGGTCTGCCTGAAAGCGCTGCGTATCGGCGGCGCGATCAGCGACCGCGACGGTGATCAGCACCAGGCCGGGCTCGCTTTCATCAAGCTCGACCAGTGCCGGCATCTCGTCGCGGCAGGGCTCGCACCAGCTTGCCCAAAAATTGACGATCACCGCCTTGCCGCCTGCCTGATCCAGTGCTTTTTGCAGCGCGGGCGCGGGCGGCGGCAGTTCGCCCACCGACATCAATTTCGGTGCTGACTCTGGCGCTGCTGAGCTGCCCATGCAGACCACGCTCAGTGCGATTGCCGTCGTCAGACGGCTGAGTACGCCGCTCATGAGGCGCGGTCAGCGCAGCCTCGTGGGCACGCTGCGCAAGGCGGTGCGAGGGTCCAGGCCGTGGTGAGATTGCCGCAGGCTAGCCGGAGGTGCCGGCCTGATGGGGAATGAGGGTCTGTCATGGGGTCTCCCGATGCGTGAGCCGCCCCGGTGCGGGATGCCGCCGGAGCTTAATAAGTCTGACCTGGGGGCCAGACCACAGGGTTGGCGACCTGCGTCGCCGTGCCGGACGGCCGATATGTAGATCGGCCTGATGGGTCCGGTCGCTGCGATGGACATGCCGTACATTGCAGCGAGGATGCGGATAATGCCCGATTGAGTGGGTGAGGCGCGAGTGGCGCTTGCAGGGCCCGCGCGCCAAGTGTTCAAGCTGCGCACTAAGTGCGGCTTCGTCGATCGGGCGTGGCTCGTCATCGAACCACGCCTGAAAGTCGGAACCAGACGGGCTACCGTGGGGGCGTGTCAGATGCGTGCCTGGGTGTCGAACGCGACTGCGCCGAATCCGGACACTGCTCAGCAAATAGTTTTTATTGGTTTTAAGATTTTTAAACAATAGTTCTTGGCAATGATGCTCATTGCTTCAAGATTGCCGAGCCTTTGCTAGGCTGTAGGTGTGAACACATGGCAAGCACGATCGAATGGCCATGCAGTTGCCGCGAGGCTGGAAGGTGATCTTTTCCGGGCGAACACGGTGTACGCCAGGCGCAGCCAACGAAACCAGGACAGGAGACGGACATGAGTGCAAGCGACATGAAGACGGGTGGCAAATGCCCGGTGATGCATGGCGGCAATACGGCTGCGGGAAGATCCAACATGGATTGGTGGCCGAATGCGCTGAACCTCGACATCCTCCACCAGCATGACAGCAAGACCAATCCCCTGGGCGCGGGCTTCAACTATCGGGAAGCGCTCAAGAGCCTCGACGTCGATGCGCTCAAGAAGGATCTGACCGCGCTCATGACCGACAGCCAGGATTGGTGGCCGGCTGACTGGGGGCACTATGGCGGCCTGATGATCCGCATGGCCTGGCATGCCGCAGGCACCTACCGTATCGCCGATGGCCGGGGTGGCGCCGGTGCCGGCAACCAGCGCTTTGCCCCGCTCAACTCCTGGCCCGACAACGTCGGCCTGGACAAGGCGCGTCGCCTGCTGTGGCCGATCAAGCGCAAGTATGGCAACAAGCTCAGCTGGGCCGACCTGATCGTTCTCGCCGGCAACGTGGCCTACGAATCGATGGGCCTGAAGACCTATGGCTTTGCCTTTGGCCGTGAGGACATCTGGCATCCGGAAAAGGACATCTACTGGGGTTCGGAAAAGGAATGGCTGGCCCCCAGCGGCAGCGCCAACAGCCGCTACTCGGGCGAGCGTGATCTGGACAACCCGCTGGCGGCGGTGATGATGGGCCTGATCTACGTGAACCCGGAAGGGGTCGACGGCAAGCCCGATCCGCTGAAAACCGCCCACGACGTGCGCGTGACCTTTGCCCGCATGGCCATGAACGACGAAGAAACCGCAGCGCTGACGGCGGGCGGCCATACGGTCGGCAAGTGCCACGGCAACGGCAATGCCGCCAACCTTGGCCCCGTACCGGAAGCGGCCGGGGTGGAGGAACAGGGCCTGGGCTGGATGAATCACACCACGCGCGGCATTGGTCGCGACACCGTGTCGAGCGGTCTCGAAGGAGCCTGGACCACGCATCCCACCCAGTGGGACAACGGCTACTTCGAGCTGCTGTTCAACTACGACTGGGAGCTGAAGAAGAGCCCGGCCGGCGCCTGGCAGTGGGAGCCGATCAACATCAAGGAAGAGGACAAGCCGGTTGACGTCGAGGACCCCTCGATCCGCCACAACCCGATCATGACCGACGCCGACATGG
>DAORUJ010000084.1:0-13475 GCA_035433105.1 Thauera sp.
GCCTGGCGCTGGCTGTCGTTGAAGTAGGCCGGCACGGTGATGACGGCCTCGGTCACTTCCTCGCCGAGATAATCTTCGGCGGTCTTCTTCATCTTGCGCAGCACTTCGGCGGAGACTTGCGGCGGCGCGATCTTCTTGCCGCGCACTTCAACCCAGGCGTCACCGTTGTCAGCCTTGGCGATGGTGAAGGGCATCATGGCGATGTCCTTCTGCACTTCCTTCTCTTCGAAGCGACGGCCGATCAGGCGCTTGATTGCAAACAGGGTGTTCTTCGCATTGGTGACGGCCTGGCGCTTGGCCGGCGCGCCGCACAGGATTTCGCCGTCTTCGGCGTATGCGACGACCGACGGGGTGGTGCGTGCGCCTTCGGAGTTTTCGATCACCTTCGGCTTGCCGCCTTCCATCACGGAAACGCAACTATTGGTGGTGCCGAGGTCGATGCCGATGATCTTGCCCATGACTGTTCCTTTAATGTCTGAATGCGTTGGCGGAGCGGCACAGCCGTCCGGTCTGGTTCAAATATGGGGCGGCGCAGCGCAGTTTCAAGCGGCTGCGCACAGATTCCTTACTGGCCTTTCGCTTTCGCGACCATCACCATTGCCGGGCGGATGACGCGCTCATTGAGCAGGTAACCCTTCTGCAGCACGGTGACGACGGTGTTGGGTTCTGCATCGGAATCGACCGTGCTGATGGCCTGATGCATGTTCGGGTCGAACTTCCGGCCGAGCGGATCTTCTTCCGTCAGGTTGGCGCCTTCGAAGGCCGCCACCAGTTGCTTGAGGGTCAACTCCACCCCCTCGCGCAGCTTGTCGAGCGTCTGGTTGTCCACCGCCAGCGCAGCCTCAAGGCTGTCCTTCACCGGCAACATGGCGCCAGCGAACCTCTCGGCCGCAAACTTGGCGGCCTTGGTGATGTCGTCCTGGGCACGGCGGCGGACGTTTTCCGTCTCGGCCTTGGCCCGCAGCCAGGCATCGTGATGCTCGGCGGCCTTCAGTTCGGCCTGGCGCAGGCTTTCTTCCAGGCTTGGCATGCTGTCCATCGTCGGCTTCGGTTCGGCGCTGGTGGTCGCTTCAGGGGCCGAGCCCGTCTGCAGCAGTTCGTCGACGGGTGGGTTCGAGGGGGTGTGTTCCTGCATGGGGTTAGCTCCCTAAATATCCTAGCGGGAGCAGTTTGGGGCAAAGGGGGGGATTTCAAGCGCTCGTTCGGGGAATTTTTCCGCGCGCAGGCATGGACGGATGAAGGGGACACAGCGCGTGGTGATTCCGCGCACGGGCACGCGCCCTGGCTAGCGTGCCGAGTCCGGGAAGTCCACGATCTGCTGATAGACAAAGGACTTCAGCAGCATCACATCATGCGCATCGGTGTTCTTGAATTCGATCCCGTAGCGGTGTAGCTGGGGCCCCGCCGGGTCGGTCGATGCCGGGCGGTGGCTGACGATGGCACCCTCGGCTTCGACCTCGACGCGGTTGCCATGCAGCGTCAGGGCGATGCTTAGCCGCACAGGGTGTTCGGCGTCGAAGGTGTGTTCGGTTGCGATCAGGGCGCCGAGGGCGCTGATGTCCTCGATCTGAACCGTGACCGGTTCGGCCAGCTCAGGGCCGTTGGCGACGATCTGACCCGTAAGCTCGGTCTTGACGCGATGCGATCGACGTACCGATCGGCCGAAAACGGTGTCGGGGTAAGACAGGTGTACATAGTCGAAGGGGATCCGTCCCACCCGCATGACGAAGGTGCGGAACGCAAATGCACTGATTCCGCAAAAGCCGCGCACCAGCACGCTGTCGTTGTCGAGCAGTTCCTGCCGACGCCCCTTTATGCTGGGTGCGGTAACGATGATCGAGCGGCCCTTGAGGTAGCCGATCAGCTTCACCACCGCTCTTTGCGACCCCAGCGGCGTCCCGCAGTCGAGTTGCAGGGTGTCGCCTATCGACAGGCGCAGGTCGACGAGGCTGCTGCTTTCGGACTGGCTTTTGCCCGTGTCGGGTGCAGGGGGCGGCGCTGCGTTCTCGGCGGCGCTGACCTGCTCAGGTGTGGTTTCGGGTGCGGCTTCTGGTGTGGTCATTCGGGAGTTCTCAGCACACCGTTGATAATGGAATTTTCATTGTATGGCGCCAGAGCCGGACCGATAAATGAGCGCAGCACCCCAATTGGGGCGTAGTGCACGTTCTCGTGCATGTAGAGCCCTGCCGCCAGCGTGGCCGCTGCCATCCCGTTTTCATGTTGATTCCAGGTGGTTTCGGCGTCGAGCGCGTTTGAATACGGCCTATTTGTCAATAATTTGCTGTTTTAGTTGAATTTTTATATAAAATCCGATTGTCGCGATTTCGTATTTGCCTCATCCATGGCGTGCCGCTGGCCCGCTCTTGTGGCGCTGATGGCCCAGCAGGCAGTGAGCAAGGAACCCAATGAGTTTGTTGTCGATCCGGACGCGCCATCGCGACTCGTCCCCAGATGCGCGTGTTCGGCAGCCTGACGCCCGCTTGGGCGGGCTGGTTGATGGCGGGTTGCCGCTGGTCGTCATTGTCGTGCTTGCGCTTTTGCTGGTGGTCGCGCTGTGGGGGGCCGTCCTGTACAAGGCTGAGGTGGAGCGGGGGCAGGTCGAGGAGTCGATCCATCGCGACACGATGAACCTCGCTCGGGTGTTCGAGGAGCACACCGTGCGCACCCTGAGCAGCGTCGATCAGGTGCTGCTGTTCGTGAAGTTCCAGTACGAGAAAGTCGGTGATCGGCTCGATCTTGCCGAGGCGGTACGCGGCGGCATGATCATCAGCGACCTGTTCAACCAGGTTGGTGTGATTAGTTCGAATGGCATCTACCATCTGTCGAATATTCCCAACTTCAATAAAGTTGATCTGACTGACCGGGAGCATTTCCGGGTTCATATTGACGGTGACGGCAAGCAGGTTTTCGTCAGCAAACCTGTACTTGGAAGAGCGTCTGGCAAGTGGTCGTTGCAACTGACCCGACGGATCGAGCGGGCCGACGGCGGATTCGGCGGCGTAGCGGTGATTTCGGTCGATCCCTTCTATTTCACGCGCTTCTACAACGACGTCGATCTGGGGCATGGGGGCGCGGTCACCCTCGTTGGTCTTGATGGCATCGTGCGCGCTCGGCGGGCGGGAGAAGCTTTGGACGTTGGTCAGGATTTGTCCGCGTCGCCGATGCTCGAACTCGTAAAGACGCAGCCTGCAGGAACCTACACTTCCGCCAGCGCCGTGGACGGCGTGGTGCGCATCAACAGTTACCGCAAGCTGCATGACCTGCCGTTTGTCGTCATTGTCGGGGTCGAGCGCAAGGCGGCATTGGCTGACTTCGAGAAGCGGCGCGCGGGTTACCTTGACTTCGCCGGCGTGATGACTGCAGTCATCGTTGCCTTCTGCATGTTGTCGGTGTGGCTCCTGCTGCGCCAGCGGCGCATATCCATGCACCTGCTCGACAGCCAGATACGAGCTGAATCGGCGAATCGCCTCAAGTCCGAGTTTCTGGCCTCGGTGTCACATGAACTGCGCACGCCGCTCAATGGCATCATGGCTTACGCCGAGTTGCTCGAATTGGGCGCGGTCGATGACGAATCGCGCGAGTACGCCCGGGTCATCCTCGACAGCAGCCAGCACCAGCTTGAGCTGGTGAACTCCATTCTTGATCTTGCCCGCGTCGAGGCGGGAGCGATGCGTCTCAAGTTTGGCGACGAGAACGTGTCCACGCTCGTAACGGAGGTTTGCGCCCGCTATCGGCCTGTGGCTCAAGGCAAAGGGCTGGAATTGAGCGGAGCCGGGCCGGATAATGCCGAATGGACGATACGTTGTGACCGTACCCGAGTCGTTCAGGTACTCAACAACCTCGTTCATAACGCGCTGAAATTTACCGACGCCGGCTTCGTCCGGATCGCGGCCACAGCCGAGGGCGACCGCTGTGTGTTCGAGGTCAGCGATAGTGGTTGTGGCATTGACCTGCAATTGCACGAAGCAATTTTCGAGCGCTTTCGCCAGGCGGACCACTTCGCAACGCGCGCTTATGGCGGCGCCGGTCTGGGTCTGGCCCTGTGCCGGGAACTGGCTGCCCTGATGGGTGGCGAGATCACGGTCCGCTCCTCTCCCGGCGCGGGCAGCACCTTTCGCTTGTCGATTCCGGTGTCACCCGGAGCGCTGGCCGAATGAGGGGGGCATCGTGGCCCCCAAACCGATCGCCCTCGACCGCCTGCTCAGCGCCCTCGCCCTGACCTGAGCGGGGCGAGCCAGACAGGCAGCGCCGGCCACAAGCCGTTGGCAGACAAGCTCGAAAAACGACGCGCGGCAGCGCAGAATGGCGATCCCGTGTCGCGACCCTGCGTGTTTCCCGCCCATGATTCTCCCTTTTCAGGCGCTGACCTGCCCGCTGGATGCTTCGCCGCTGCGGCGCGACGCCGCGCTGTGGCGCTGTTCGGCCGGCCATAGCTTCGACATTGCGCGTGAGGGCTACATCCATTTGCTGCCCGTCCAGAACAAGCGCTCGCGCGATCCGGGCGACAGCAAGGCGATGGTCGCGGCACGCCGGCGCTTTCTCGCTGCGGGGCATTACCAGCCGATTGCCGATACGCTGAACCGCATTGCACTGGCAGGCCTGCCAGCGGTGGGTGACGCAGCCTGCCTCGATGCCGGCTGCGGCGAGGGCTATTACCTGCGCCAGTTCGCCAATGCCGTCGCGCCGTCGCTGCGGATGGCGCTGATCGGCCTGGATATCTCGAAATGGGCGGTGCAGGCCGCGGCCAAGCTGCAGCACGACGCCACCTGGGTCGTTGGCAGCAATGCCAGGCTGCCGGTCGCGAGCGCTGCGCTGGACCGCGTGCTGTGCATGTTCGGTTTTCCGGTGTATGCGGAATTCGCCCGGGTGCTCAAGCCGGGCGGCGTGCTGCTGCAGGTCGATGCGGGGCCGGATCACCTGCGCGAACTGCGCGAGATCATCTATCCGTCGTTGAAGGCCGAGCGCAAGGCCGAGTGGCACACGCCAGCGGGGTTTTCGGCGCCGGCTTGCGAAACGCTGCGCTTCGAGGTCGAATTGAACACGGGCGAACAGATTGCCGACCTGTTGTTGATGACGCCCCACCTGTTTCGTACCACTTCTGACGGCCGGGCCCGCGCGGCGGCACTGACCCACCTGTCGCTGACGGTGGATGTGCGGCTGGCGTCGCTGGTGCGCCGCTAGTTGGCGTGCCCCCCTTCATTAAACCTATCCGGACAATTCGAACGGAGCTTCAGCGCATGAACAAAGTCCTCGTCATCAACGGCCCCAACCTGAACCTGCTCGGTAGCCGGGAGCCGCATATCTACGGTTCGACCACGCTGGCCGACGTCGAGAGCGGCCTGCGCGTCCAGGCCGCGGAACTCGGCCTGGAGCTGGACTGTTTTCAGAGCAACCACGAGGGCGGCATTGTCGACCGCATCCATCAGGCGCGTGCCGAAGGCGTGTCTTTCGTGATCATCAATCCGGGCGCCTTTACCCACACCAGTGTGGCCATCCGCGATGCCTTTGGCGGCGTGGCAATACCCTTCGTCGAAGTGCATATTTCCAACGTGCACAAACGCGAAGCCTTCCGCCACCACTCCTACCTGGCCGACATCGCCGAAGCGGTGATGGCGGGCTTTGGCACGATGGGCTACACGCTCGCGCTGCAGTTCGTCGCCAGCAAGCTGCGCTAAGCTTTCCGAGGGCGCTTGCGGTGCGCCACCGGCTTGAGGCTCGCTCGACGGCTTTACCGAGCAGCCGTGTCCGGGCGACATGCTGGTGCCGTGCACGCCGCTGCCGGCCCGCGAGTCCTTCATGGGCGACCCGGTGCTGCAGCCGCTCGATTCGGAGCAGGATGAGCAGACGGGTCCAACGGCGTACTGAACTTGCGACTTGACCTTGGGCAGCGATTGACTATCGTCAAAGTGTGGCTCAAAAGACTGACTAAAATAGTCGGGTATGGGTTTGCTTGAGCGTTCAAGGACAGACATGGCAAAGAAATTCCCGCTCCACCCCAAGCACCCCGAGCGCATCTGCTGGGGCTGCGACAAGTATTGTTCGGTCGACGCTCTCGGCTGCGGCAACGGATCCGGCCGCACCATGCATCCGGCGGAGATGCTGGGCGACGACTGGTATCTGCATGGTGACTGGGGTATCGAGCCTGACGAGGACGACAGGAACGTGCGACCGGGCGGGGGCTGAGCTCTCGTTCCTGGGCCTCCCTTGCACCATCCTTGTCGATCGGCTTTTCGCTCGACTCCCCGCTCGACTGTCATCCCGCAGTGACGGTCTCACGCTTTAGGTTTCACCCACTTCTTCCCCGCTCGGCCATGCTCAATCCGGCTCGCCGATGTCCAGTGTGATGTCACCCACCCCGTCGATGTGGCCGCTGATATGGTCGCCTGGCTTCACCGCGCCCACGCCTTCGGGCGTGCCGGTATAGATCAGGTCCCCCGGCTGCAGGTGATAGAACTTCGACAGGTCGGCAATGATCTCGCGGATGTTCCAGATCATCATCGACAGGTCGGAGCGCTGCTTCGTTTCACCATTGACCCGTAGCTCGATGCGGCCGTTGTCGAGCACGCCGAGCCCGGCGGCTGGGACGATTTCGCCGCATACCGCGCCATGCTCGAAGTTCTTGCCCAGATCCCACGGCCGACCTTGCTCGCGGGCAGTCTGTTGCAGGTCGCGCCGCGTCATGTCGAGGCCGGCGGCATAGCCGTAGACCAGGCGCCCGGCGTCGGCCTCGGGCACCCTGAAGCCTTCTGCGCCAATGGCCACGACCAGCTCCATCTCGAAATGATAGTTGCGTGTTCCCGGCGGGTAGGGGGTGGTGACGCCCGATTCGGCCAGGCTACCGGCGTCCTTGATGAAATAGAACGGACGCATGGTCGCCTTGTCGATAGAATTTCCCATCTCGAGTGCATGCGCCTGATAGTTGCGACCCACACAGAAGATGCGCCGGACCGGCAGGCGCGCATCGATGCCACGAACCGGCAGCGAAGGAACGGGGGCAGTGGGCCAAAGGTAAGGGGTGGAGCTCATGAACGTCTCGCTGAGTGACAAATGGCCGGTGGGTGGCCGAAGAATGCCGTTAGTGCGCCGTGTGCGTCCACTGTAGGCGACGGGGAAATGGGGTGGCTTCGCTGGGGCGACGTCATTCCTGGCAGAGCGAGGGTAGGTCAGAGATCGACGAGCGGTCTGAGTAGCCCGAAGGGCACGCGCCAGCCACGCTCGCCGTCGCAATCGACGCCGGCCGTCTTCTGATTGATCCGTGTGATGGTGCCGACGCGCAGTTGCAGGTGACGATCCTCAAAGCTGACGCGATCGCCGACACGGAAGTCGTTGCGGGTTAGGCGCATGGGTGCCTCGGAAGCCGGCATTTGAGGTACGGCACGGCTGCCAGCGGGAATCTCGATCGCCGCATAGGGCAGCTTCCAGTGGGCGCGCGTCGCGTCGTCCTGGACGCTGACTTCCGTGTCCTTCATTGCCACCACCGTGCCACTGCGCAACTGCAGTGCGGCACCGGGGGCTTTCCAGTCCACGAAGCGCACCTGTTGTCCCAGGTGCAGATGCAGGCGAATCTGCACGATGCGCGCCGGATCGGACATCAGCCGCTCGATCACGGTCGACAGATGGAACAGTTCAAGCGAGTTGGCGCGGTTGAGGGCTTCGAGGGTAGCGGTGTCCATGGGGCGGCAGGCCTCCTGTTGATCGGCAGCAGTTCGTCGAGTTCACCCATACGCTCAGCGGGAATCCGCGCGAACACATCCTTGTGCAAGGTATGGGGCGCGACGCCGTTGAGCCGGGCGTCTCGATCGGCGAGAGTGCCACGATGGCGGCGCATCCACCAGATCGACTGCCGGCAAACAGCGGGTTCTTGTGCGACGTCGACCCACGGCGCGCCTACCGCTTGAACAAACCAATAAGTCAGAAATACAATAAGCGTTGCTTACTAAGTTCGCACAAAGGCATCGAAGTGCAACAGGACAGTCTTGGTTTCTTGCTGGGCGATGTTTCACGCCTGCTGCGTCGCGCTTTTCAGCACCACATGGAGGGGAGTCCTCTCACGCTGGCGCAGGCGCGCGCGCTCGTTCACATCGCTCGCCACGAGGGTGTTCGCCAGGTCGACCTGGCGGAGACGCTCGAGGTCCAGCCCATCACGCTGGCGCGCCTGATCGATCAGCTGACGGCCTCCGGTGTGGTCGAACGTCGCGCTGACGCCAACGACCGGCGTGCCTACCGGGTGTTTCTGACCCCCGGTGCCGCGCCCCATCTGGCAGCAATCGAGGAGGCCGGCGCGGCGATCCGGACGATCGCCCTGCAGGATCTGGATCAGCAACAGGCGGCGACCTTGTTTTTGGCGCTGGCCAAAATGCGCGACAACCTCGGTTCGCGGTAAGACACCGCGACCGAACAACATTCCCGGAGTCTGCCTTTCATGAGTACTGTTCCAAGCCATAGCGAGCTTTCTACTGGCGAAGCCATCGTTTCGTCCAGGCGTGGCCTGAGACGGCTGATCCTGCTGGTGGTGGTGCCACTGACCGTAGCGCTTGTCATCGGGGTCGTCTATCTGCGCGGCGGGCGCATGGTCGAAACCGACAACGCCTATGTGAAGGCGGACCTGGTGCCGGTCAGCGCCGAGGTGGCAGGAATGATCACCGAAGTGCTGATTCGGGAGAACCAGGCCGTCACGGCGGGGCAGCCGCTGTTTCGCATCGATCCGACGCCGTTCGAGGTCGCGGTAGCCAAAGCAGCGGCGAAGCTGGCGCAGGTGCGCATCGATCTTGCGGCGACGAAGGCGGAGTTTCGCGAAAAGCAGGCCGAGATCGCCGTGGCGCAAACCCATTACGCCTTCGCGCGCAAGGATCAGAAACGGCAGGCGGATCTGGTGGCGCGCAATTTCATTTCGTCGTCCCGCTTCGACGATGCGAAGCAGACCACCGATCTTGCCCAGCAACAAATCAGCACCCTGCATCAGGATCTGAAACGCATCGCCGAAACTCTGGGCGGCAGCGTCGATGCGTCGGTCGAGAACCACCCCGCCGTGCTGGGTGCGCTGGCCGAACTGGATGAAGCCCGGCTTGATCTGGCGCGTGTCGAGGTGCGTGCTTCCGTGCCAGGGGTCGTGAGCAAGCCGCCCAAGCCAGGGCAGTTCGCCGCCGTGGGGGCGACGACGATGGCGCTGGTGGCCAGCGAGCATGCGTGGATCGAGGCCAATTTTCCTGAAACCGACCTTACCTATGTCCGCCCCGGCCAACCCGTCACGATTCGTATCGACACCTATCCTGACGCGACCTGGAACGGTACGGTCGACAGCCTGAGCCCGGCGACCGGTGCCGAGTTTTCGGTGATTCCGGCGCAGAACGCCACCGGTAACTGGGTCAAGATCGCGCAGCGCGTGCCGGTGAGGATCAAGCTCGACGACGCGTCAGACCAGCCGGCATTGCGCGCTGGTTTGAGCGCGGTGGTCGAGATCGACACCGGCCACCGCCGCCGTTTGTTCGGACGCACGCTCTGAGGCCGCTCCGATGAGTGCAAGCGCAGGCGTGGCAGAGATTCCATCCACGATCGAACCGGACAGCGCCAAGCGCACCTGGATCACCCTCTCGGTGATGCTGGCGACCGTCATCCAGGCGCTGGACATGACCATCGCCAACGTGGCCCTGCCCCACATGCAGGGCACGATGGGCGCGACCCAGGATCAGATTTCCTGGGTACTGACGTCGTATATCGTCGCCTCGGCCATCTGCATGCCGCTGACCGGCTTTCTCTCCGCGCGCTGGGGTCGCAAGCGCGTCTTCATGTGGTCGGTTGTCGGCTTCACGTTCGCATCGATGCTCTGCGGCGCCGCCCAGAGCCTGCCCGAAATCGTGGTCTTCCGCCTTCTGCAAGGGGTTTTTGGCGCCACCCTGGTGCCGCTGTCGCAAGCGGTGCTGCTCGACACCTATCCGCCCGAAGGCCACGGCAGGGCGATGGCGATGTGGGGTGTAGGCGTGATGGTGGGCCCCATTGTCGGGCCTACGCTCGGCGGCTGGCTGACCGAATACTACAATTGGCGCTGGGTGTTCTATATCAACCTGCCGTTTGGCGTGCTCGCCTGGCTCGGCATCGCTGCCTTCGTGCGCGAGACGCCGCTCGATCGCAGCCGGCGCTTCGATCTGCTTGGCTTTGCCTTGCTTAGTCTGGGTCTTGGCGCGCTGCAGATGCTGCTCGACCGTGGCCAGTTGCTCGACTGGTTCGCCAGTCCGGAGATCGTCATCGAAACCCTGCTTGTGGGTTTTTCGCTGTATCTCTTTGTCGCGCACATTTTCACCCACGACCAACCCTTCATCGAGCCAAGGCTGTTCAGGGATCGGAACTTCAGCGTCGGTCTGTTGATGATCTTCGTCGTCGGCCTCATCTTGCTCACCACCATGGCCTTGCTGCCGCCCTTCCTGCAAAGCCTGCTGGGCTATCCGGTGATCGACGTCGGACTTTTGCTGGCGCCGCGCGGGGCGGGCACCATGGTTGCGATGATGCTCGTTGGTCGGCTCATGGGGCGGGTGGATGCACGCTACATGATCCTGTCGGGACTTCTCCTGACCAGCTTTTCGCTGTGGGAAATGACCCTGTTCAACGCAGACATCAGGGGTTGGGACATCGTGCGTACCGGCGTCGGCCAGGGCTTTGGCCTCGGCCTGATCTTCGTGCCGCTCGCTGCCACCACCTTCTCCTCGCTGGAGGTGCGCTACCGCAGTGAGGGCACGGCGCTGTTCAGCCTGATGCGCAACATCGGCAGCAGCATCGGCATCTCGATTGCAGTGGCCTACCTCGCGCAGCGTATGCAGGCCAATCACGCTGCATTTGCCGACTACATCAATCCGTTCAATCTGCCACTCAGGCAGGCGATCGAAGCCGGCGCCTACAGCCTGTCCACCCCCCAGGGGCTTGCGGCAATCAATGGCGAGGTGACGCGCCAGGCCGCCTTGCTCGCTTATCTGCAGGACTTCCGGCTGATGATGTGGGTCACGCTGGTCGCGATTCCGCTGGTTTTTCTGCTACGACCGCCCACCGGGCAGGCGGGGGCGAGCGCGGCGCACGCGGTGGCGGAGTGAGCCCGGTGCACGGCTGACCCCAAGCGCGGCATGGTGCTGACATGGCTGCTCGGTGCTCTCGCAACAGTGCTTATGTCCGGATTAAATATATCTTGAGTCTTATAGAGGACTTTTGTTTTGTGGTCTTGACCCGAGGGCAAATCGGCCGCATCCTCGCGGACGCCCGCGCTGCACATTTGCAGCCGAAGATTTCCCATGAATGATTCAAGAGAGTGCGTAACATGACCGAGAGAGTGAACTGCCACCGCCTACAGGTGGCTGCGAATCTGAAGCGTTTCATCGAAGAAGAAGCCCTGCCGGGCACCGGCGTGGATCTCGCCGCCTTCTGGAAAGGCTTTGATGCGCTGGTACATGATCTCGCTCCCAAAAACCGCGCCCTGCTGGCCGAGCGTGACCGTCTGCAGACCGAACTGGACCAGTGGCATCGCGCCCATCCTGGCCCGATCGCCGACATGGCCGCCTACCGCGCCTTCCTCGAGTCGATCGGCTACCTGCTGCCGCAGCCGGCCGGAGTGAAGGTGGATACCCCCAACGTCGACACCGAGCTGTCCTCGCAGGCGGGGCCGCAGTTGGTCGTGCCGGTCATGAATCCACGCTACGCGCTCAACGCCGCCAACGCACGCTGGGGTTCGCTTTACGACGCGCTGTACGGCACCGATGCCATCGCACAGACCGAAGGTGCCGAGATCACCCAGGGCTACAACCCGGCGCGTGGCGCCAGGGTCATCGCCTTTGCGCGCAAGGTGCTCGATCAGGCTGCGCCGCTGGCCGGCGCCTCGCACGCGGATTCGACCGCCTACGCGGTGGTCGACGGCAAGCTCGTCGTGACCCTCAGCAACGGTGCCACCGCGGGCCTGCAACAGCCCGAGAAGTTCGTTGGCCATCAGGGCGACGCCGCCGCGCCGAGTGCGGTGCTGCTGAAGAACAACGGCCTGCACATCGATGTCCGGATCGACCGCAATGGTGCCATCGGCAAGAGCGACGCAGCTGGCATCAACGATCTGGTGATGGAAGCCGCCGTGTCCACCATCATGGACTGCGAGGATTCGATTGCTGCGGTCGATGCCGACGACAAGGTCGAGGTCTATCGCAACTGGCTGGGCCTGATGCAGGGCACCTTGACCGAGGATCTGCAAAAGGGTGGCAAGACCATCACCCGTCGGCTCAACGCCGACCGCGAGTACACGGCGGTTGGCGGCGGCACGCTGCGCCTGCACGGCCGCGCACTGCTCTTCATTCGCAACGTCGGCCACCTGATGACCAATCCGGCGATCATCGACGGCGAGGGCCACGAGATCCCGGAAGGCATCCTCGACGGCGTGGTCACCACGCTGAGCTCGATGCACGACCTCAAGCGCCGTGGCAATTCGCGCACCGGCAGCATGTACATCGTCAAGCCGAAGATGCACGGTCCGGCCGAAGTCGGCTTTGCCGACGAGCTGTTCGGCCGCATCGAGGATCTGCTCGGCCTGCCGCGCTACACGATGAAGATGGGCATCATGGACGAGGAGCGCCGCACCTCAATCAACCTGATGGCCTGCATCGCTGCCGCCAGGAGCCGGGTTGCCTTCATCAACACCGGCTTCCTCGACCGCACCGGCGACGAGATGCACACCGCGATGGAAGCGGGCCCGATGATTCGCAAGGGCGAGATGAAGACCAGTGCCTGGATTCAGGCCTACGAGCGCAACAACGTGCTGGTCGGCCTCACCGCCGGCCTGCGCGGCAAGGCCCAGATCGGCAAGGGCATGTGGGCCATGCCCGACCTGATGGCGGCGATGCTGGAGCAGAAGATCGCCCACCCCAAGGCTGGCGCCAATACCGCCTGGGTGCCGTCGCCCACCGGCGCCACGCTGCACGCGCTGCACTACCACCAGGTCAATGTGGCCGCGATCCAGCAGGAGATGGAAACGATCGATCTTGCCGCCGAGCGCGATGCGCTGCTGACCGGTCTGCTCACGGTGCCGGTTGCTGCCTCGGCCGACTGGAGTACCGAAGAGCGTCAGCAGGAGCTGGACAACAACTGCCAGGGCATCCTCGGCTACGTGGTGCGCTGGGTGGAGCAGGGTGTCGGCTGCTCGAAGGTGCCCGACATCAACGACATCGGCCTGATGGAAGACCGTGCCACGCTGCGCATCTCCAGCCAGCACATCGCCAACTGGCTGCGCCACGGCGTGGTCACGGCGGCGCAGGTCGATGCCACGCTGCGCCGCATGGCGGCAGTGGTCGATGGCCAGAACGCGGGCGATGCTGCCTACCGTCCGATGGCGCCCAAGGTCGATGATTCGATCGCCTACACGGCGGCGCGGGCGCTGATCTTCGAAGGCCGCGCCCAGCCCAGCGGCTACACCGAGCCGCTGCTGCACCACTATCGTCAGGTGTTCAAGGCCAAATTTG
>DAORUJ010000085.1:0-13449 GCA_035433105.1 Thauera sp.
TGTCGCCCTTCACGGTGATGCCGATCCAGATCTTCAACTGGACCTCGCGCCCCGATCCGGCCTTCGAGGCCAACGCTGCCGCCGCCGGCTTTGTGCTGATGGGCATGGTGTTGTCGATGAATGCCGTTGCTATCTGGCTGCGCTACCGGATGCGCAAGAACATCAAATGGTAGGGCCGCCGACCAGCCAGGACACCAACGACAAACTGAAAGCACTCAAGGACCCCATGATGCACACTCAAGACAAGCCCCAGCTAAAGGCCGAGGCGCGCAACCTTAGTTTCTACTACGGTGCCGCCAAGGCGCTGAAGGGCATCAACATGCCGATCTACGACCGCAAGGTGACGGCGCTGATCGGTCCCTCGGGTTGTGGCAAATCCACCTACCTGCGCAGCTTCAACCGTATGCACGATCTTTACCCGGGTAATCGCTATGAAGGCGAGATCCGCTTCTTTCCGGACAACACCAACCTGCTGTCGGCAGAGGTCGATCCGATCGAGGTGCGGATGCGGGTCGGCATGGTCTTTCAGAAGCCCAACCCCTTTCCCAAGACGATTTTCGAGAACGTGGCTTACGGCCTGCGCGTGCGTGGCCTCACCAGCAAACGCCTGCTCGAGGAGAAGGTCGAACAGGCGCTGCGCGCTGGGGCAATCTGGGATGAGGTGAAGGACCGCCTGCAGGCGCTGGCGCCCACGCTCTCCGGTGGTCAGCAACAGCGCCTGTGCATCGCCCGCGCGCTGGCGACAGAGCCCGAGTTGCTGCTGTTCGACGAGCCGACCTCTGCGCTTGATCCGATCGCCACTGGGGCCATCGAGGAGCTGGTCAGCGAGTTGAAGAAGCGCGTCACCATTCTTATCGTCACTCACAACATGCAGCAGGCCGCGCGGGTTTCCGACTACACGGCCTACATGTACTTGGGCGAGATGATCGAATTTGGCAAAACCGATGAGATCTTCTTCAAGCCAAACGACAGACGCACCGAAGACTACATTACCGGCCGCATGGGTTAAGGAGAACCAAGATGCCTGAGTCCCTGCATGTATCCACACAGTTCGATGAGGACCTTGCCCGCCTTCGCACGCATGTGCTGCAGATGGGTGGGCTGGTCGAGACCCAGATCGCAGCGTCGATCGAAGCCTACGCAAGCGGCGAGGTCGACGGCGTCAGGGTGATCGTCGAGACAGATCGACGGATCAACGATTTCGAGAAGGCCATTGATGACGACTGCGCCCACGTCATCGCCAGGCGCCAGCCGATTGCATCCGACCTGCGCCTGATTCTGGGTATCAGCAAGATCGTCACCGATCTTGAGCGCACCGGTGACGAAGCCAAGAAAATCGCCAAGGGTGTTCGCCGCATCCACGATGCAGGCCACCTTCCCAATCAATACGGCAGCGGTATTCGTCATCTGGCCGAAGCGGCACTGAGCATGGTGCGCCAGGCGCTCGATGCCTTCGCGCGCATGGACGGCGCACTGGCGCTCAGCGTCATCCGTGCGGATGTGGAGGTTGATGTCGAATTCAAGTCGATCATCCGCCAGTTGATCACGCACATGATGGAAGACCCACGTACGATTACAGCCTCGATCGACATCATTGCCATCTCCCGTGCCATCGAGCGCATCGGCGATCATGCGAAAAATATTTCGGAGCAGGTCGTCTTCGTCGTGGAAGGCCGCGATATCCGTTACGACAAGGAGGCCATCAGGTGACGCCGACGATTCTGGTCGTTGAAGACGAGCAGGCGATTCAAGAGTTGGTCATGATCCACCTCAGGCACGCCGGATTTCAGGTGGCGTGCGCTGCCAGTGCAGAGGAAGCCGACGCGGCCATTCGTGCTGCCCTGCCTGATTTGCTCATCCTCGACTGGATGCTGCCCGGCGAGTCCGGTGTGGTGCTGGCGAAGAAGATGCGCGGTGACAAACGTACACGAGACATCCCGATCATCATGCTGACCGCCCGTGTTCACGAAGAGGACAAGATTCAGGGGCTGGACGCCGGTGCGGACGATTACGTGACCAAGCCGTTTTCGCCCAAGGAGCTGACGGCCCGCGTGCGCGCTGTGCTGCGACGCCGTGCGCCGCATCTGGCGAGCGAGGCGCTTGCGCTCGGCGGGCTCGAGCTCAACCCGGCGACACACCGGGTGCTTGCGGCTGGACAGCCGGTCGAACTCGGCCCGACCGAGTTTCGCCTGCTGCTCTTTTTTATGACGCATGCCGAGCGGGTCTATAGCCGCGCCCAGCTGCTCGACGAAGTGTGGGGCGACCACGTCTTCATCGAGGAGCGCACGGTCGACGTGCATATCCGTCGCCTGCGCGCCGCGCTGGAATCCAGCGGTCAGCATGAGCGGGTGGAGACGGTACGTGGTACCGGATACCGCTTCCGCGGAGCCTGAGCGCGGTGCAGAGAGCCCTGTTCTACGGCGTTCTGACTGCCGCGGTGGCCTTGTTGCTGGGCTACTTTGCCGAAGCCTGGATGGGTTGGGTGCTGTTCTACATTGGCCTGAGCATGCATCTGGCGATGCACTACCGCAATTTTTCGCGACTCGAACGCTGGTCGCGCAAGCCGGTGCTCGATGCCAGCCTGGAAGGGGACGGCGAGTGGGATCACGTTTTCCGGCGCCTGTACCGCCATGAAAAGGAGCTGCTCGAGAAGATCGAGCAGCGCGAGCGCGACTTTGCCCGTTTGATCGCCGCCGTCCATGCGATGAACGACGGTGTCGTGCTGCTCGATGGCCACTTCCGCATCCAGTTCTGCAACAAGACCGCCGAGCGGCAGCTTGGCCTGGCGTCGTCGACCGACCGTGGCGCCCCGATCGTTGATCTCGTCCGCTATCCGGCCTTCGTTGAATATCTGGGCAAACGCGATTTTTCCCGCCCGCTGGTGCTTCGCCTGGAGCGTTACCTCGAGCGCGTGCTCGCGCTCGACCTGATGGCCTATGCCGAGGATTGCTGGCTGCTCCAGATCGCCGACATCACGCAGACCGATCGTCTCGACAGCATGCGGCGCGATTTTGTTGCCAATGTCTCGCACGAGCTGCGTACGCCGCTGACGGTGCTGTCGGGCTTCGTTGAAACCTTGCAGGAGATGGAGGTCGACGCCGAGACGCGTCAGCGCTATCTGCAGCTCATGGGTGAGCAGTCGCAGCGGATGCTGTCGATCATCCAGGACTTGCTGACGCTGTCCTCGATCGAGTCGTCGCCACCGCCGCAAGATCAGCGGGTCGATATGACCAGCCTGATCGACAAGTTGCAGCGGGACGCCGTGGCACTGTCGGCCGGACGTCACCGCATCGTGCTGGATAGCGAAGGTCAGGGAGATCTGCTTGGTTCGGAGTCGGAGTTGGTCAGTGCGCTGGCCAACCTGGTTTCAAATGCGGTGCGCTATACCCCCACCGGCGGCACCATCACGCTGTGCTGGAGAGTGTCTCCGAAAGGTGCCGAGTTCGCGGTGCAGGATACCGGGATCGGTATTGACCCCGAACACATCCCGCGGCTGACCGAACGCTTCTATCGTGTTGACCGCGGCCGCTCGCGCAGCGCCGGTGGCACCGGATTGGGCCTGGCGATCGCCAAGCACTCGCTGAACCGCCACCAGGCGACGCTGGACATCACCAGCAAGCCCGGTGAAGGTAGCCGCTTCGCGGCCAACTTTCCTGCTGGTCGAGTGACCGGCGGTTGAGGGGCAGATGAGGGGCAGCTGATGGCGGACGAGTCCGGTCGAGGCTTTGAACAGTCTGTTCCGACCCGTTCCGGACCTGAAGGAAGCGTTCGGCGCTTTCATTCGCGGTGGGGTGTCTCGCGCTGAGCTCGTTTGCCCGCGGCAGCAGACGGTCGGCGCTTGCTAAAATGCTGCACCGACATTTCAGCACCACGACGCGATGCCTGCACAGCCGACCGCTCAGCCCACCGATATCGTCATCCTCACCGAAGACCGCTACCTGAATCCCGACCTGAACGACTGGTATCAGGCCCAGATTGCGCAGGAAGATGGCCTTGTTACCGCCGCGCTGGCGAACCTTGGGCTGTGCGTTGCGCGGCATTCATGGAGCGATCCAGCAGTGGATTGGTCGCAATACGGCGCGGCGATTTTTCGCAGTACCTGGGACTATTTCGACCGCTTCGGCGAGTTCGAACCCTGGCTCGAGAAGGTGTCGCAACAGACCCGCCTGATCAATGATGCCGCCCTGATTCGCTGGAACATCGACAAGCACTATCTGGCCGAGCTGGAGCAGGCCGGCGTGGCGATCGTGCCCACGCATTTTGTGGCCCGTGCGGAAGCGACGCGTCTGGTCGATGTGATGAAAGAGCGTGGTTGGGATGAAGTGGTGTTCAAGCCCGTGGTGTCAGGCGCGGCGCGGCTGACCTATCGGGTCGAGCGCGGCCATGCCGAGGCCAGCGAGGCGTGCTTTGCGCGCTGCCTGGCGGGGGAGACCATGATGGTGCAGCCTTTCGAGCCCGCGGTCGTGGAGTCGGGCGAACTGTCGCTGATCGTCATCGATGGCCAGGCAACGCACGCCATCCGCAAGACGGTGAGTGCCGGCGATTTTCGCGTTCAGGACGACCATGGGGGAACTGTTCATGCGCATGTGCCGAGCGCGGCCGAGTGCCGCTTCGCCGAGGCCGCGGTGGCGGCGTGCCCGACGCCGCCGCTGTATGCAAGGGTCGATTTCGTGACCCGACGCGATGGCGGCTTGCGGCTGATGGAACTCGAACTGGTGGAGCCCGAGCTGTTCTTTCGGTTCCATCCGCCTGCGGCGGAGCGTCTCGCTGCGGTAATCAAACGTTGCCTGAGCTGACTTTTCTGTGGCAGCGCAGCAGCAGAAACGGGGTTTTTCGAGTCGCGTTGAAGTGATTGGCTATGGTTACAATGCGCGGGTTACGACGATTTGAAGGACTCGGCCATGCTTCGACGCAGTCTCCTGCTCGCTGCGCTCGTGCTTGTTGCACAGGGCGCGACTGCCAAAGATTGGGACACCATCCGTTTTGCCACGGAAGGGGCCTATCCTCCCTTCAATACGGTCGATACCAAGGGTGAGGTGCAAGGCTTCGACGTCGATATCAGCAATGCCCTGTGTGAAGAGATGAAAGTACGCTGCACCTGGGTGAAGCAGGAGTGGGACGGCATGATTCCCGCGCTGCTGAGTCGCAAGTTCGACGCCATTGCAGCGTCGATGTCGATCACCGAGGAGCGCAGAAAGCGCGTCGAATTCAGCACCAAGTACTACGCCACGCCGCTGGCCCTGGTCGCGCACAAGGACAGCGCCTTGCTACCGCAGGTCGATGCTCTGCAGGGCAAGCGCATTGGTGTCCAGCGCGGTACCGTGGCCGATAATTTCGCCGCCCGCTTCTGGGCCGACAAGGGCGTCGAGATCGTGCGCTATGCGCGCCAGGAAGAAGCCTATCTTGATCTGGAGGCGGGGCGTATCGACGCCAGCTGGGTTGATGCGCTGATGGCCGATGGTGGCTTTCTATCGCAAGCGGCGGGCGCGAACTACATGGTTGCGGGTGGCCTGATCCACGGTCGTAACGCGGATGAGAAGGCGGTTATCGGCGAGGGTGTGGGCATTGCAGTACGCAAGCAGGACAAGGAACTCAAGGTCAAGCTCGATCAGGCCCTGGCGGCGATCCGTGCCAGTGGAAAATACGACGAGATCCGCAAGAAGTACTTTTCCTACGACATCTACGGTGACTGATCGCTGCGCCGGGAGGCGCCGCAATTGCGCGATCTCTTCGCCATCGGTCTGCATCGCCGGCCGTGCGCCTGACACCCCTTGTGTGGCGCTCTGTGACGTGGGCACCGCCTGAACCATGCTCTACGGCTATCTTCCTTCCCTGCTCGACGGCGCCTGGGTGACCCTGCAGGTGGCGATTCTGTCGCTGCTGCTGGCGCTGGCCTTCGGTCTCGCCGGTGCCTCGTCCAAACTGTCGACGCAGCTTCTGCTGCGACTGCCTGCGACCGCCTATACGACGATCGTGCGCGGCATTCCTGATCTGGTCATGATGCTGCTGGTCTTCTACGGGGGACAGATGGGCGTCAACCTGGTGACCGATGCGCTGGGCTGGGACTATGTCGATGTGAATCCGTTTGTGGCTGGCGTCGTGACGCTCGGCTTCATCTTCGGTGCTTATTTCACCGAGACCTTTCGCGGCGCCTTTCTGGCCGTGCCCGCCGGCCAGCTTGAGGCTGGACGGGCTTTCGGCATGAGCCGCTGGCAGGTGTTTCGCCGCATCCTCTTTCCGCAGATGCTGCGCCATGCCTTGCCGGGGCTGGGCAACAACTGGCAGGTGATGCAGAAGAGCACGGCGCTGGTGTCGATAATCGGTCTGTCGGACATCACCTGGCTGGCCGACCAGGCCGGGCGCACGACGCGCGAGCCTTTCGTGTTTTACCTGGCGGTGTGCGTGTTCTACCTGGTGATGACGGCCTTTTCGGGGCTTGCCTTCCGCTGGCTGGAGCGGCGTTATTCGGCCGGCGTGCGCAGAGGGACGACATGATCGAATGGAGCCTCTTCAGCGAGAGCTGGCCGCAGTATGCCGCCGGGCTGTGGCTCACCTTACAGCTCACGCTGCTTTCGCTGGCCGTCGGACTGCTGTTCGCGATTCCGCTGGCTGTGGCGCGTGTATCGCCAAATCCGCTCGTGTATGGCCCGGTGTGGCTGTACGGCTATTTCTTTCGTGGCACACCGATGCTGGTGCAGTTGCTGCTGGTGTATTACGGCCTCGGACAGTTCGAGTGGATTCAGGCGCAGTGGGCGGATGGCAACCGCTTCTGGCTGGTATTCCGCAACCCGTACGGCTGTGCGCTGATCACGTTTGCGCTCAATACCTGTGCCTATTCCACCGAGATACTCGCCGGTGCGCTGCGGGCTACGCCGCATGGTGAAATCGAAGCGGCGCGTGCCTGCGGCATGAGTCGCGCCACGATGTTGCGCCGCATCCTGCTGCCCGGCGCCCTGCGTCGCGCACTGCCAGCCTACAGCAATGAAGTGATCTTCATGTTGCACGGCACGGCGATTGCCTCGACGATCACCCTGGTCGACCTCACCGGTGCGGCGCGCAACGCCTATTCGCAGTTCTTTGCCCCGTTCGAGGCTTTCGTCTTCGCGGCGCTGATCTACCTTGTCATCACCTTTGCGCTGGTCGGTCTGTTCCGCTTGACCGAGCGCCGCTGGCTGGCGCACCTGCAGCCGCGCAAGCTGCAACGCACGCCAGGCTGATGGTGATTTACCGGATACACAAATGACTCAGCTCATCGTCGAAGATCTGCACAAACGCTATGGCGATCACGAGGTGCTCAAGGGCGTCTCGCTGGCGGCCGACGCCGGCGATGTGATCACGCTGATCGGCTCGTCCGGCTCGGGCAAGAGTACCTTCCTGCGCTGCATCAACTTTCTCGAGCAACCCGATGCAGGCCGCATCCAGGTTGCCGGTGAGGAGATCAACCTGCTGCGCGGCAAGGACGGCCACTTGCGCGTGGCTGATGGCAAGCAGTTGCAGCGTCTGCGCACGCGGCTGGCGATGGTGTTTCAGCATTTCAATCTTTGGGCGCACATGACCGTGCTTGAGAACGTCATCGAAGCGCCGTTGCATGTGCTGGGTATGACGAAGCACGAAGCGCGCGAGCGTGGCATGGCCTATCTGGAAAAGGTCGGCATTGCGCGCTTCAGGGACAGTTACCCAGCCCACCTTTCAGGGGGGCAGCAACAGCGTGTGGCCATTGCCCGTGCGCTGGCGATGGAGCCTGCGGTGCTGCTGTTCGACGAACCGACGTCCGCGCTCGATCCGGAACTCGTCGGTGAGGTGCTGAAAGTGATGCGTGGCCTGGCCGATGAGGGGCGCACGATGGTCGTCGTCACCCACGAGATGGGCTTTGCCCGCGAGGTGTCGAGCAAGGTGATGTTTCTGCACCAGGGCCTGGTTGAGGAGGCGGGTGCGCCCGCCGAGGTGTTCGGCAATACCCGCAGCGAACGTCTGCGGCAGTTCCTCTCCGGCAACCTCAAATAGGCGGGCTCGGGCGCCCTTTTCTGATCCGGCGGTGGCTGAGCTTCAGGCCTGACTTGATGGCTCGATGCGGCGCAGGTGCAGCCTGGCCAGCAGCAGCGTTGCGAGCACACAGGCGCCCAGAATGAGCGCGACACCCATCCAGCCCAGGGATGCCCATGCCAGGCCGGACAGGGTGCCGATGACGCTTGCGCCCAGGTAGTAGCTGCTGAGGTAGAGCGCGGCCGCCAGGGCGCGGCGTTCACCAGCCCGCCGTCCAACCCAGCCACTGGCGACCGAGTGGGCCGCGAAGAAGCCGAAGGTGTAGACCGCGACTCCGCCGATGATGATGAGCAGCGATTGCGCCACGGTTGCCGCCAGACCGGTGGCCATCACCGCCACCATGATCCACAGGATGTTGCGTCTGCCGTGACGGTCGGCGAGATGGCCGCTCCAGGCTGACGCCAGGGTGCCGATGAGATAGAGGCCGAAAATCGCCCCGATCGTGGTCTGGCTCAGGCTGAAGGGGGCGTCCATGAGCCTGAAGCCGAGGTAGTTGTATAGGCCGATGAAGGCACCCATCAACAGGAAGGCCGTGAGGAACAGCGAGGGCATTGCCGCGTCGGCGAACAGGGCGCGGACGTCGGACAGGATTCGCGCAGGGCGAGCGGCGCGTGCGGTGAAGTGACGTGAGTCCGGCAGGCTGCGCCAGAAGATGACCGCAGCGATGGCACCGAGTACGCCGAGAACGCCGAGTGCCACCCGCCACGAACTCCATTCCGCCACCAGGGCGGACAGAAAGCGTCCGCTCATGCCGCCGAGCGCATTGCCGGCGATGTACAGGCCCATCGCCCGGCCCTGCACCCGGGGCGCGACTTCCTCGCCCAGGTAGGCCATCGCTGCTGCGGGCAGACCGGCCAGCGCCGCACCGAGCAGCGCACGCAGCACAAGGTGCTGATCGAAGTTGCTGACGAAAGGTGAGGCGAGCGCAACGATGGCCGCGAGCGCAAGCGAGGCTTTCATCATCCGGATACGACCGATGCGGTCCGACAGCACGCTCGCCGGGATCAGCAGCAGGGCGAGCGCGGCGGTGCCGGCCGAAACCGACAGGCTGGCCGTGGCCGGGCTGATCGCGAACGTATCGCGCAGCAGGGGCAGGATGGGCTGCGTGCCATACAGCATGGCGAAGGTGGCGAAGCCGCCGACGAACATCGCCAGGTTGGCGCGCCGATAGGCCGGCGTGCCAACATCGAGAAAGCCGTGTTCATCGGCAGCGTCTGTGCTCATCGGCTTGCCCTCGGTCATGCAATTGTCTGGTCAGTGCGGGAAAAAGCGACTGCGCGCCTCGTCCGGCAGGTGCATGCCGGTGTTGCGCGCTCGCTGCAGCAGTTCCCAGTAGTAGCGGTAGGACGCGCGGTCGTGCAGCCGTCCGGCATGCTGAATCGGCCCCCAGTCGGCGTCCTGAGCCGCCACCAGGATCTGCGTGGCGTCTTCCACTTCCGAGAAGTCCGGTTGCATCGCGGCGATGATCGGCAAAATCTGGTTGGGGTGGATGCTCCACATGCGCAAGTAGCCGAACTCCTTGCGTGCGCGATCGGCATCGTGGCGGATGACAGCCACGTCCTGCAGCTCGGTGGTGACGTTATGCGAAGGCAGCACGCCATTGGCCAGTGCAGCCGCCGAGATCTCCGCCTTGGCGCGAACGATGAGCGGGTGTTCGAATTGCCCGGGACTTTTCATTGCGGTCGCGGGAATGGCGCCATGGTGACTGGAGACGAAATCCATCAGGCCGAAGTCGAGCGACTCGACGCCGTCGAGCGCGGCGATCTGCCAGACTTCGCGCAGGGCGCCGTGGGTCTCGATCAGGATGTGGACCGGCAGGGCACGCTCCAGCGCACAGCTTGCCTCGATGCGGCGAAGTTCGTGGATCTGGGTTTTCGCGTCTTCAGCCGAGCGCACCTTGGGCAGCGTGATGAAGGCGAGCCGCCGGCCTGCGCCGCGCACGAGGATTTCGAGATCGGCGACCCAGTGGGGGTGAGTGATGTCGTGAATGCGGGCACCGACACGGTCGAAGTGATTCGCTGCGCCATTGACGACGCCGACCACCATTGCCGCATGTTCGGCTTCTGCACCGGCCCGTGCGCCATCCTCGCAGTCACAGGTGATATCGAACACCGGGCCCAGCTCTTGTTGCAGCTTCAGCGCCTTCAGCATCAGCTTTTCGGCACCGGCGTAGTGATCGACGGCCGGCAGGGCTGGAAAGGGCTTTTCGCCGGCGAACAGGACATCGGCAGGGTGAAGATGCATGGGGTTCTCCCGGGCGGTGGTGCAAATGAAAAAGGCCACGGATTCTAACCCGTGGCCTCTTGCAGAAGCGGTCTGAGACCGCGCGTGCAGCTCTTACTTCAGCATGTCGGCAACTGCCGCGCGCTCGTCCTCGAGTTCCTTCAGGGTGATGTTGATCTTGCCCTGGGAGTACTCGTCGATTTCCAGCCCCTTGATGACCTTGAACTGGCCATCCTTGCACTCGCACGGCACGCCGAAAACGATGCCTTCGGGGATGCCATAGGAGCCGTCTGACGGCACGCCCATCGTGACCCAGTCGTCGGAGCCGAGCACCCAGTCACGCACGTGATCGATCGCGGCGTTGGCGGCCGAAGCGGCGGACGACAGGCCGCGCGCCTCGATGATGGCCGCGCCGCGCTTGCCGACGGTCGGCAGGAACACGTCGTTGTTCCAGGCGTGATCGTTGACCAGGGCCTTGACGCTGTCGCCATTCGACTCGCAGAAGCGATAGTCAGCGTACATCGACGGCGAGTGGTTGCCCCACACCACCATCTTCTTCAGCGAAGCAACCGGACGGCCGGTTCTGGCGGCGAGTTGCGACAGCGCCCGGTTGTGGTCAAGGCGCAGCATGCCGTGGTAGTTGTTCGGGTTGGTGCGGCCAACCTTGATCGCGGCGGCGCGGGCGATGTAAGCGTTGGTGTTGCAGGGGTTGCCGACGACCAGCACGCGCACGTCTTCCTTGGCGTTTTCGGCGATGGCCTTGCCCTGCACCGTGAAGATCGCGCCGTTGGCGGTCAGCAGGTCGGCACGCTCCATGCCGGGGCCGCGCGGGCGGGCGCCGACCAGCAGGCAAACGTCGACATCCTTGAAGGCGACGTTCGGATCATCGGTCGCGACCATGCCGGCCAACAGCGGGAAGGCGCAGTCTTCCAGTTCCATCATCACGCCCTTGACCGCCTTCTGTGCCTGGGGCAGATCGAGCAGCTGCAGAATCACGGGCTGGTCCTTGCCCAGCATTTCACCGCTGGCGATGCGGAACAGCAGGCTGTAGCCGATCTGGCCGGCTGCGCCGGTAACGGCAACGCGCATGGGGGCTTTGCTCATGTGAATACTCCCTCTAAAGAAGACGATCGGTAAGGTCGGAATCGAGAATTCGTACCCCACTGCATTCACGAACCGAACATTAAGACGCTATTGCTTCGGCATTCGCACAGCGTGCATCAGGGGCGCGCAGATACTAAGTAGAAACGCAAGGGCTGTCAAATCATGACTTATGTCTTATATAAGATATAAGACAGGGCATAGACGGCCTAATTTTTTTGTGATTCAATGGCGCGCATGTCACAAGACGCACCAACTTTCAGCCCCCTGTATCGCCAGATCAAGACCTTGATCACTCAGGCCCTTGAGTCGGGTGAATGGAGGCCCGGTCAGGCGATTCCGAGCGAACAGGAGCTTGCGGCACGATTCAGCGTGTCTCAGGGGACAGTGCGCAAGGCGATCGACGAAATGGCGGCTGAAAACCTGCTGGTGCGCAAGCAGGGCAAGGGTACATACGTTGCCTCGCACAACGACCCGCGGGCCTTGTTCCGGTTCTTGCGACTGGCTCCGATCGATGGCGACCTTTCGCACCCCGAGAGTGTGCCGCTCGATTGCTGGCGTGCCAAGGCCGGGCAGGAAGCATCTCGCATGCTGGGAATCGAGCTGGGTGCGCCGATCATCATCGTGCGCCGTGTGCTCAAGTTCGCCTCTCGACCGGTGGTGATCGACGAGATCTATTTGTCGGGCGAGATCTTTCAGGGTTTGACGTCGGAAATGCTGCAGGGCTGGAACGGATCCTTGTACAGCCTTTTCGAAACCCGTTTCGGGCTGCGAATGATTCGGGCGCAGGAACGAATTCGTGCCGTTGCTGCCGATCGCAATGCAAGTGACGCGCTGAAGGTGGCCGAAGGTACGCCCTTGTTGTCAGTGGAGCGGGTGACGTACACCTATGGTGACAAGCCCGTGGAATGGCGTCGTGGGCTGTATTCGACTGCAGATCACTTTTATCTGAACGAGCTGAATTGACCAATGTTGCGCTGCGTGACGGCGCTATAATTACCAGTTACGTATAACGCTGTACGTATTTTCGAAGTCAGCGACGGACCATTCGTCGTGCATGCAGAGGGGAGTCTTCATGTCAGAAGTGACTGTACGCAAACCGAGGCCAAAGCATCTGGCCTTGAATCAGATCCGGCTGCCATTGCCGGGCATCGTCTCGATTCTTCACCGGATCAGTGGGGTGGGCCTGTTTCTAATGCTGCCTTTCCTGCTGTTTCTGCTGGATCGCAGTCTCGGTTCGGCCGAGACATTCGAGACCTTCAGCAACGTGGTGGGGCATCCGCTGGCCAAGTTGTTGCTGATCGGGCTGTTGTGGGCCTACATGCATCACTTCTGTGCCGGCATCCGTTTCCTGCTGCTCGATCTGGACAAGGGTACGGACCTTCCGGCTGCGCGCAGTTCGTCGCGCATCGTTTTGATCGTGAGCCTTGTGCTTACCGTGGTCATCGGGGTGAAACTATGGTGAATCGTCAACCTGTCGGCGCGCACTACGGTCTGAAGGACTGGATTGGGCAGCGTGCCACGGCGGTCTTCATGGCCATCTACACGATCATCTTTGCAGTCTGTGCTCTGGCCTTGCCCGAGTTCAGCTACGAAGCCTGGAGCGGCCTGTTCTCGGGCGGCGTGTTTCGCTTCCTGAGTTTCCTGTTCTTCCTGTCGTTGTTCTATCACGCCTGGGTTGGTGTGCGTGATCTGTGGATGGACTACGTCAAGCCGACTAGTGTGCGCCTAGCGCTGCACCTCGTCACTCTCTTCCTGCTCGTCGGCTATGCCGGCTGGGCGGCCCAGATTCTTTGGAGGCTGTAAGCGTGAATGTCGCTAAGCGTACCTTTGATGCGGTCATCGTCGGCGCGGGTGGTGCTGGCCTGCGCGCCGCCCTGCAACTATCCGAGTCCGGCCTGAAGACGGCCGTGCTGACCAAGGTCTTCCCGACGCGCTCGCACACCGTTGCGGCGCAGGGTGGTGTGGCTGCCTCGCTCGGCAACTCGACCGAAGACAACTGGCACTGGCACATGTACGACACCGTCAAGGGGTCGGACTGGCTGGGTGACCAGGATGCCATCGAGTTCATGTGCAAGAAGG
>DAORUJ010000086.1:0-13444 GCA_035433105.1 Thauera sp.
ATTGCAGCCTGGAGACCGACGGGGCCGCAGCCTTCGTCGTCACCAGCGCCGAGCGTGCGCGCGACCTGCGTCAGGACCCGGTGTTCATCATGGGGGCGGCAGCCAGTCAGCCCTATCCGGCGGACGAGATTTGCGGTCGCCCCGACTTCCATCGGATCGGCCTTACTACCGCCGCGCCCGAGGCCTTTCGCATGGCCGGGGTCAAGCCGGAGGACGTCGACTTCGCCCAGATCTACGACTGCTTCACCTTCGAGGTGATCCAGCAGATCGAGGAAGCGGGCTTTTGCCAGCGTGGCGAAGGCGGCGCCTTCGTCGAAAATGGCGGCATCGAGCTTGGCGGGCGCTTGCCGGTCAATACTCACGGCGGCTTGTTGTCGCAGGCCCATGTGCTGGGCATCAGCCACGTCGTCGAGGCCGTGCGCCAGTTGCGCGGGCAAGCCGATGCACGCCAGGTGGTGGGTGCCGAGGTCGGTGTGGTCACCGGCTGGGGCGATTTCGGCGATGGCAGCATTGCCATCCTGCGGCGCTGAACCTGCAGTCAAGGAGAGACAGAACATGAATGCAGCAAGCGCCGATTACGGCAAGCCTCTGCCCGCGCTGACGGGTATGGCGGGCGAATTCTATCGCTGGTGCGCGCAGGGCGAGCTGCGCTTCCAGTGCTGCGACGACTGCGGGCGCCACCGCCATGTGCCGCGCGAACTGTGCGCGCACTGCGGTTCACCCAAATGGACGTGGGCACGCTCAAGCGGTCGTGGCAAGGTCTTCTCGTGGACCGATGTGGTGCGCCCGCTTCATCCGGCCTTCGCCGATGACGCCCCTTACGCACCCGTGATCGTGGAACTCGAAGAAGGTGTGAGGTTGTTGAGCAGGGTGGTTGATTGTGCGCCGGGCGAGTTGGCTATCGGTATGGCGGTCGAGCTTGCCCTGACCCATGTCACCGACGAGGTGTGCCTGCCTTACTTCAGGCGCAGCAGGGATTGAACGCGGGTGGCGGTCGCGGCCTGCGCTGCGAACGCCACCGACAAGCACTGACGACAGGAGAAATGATGGAACTGAATCTGCCCGAAAGCGTGGTCTACGAAAAACGTGGCCCGATCGCGATCATCACCATGAATCGCCCCGAAGCAATGAACTCGCTCACCAAGGAGATGCTCATCGGCCTGGAGGCAGCCTTCGATGATTTCGAGGCCGACCCCGCGCTGCGTGTGGCGATTTTCACCGGTGCTGGCGAACGTGCGTTCTGCACCGGTCTCGACCTCAAGGTCGCCCTGCCGGCGCTCAACGAAGGCGACGCCATGGGCTACGAAGACCCCGCCAAGCGGCCCTTCCAGCGCAACTTCAAGCCCATCATCACCGCCGTCAACGGCATGTGCGTGGCCGGCGGGCTGGAATTCATGCTTGGCACCGACATCCGCGTTGCCGCCGAGCATGCCAAATTCGGCCTTGCCGAAGTGCGCTGGGCGGTGGTGCCGGCGGGCGGCTCGCACGTGCGTCTGCCGCAGCAAGTGCCCTGGGCGATCGCGATGGAGTTGCTGCTTACCGGCAACACGATCGACGCCAAGCGCGCCTACGAAGTTGGTCTGATCAACAAGGTCGTGCCCGCCGACAAAGTGATGGACGAAGCCCTCGCCTATGCCCAGCGTATCTGCGAAAACGGGCCGCTGGCGGTGACCACCGCCAAGGAGATCGCGATGCGTGCGCTCAACAATGAGCCCGCTTTCGTGCTCGAAAAGACCATGTCGGCCCGCGTTTTTGCGTCCGATGATGCGCAGGAAGGGCCGCGCGCCTTTGCTGAGAAACGCAAGCCTACATACACTGGGCGCTGAGAAACCCGGCCGCATACCACCAAAGGAGAAGCGAACATGGCAGACCAAGACTATTTCGTCGCGATGACCGAATTCCACTTCATGAATCTGCAGACCATGAGTGAAATCGGCTATTACCCCGGCATGCAGCACTTCCACGACAGCGTCAATGGCGTGCTCAAGGCCTGGGCCGGTCGCGACCTGGACAGCGAGTGGCCGTCACCGATCGCCAGCTCGCTGATCGGGCATATGGATTCGGCCAACGTGGACGTGGCCTTCTGCCTGCGCGAGCCGATGATGGACATCACCGGTGGCACGGTGTCGATGTCCACCAACGGCTTCATGCTGCAGCAGATCGAGCCCTATCCCGAGCGCATGTATCTCGAGGCCAACGTCGGCCCGGTGATCAAGCGCGGCATCAAGCACGCCAACTGGGAGCTGGAATACCTGGTCAAGGAACGCGATGCGCGCCTGTGCAAGCTGTACACCCCCGAAGACGACGGCCCGATCAATGACCGTCGCCTGTGGCCCTTCTTCGAGAAGGCGTCCGAGCTCGGCGTGCCGCTCACCATCCACACCGGCATGAGCTATGTCTGCCCGCAGCCCAGCAACCACTGCGCGGTCGGCCAGCTCGACGACGTGCTGCTCGACTTCCCCGACCTGAAGATCATCGCCTACCACGCCGGCTGGCCCGACACCGAAGAGCTCATCGGACTGTGCGGCAAGCACAAGAATCTGTACATGAGCATCTCCGGCATCATCGGCTGGTATCAGCGTGCGCCGTATCGCGGCTACCACGCCATCGGCACCGCGCTGCAGTGGATGGATTCGACCAAGATCGTGCTCGGCTTCGACTTGCCGTTCGACGACCTCAACCGCGTCACCGACTACATCCGCTACTTCGACATGCCCCAGGAGCTGCAGGAACAGTGGGGCTATGCCCAGCTCACCGAGCAGGACAAGGCCAATATCCTCGGTCTTAACCTGGCGCGTCTGACCGGCATCGAGCCGACCAAGCGCGTGCCGAAGAAAGCCTGATGCAAAAGCTCGTCTATGCCTTGTGGCGTGACACCCGGATGGATTCGGCGACCTTCTGTCGCCGGGTCCGCGAGGAGGTGGGCGCGGGGCTGGTCGAGATGGGTGCGCACGGCGTGCAGGTGAATGTTGCCGACGCCGATGCGCAGGGCGCGGCGCCAGCGCTTGCGTCCTGCCGCCCGCAGATGGAGGCCTTCGTCTCGATCTGGCTCGATTCGGCCAATAGCGCGTGGCGCAAGCCCTTCGACAAGAAGGTCGCCAGTCTTGGCGGGCGGGTGGCGAGCTATGCGGTCAGCGAGTCGCAGCCCATGCACAACATCCGCTTTCCGGTTGCGGTCGGTGAGCGCACGCCGGGCTTCGTGCAGATCGCGCTGTTTCGCCGCCCGGCACAGCTCGATTACCGGGCCTGGCTCGATATCTGGCTGGAGTCACATACCCAGCTTGCTATCGATACGCAGGACACTTTTCTCTACGTACAAAACATCGTCGCCCGGCCGCTTGGGTTTGATGCGCCGGCCTACGATGCGATCGTTGAAGAGGGCTTTCCGGCGGCCGCGTTCGGCAACACCGATGCCTTCTTCGATGCCGCGGGCGACGCGGAGAAGAGCGCGCGCAATCAGCAGTTGATGCGCGAGAGCTGCGTGCGCTTCATTGACTACCGGACGCTGGACGTGGTGCAGACCAGTCAGTATGTCCTCAAGGCTCGGGTCTGAGTGGAGTGGGCTCCAGGCGCGAGATCAGGAGATAAATGTGGAAACAGACACACCGCAGAAGATGCGACGAATCGTGCAGGACATCATCGATGGGCTCAATGCGGGCGATGCTGAACGCATCCTCAGACATTACGCCGAGGATGCCACGGTAGAGGATCCCGTCGGCAGTGAGCCGGTGCGCGGTCGCACCGCAATCGCCGAATTTTACCAGCGTGCGGTCGCGATACGTGCCCGCATCGAACTGGTGACACCGATCCGTGCCTCGCACGGGCTTGCTGCGGCGATGGCGTTCAACGTTCGCGTCGACACGCCGCAGGGTGAAATGTGCATCGCGGTGATCGAGGTTCTTGAGTTCGACGCGACGCTGAAGGTGACCAGCATGCGGGCGTACTGGGCGCCGGACGACGTGTTGTCGGTGGCGCCGGTCGGTGCCGGCACTTGAGCCGGCGGCAGACGATGCGGGATCTGCACGTCGCCTGACCAATGTCTTGAGATGGGTCTACATGACCAATCTGGTGGACTTCATGATTTTCATGCCGCTTGGTCCGCAGCTGTTGCGGACCTTCGACATGCCGCTCACCGCGCTGGGGCAGCTCATCTTTGCCTACACCGTCAGCGCCGGTGTTGCGGGTCTGGCGCTGGGCGCCACCCTCCATCGTTTTTCGCGGCGCAAGCTGCTGCTCGGCGTGTATGCCGGCTTCGCCGTTTCGCTGGTGCTCACCGTGAGTGCAGGGGGCTTTACCGCGCTGCTTGTCGCGCGGGTGATCGCAGGCGCCTGCGGCGGTGTGTTGTCGTCGTTGGTGCAGGCTACGGTGGCCGACTTCGTCCCGCTCGAACGCCGCGCAGCGGCCCTGGGCACGGTGATGACGGGCCATGCGCTGGCGTCGGTGATTGGCGTGCCGCTCGGGCTTGCCGTAGCCTCCGCGCTGAACTGGCGCGCCTCGTTTGGGCTGGTGCTGGTGCTGGTGCTGCCGCTGATGATTGCCGTCGCCCGCCACGTACCCTGCGCGAGGCCAGCGGCAAACGCGCCCGCCTCGGGTGTCGCCTCAGCCGGCCTGGCGGCCAACCTGCGCGGACTCGCCGCGCTCTCGCCGGCGTTCATCCTCACCTTTGCAGTAAGCGCATCCGCCTACGCCCTCGGCTCCTACTTCGCCCCTTATTGGGTGGGCAACGTCGGTGTCAGCGAGGCCGAACTGCCCTTCGTGTTTCTCGCTTCAGGAGCACTCAGCCTGTACACCTCGCCGCGTATCGGACGCCTGGCAGACCGTTGGGGACGGCTGCAGGTGTTCGTCGGCGCGGCGCTGCTTTCGCTGCCGATCATCGCATTGATGAGCCGTAGCGGCCCCTTGCCCCTGTGGCTGGCCGTGGTCCTCGGCGCAGCCTTCTTCGTCGTCGTCTATGGGCGCTGGATTCCGGCGCTTGCGCTGCTGTCCGAATGGCCATCGGCCAGTCGTCGGGGTGGATTCATGATGGTCAATGGCGTCGTCACCCAGCTCAGCATGGGCGTGGGCGCACTCGCCGCGGGCGCGATGATCGTGTTTGACGAGGCGGGGCGGGTGAGTGGCTTCGAGCGCGTCGGTGATGTGGCAATCGCGGGGACGCTATTGGCGATGGTGATTGCCTGGTTGCTGGCGCGTCACATGGCACGGCGGGCGCCGCGCTAAAGCAGCTGGCTAGCTTGAACCGATTGAGCGGCTGCGGTGATGTGTTAGACGCGACCGATGGATGCAAGGGCTCAACGTCGTCCAAAGGCAGGTGTTTAGCTCATCGAACTGGCGGTTTCGACCCCCTGCTGACCTTCAGTTCCCTCAGTCCGTCGTCGCAAATCAGCCGTCCACACCATGTTATTTGCACAGCTCGCATAGATTCAGGATGACAGCGCGTGCCAGCTTTTCAGCGTGGCACGCGGTGAACCGAGTGACAGCGTATCGGTACCTCAGCCGACGCCAGGGGCCGATATCTCTTGCGGCGCGCGAGACTATCGAGACCGTAGTCACCTTGGTGTGAGACCAACGGGCCAACGATTCGGCTGGGTGCGGGGCGCCAGTGCCCACGAGGTAACGCAGGTCGGCATGTTCAGTTCTAGGCTGCGGCGTTGGCGAAGGCAACGTCCCGCTGGCGAACCGCCCGTATTGGTACGTCGATCTGCGAACGCGTAAGCTCGAAGGACTTGTGCACGGAACGGCCCTGCGCGAGCAGGCCATAGAAGCACTCGGACCATTCTGCGGCCTGTTGGCCGGTGATGTCAGCCTCGCTCGCCGCCATGTTGGCGACAGTTGCAACTTCGACGGCAAGTAGCAGCGCACGGCATGTTGCCAGCACGACGAGCCGGGTCTGTGACTCGGGCAGTAGCGCCGAAAACTTCGATGCGGACATTGCATCTGGGTTGGCAGTCAGCGGCAGGTTCGTGAGCGAGTTCACCTCCGAAAAGATAAGTTCACCCGTTTCGGGATTTACGGGCAGCACAAGATGCAAGATGTCGAACTTCTGTTCGGTCAGCAAGGCCAGCAGACGCTTGCGCGTGAGGGCCTTTTCGATCGTTGCACGACCTGGGAAAGCCGCCTCGATCGCGGCGATGTCGAGATCGAACCCGTATTGCGACTGCGCGTACTGTGCGTTTGCGGCGCACAGGATGCGTGGGTTGCGGATGACCTCGATCAAGGGCCGCGATCCCGCAAGCGTTGCCTCAACTGCGCCCAGTTCAGTCGCAAGCGCATTGAAGTCGACACTGGGCGTGTCCACCCCTAGCCGCGCAGCGATAGCGTCGTAGAGCTTGCGCAGCCCCGCCAGATCGCTGTAACCAACCGCCTGCAGCATGCTGAACGGCGGCTGCAGATCAGTTAGCAGCATGCCCGAGTGACACATCGGGATCACTGGAATGCCACGCAACCAAGCTGCACCGGCCTCGAAATTCACCCACGGCTGGCTGACCGAGTCCTTGCTCGCGAGCACGATCTCGAGATCCGCACCCTTCAGCGCCCTCTCGACCTCTTCGAGCCACTTGCTGCCGGCGCCGATCGTCGCTTGGTCGGAGGACACGAAGATGTCGAGCAGACCGAGAAAGTCGCGCTGCAGGCGTTGCTTGAGGGTCTGCGCGAGGCTCGACTCCGTCGAAATGTGGCTGATGAACAAGCGCTTCTTTGGCATGGTGGCACCTCTGCAGCTGCAGTGCACGAGGATACGTGAACTTGCTCACGACGTGCGATTGATAATGTGTTCAGCATGAGAACTTGTATCCGCTGGAAGAAACGAAAGCCCTGCCCAGGAGAATGAGGAGGCGCTCGATCACCCGAGCCCGATAAATAGGAAACAGACCTCAGGTCCCCGCCTCTGCGTATAGGCGAACCGGACAGCTCGAAAGCCGCCTGTCGTGGCCGGCGGTTCCTGGCCGAATGCCGTCAGCAGCATAGATGCTTCTTCTGCAGTGTTGCCGACTTCTGACATGCCGTGCTCTCGACTTCAAAAAAAACGACACACCCCACTTGCCCTCGTCTTTTAGCGGTTTGGCACCTTCGGAGCGAGGCTCTGGTTACTTCATCTCGCGCCATCTGTCGGCAAGGGTGCAGCCGGCGGGGCGCTTCGCTTCCTACACTGTCCCCTGACGTGAGTGGGGACTCGCTTTAGCTAGGCAAAGGGTGTGGCTTAGCGCACGGTTTTTCGGTTTTCTGAGATGACCCCCTATCAGCATGGCCGCCGTGCGGACAAGGCCATGCTGATAGGGGCTGCAGGATTAGGCGGTATCCGCCTTTTATGGGTGAAAGGTGGTGAATGAATCGACGCTCTCACGCTCGGTCACCAGTGTGTTCTCTATGCAAGCCATGTCGGCATGTCCCAGGCTCATGCCACACACGACCATTTCCGTTTCTGGAATGCCGAGCTCGCTGCAAATGACGCCGTGGAACTTGGTGAAGGCGACTTGCGGGCAGGTATCTAGCCCGCGCGCTCGGGCTGCGATCATCACGCTCTGAAGGAACATTCCGTAATCCATCAGGCTGCCAGCTTGCATCACGCGGTTCACTGTGAAGATCAGCCCCACCGGCGCATCGAAGAAGCGGTAATTACGACCGTGCTGGGCATGCATGCGATCTCTGTCGGTCCTTGTGATTCCGAGCAGGTCATACAGGTCCCAGCCTACTTTGCGTCGCCGGTCTACATACGGCGATACCCAGTCGAGCGGGTAGTAGTGGTAAGGCTCCGTAAGCGCTGCAGTGGCTTCAGCGTCGTCGTCTACGGTTGCGATAGCCGCACTCAGGCGGTCCTTCGCGGATCCAGTAAGTACGTGAACTCGCCAGGGCTGAGTGTTCATGCCCGATGCGGCGTAACGCGCCACGTCAAGGATCGCATGGACCTCATCGCGCTCGACCGGCGTGGGCAGAAATGCACGGATGCTGCGCCGCGAGACAATGGCCCAGTCTACCGAATGGCGCATCTGCTGTTCAGGAAAGGGCGCTAAGGATGGCTGCCGAGCCGCATGTGCCGAGGGGGGTGTCCGGATAACTCTGATTTGGGAGTTCATTGCAGCATGCTATGAAACGCCGCGCGGCCTGACAATCTATTCGAAGACATTCAGGCGCCCTGCGCTCACTTGCAGTGTTGCCGAATTCTGAGACGACCCCAACAGCGGACTGATCCGCGCACTGGCGTAGGCTGGCGGGTCGCGTGAACGTAAAAACGGGGCCAGCAGCGCGTGTGCGCCTGGCCCCGCTTGCTCAAAAAAAGCGTGTTCTTAGCTGCGGTCCGCTGCCGCACGCTTTGCGCGCCGTTCAGCACGCTGGCGCCTCAGTTCGATGTGGTCGGCAGCGAGTCCAGCACTGATCAGGGCTTCGATCTCGGCCTCGGTGTAGCCCAGTTCGGCCAGCACTTCGCGGCTGTGTTCGCCCTGCATGGGCGGATGCTTACGCACTTCGACCGGGGTGCCGTAGAAGCGGATCGGAATGCCGGTGACGTCGATACGTCCCAGCTCGGGATGTTCGACCGGGACGATCATGCGGTTGTGGAGGATTTGCGGATCCTTCACCACTTCCTCGATATCGTTGATCGGCGCGGTGAGCACATCGGCTGCGACCAGCTTCGCCACTAATTCTTCACGGTCGAAGCGACGCGTGGCCTCGCTCATCACGCGATCAAGTTCGTCCTCGTTGGCGAGTCGGGCGTTGATGTCGTTGAAGCGCGGGTCGGTGTCCCAGTCGCTGTCGAGTGCGCGACAAACCTTGGCAAAGAACTTCTCGCCCGGTGTGGTGATGACGACGTGCTTGCCGTCGCGCGTCGGGTAGACGCCCGAGGGGGCGAAGTACAGGCTGCGGTTGCCGGTGCGCTTGGGGCGGTCGCCGGTGGCCAGATAGGTGCCGATCGAGCTTGCCTGCGCATGCATCAGCGCGTCCAGCAGGGACACTTCGATGCGCTGGCCCTCGCCGGTAAGTTCGCGTGCGCGCAGGGCTGCAAGCGCGGCGTTGCTGACCAGCAGCGAAGTCATGACGTCGACCGCGGGAAAACCGGTCCGTACCGGCTCGCCGTCGGGCGCGCCATTGAGCATCAGCACCCCGGTGTAACCCTGCGCCAGAAAATCGATGCCGGGGCGGCCGTCGTAAGGGCCGTCGGCGCCGAAGGCGGTGACGCGGATCCAGATGATGTCGGGCTTGTGCTTGCGTACCTGCTCGTAGGCGAGGCCGAGCTTGCTCAGCGCCGGTTCGCGGATGTTGGTGATCAGGATGTCGGTGGTTTCGGCCAGGCGCTTGAACACGGCTTGGGCGTCGGGTTGCTGCAGGTCGAGCACCATGTCGCGCTTGCTGCGGTTGAGGCTGAGGTAGGGGCCGCGCTCCTCCCCGCGCTTCGGGCCAAGGTGGCGGCTTTCGTCGCCGTAGGGCGACTCCACCTTGATCACGTCGGCGCCCAGGTCCCCCAGTATGGTTGCCCCATAGGGCCCCGCCAGCATGGTGGACAGGTCAAGTACGCGCAGGCCAGCCAGCGGGCCGGCAGAGAGGTCGGTGGGGTTCAAGATCAGGATCCTTTGTGGCGGTCGGCGGACGGGTTGATGCGAGCCTTAATCCGGCTTGCCTTGTTCATTGAGCAACTTCCACACGCGGTGGGGCGAGGCTGGCGTTTCCAGCAACTCCTTGCCGAGCGGGGCGAGCGCATCGTTGATCGCGCACAGGATCGTCGCCGGTGTGCTGTGGATGGCACCTTCACCACAGCCCTTGGCACCCAGTGGCGCGACCGGGGACGGGGTGATGATGAAGTCCTTACGCGTCATCGGGACTTCGTGGATGGTCGGCATGAGGTAATCGACGAAGGTGCTGACCAGCGGCTGACACTCTTCGTTGTACACATATTCCTCATACAGCGCGGCACCGACGCCCTGAGCCACGCCACCCTGCAGCTGGCCTTCGACGTTCGCCGGGTTCAGGCGGGTGCCGCAGTCGTCGACGATGCAGTAGTCAAGGATGTGGGTGCGGCCGGTGTCGCGGTCGATCTCGACCAAGGCAACGTGGGTGGCGTTGGCTGCGGTCAGATAGCTGCGGCAGCGCCCTTCCTCATCGGGGGCGTTGCGGTTCGGTGCGGTCCACACGTAGGTGGCCTCGGGGCAAGGTTCGACGCCAGGCGGCAGCAGGTCGCTGCGCGACAGCATCAGACCGGCCACTTCAGCCAGCGACATGCCGTGCTCGGGTGCATCGACGCGGTACAAGCGTGCGTTGCGCATTACGATGCTCTCCTCTGGCGCCTGCATCACGTGTGCGACCACCTTGCAGAACAGGGCATTGAGCTTTTCGCAGGCGCCCAGGATCGCACCCGTGACCGCCACGCCCAGTCGGCTGCCGCCCTGGCCGAAATGTGGCATGGCAACATCAGACGGTGCGACGCTGATCTTGACCTGAGCCATGTCGATGCCGAGGTAGTCAGCGACGACCTGCGCGGCGACGGTGAATTGTCCCTGACCCTGCAGGTTGAAGCCCACCGCGACGGTGACGTTGCCGAACACGTCGAGCGCGACCTTGACGCCTTCCGGCACGCCAACGCCTGGCACGCCGACGGTGGCGTAAGCGTTCCAGTCGAAGACGCCGGGTTCTACCGTGCTCACCACGCCGATGCCCACCAGACGGCCTTCGGCACGCGCGGCGGCCTGGCGCGCGCGCAGTGCGGGGTAGTCGGCCATGGCCAGCACGCGGTCGAGCACCGCCTCGTAATCGCCGCTGTCGTATTCGTTGCCGCTGGGTACGGTATAGGGAAACTGTTCAGGGCGAATGTAGTTGCGCCGCCGCAGTTCGGCAGGATCCATGCCCAGTTCGCGCGCGGTGAAGTCCATTAGCGACTCGAGCACCAAGTTGTGCGGTGGGGGGCCATAGCCGCGGTACGGGTAGGTTGGGGCGCGATTGGTGGCAACCAGAGTCAGGTCGTAGGACGCCGCTTCGATGCGGTAGCTGCCCGTGAAAGCGGCCAGCGGCTTGGCCGCCGAAATGGTGCCATAGCCTTCGGCGCCAGCGCCCTGGTCATCGACCAGGCGAACGCGGAAGCCGGTCACCGTGCCATCCGCTTTGACGGCCAGGGCGGCATCGTAGTAGCGATCCCAGGACTGTCCGCCGCCGGCAAGGAGATATTCCATGCGGTCTTCGATGTACTTCACCGGACGGCCGCCCGATTTGCGCGACAGCAGGGCGGCGATGTCGGTGCCACGCGGGCCACCCTTGCCACCGAAGCCTCCCCCGGAAGGATGGGGAATGATGCGCACGCGGTTCGCCGGCAGATTGAGCGAAGCGGCGCGGCCGATGCCCATGAAGCGCGGCGTCTGGTACGAGCCGCGGCAGGTCAGGCTGTTGTCGGCGAGGTCCCACTGGCAGATGCAGCCGAAGGTCTCGGTCGGGTTGGCGCCGACGCGGTTCCAGCGGAAGCGGCGGCTGACGATGCGATCCGCTTCGGCGAACACGCGGTCCACTTCGCCCCAGTTGTATTTGCGCGCGAGCATGACGTTGGTGCCGCGCTCCTCGAACACCAGCGGCGCATCCGGCGCCATGGCCTGTTCCGGATTGCCGACGGGCGGCAGTGGCTCGTATTCAATGTGGAGCAGTTCGAGCGCGTCCTCGGCGAGGTAGCGGCTGCTGGCAGCAACGGCCGCGACCGGTTCGCCGACGAAGCGCACCTTGTCCACCGCCATGCAGTAGTTGCCCCAGCCCTCGGGCGCGGTAAAGCCGGGCGAGCACCAGCGCTTGATATCTTCGCCGCTGATTACCGCGATCACGCCTTCGGCGGCCTGCGCGGCGCTGACATCCACCGACAGGATGCGGGCATGCGGGTGCGGGCTGCGAAGGATGGCGCAGTGCAGCATGCCGGGCAGGGACAGGTTGTCGATGAACTCGACGGTGCCCGACACGAGGGCCGGGTCCTCGACGCGGTTTACCGGCTTGCCGACGTAGCGCTGGGCGTCGTTCGGCATGTGCTCGGGCAGGGTGTGGATCTCGATCGCCATGGTGTTGTCGCCTCGCTGAATTGCGGTCGGGCTGGAAGAGGGGTTGGCCGGAGCTGAGGTTCGGGCCGAATGAGGTTCAGGCTGACGCAGGTGACTTCATCCGCTGCGCAGCGAGCTTCACCGATTCGATGATCGACTGGTAGCCGGTGCAGCGGCACAGGTTGCCGCCCAGGGCTTCCTTGATCTGCTCGTCGCTCGGGTCGGGGTTTTCGCGCAACAGTTCGAGCGTGGTCATCATGAAACCCGGGGTGCAGAAGCCGCACTGCAGCCCGTGGGCGTCCACGAAAGACTGCTGAATGGGATGCAGGGCGCCGGTGGCGGGGTCGCGCAGGTTTTCGACGGTGGTGATGTCACAGTCGTCGGCCTGCACCGCCAAGGTCAGGCAGGAGCGCGCACTGTGATCGTTGATCAGCACCGTGCACGCACCACAGATACCGTGTTCGCAGCCGACGTGGGTGCCGCCTAGGCTCAGTTCGTGGCGCAGGAAATCGGCCAGGGTGAGGCGGGCTTCCACCTCGCGGACATATCGGGTGCCATTGACCCGGACTTCGATGCGCTGTTTGCTCGACATGGATGCTTCCTCGGGTGATGGGTCAGTGCTTGCGTGCGGCGGCTTCGCCGAGCGCACGCGCGGTGAGGACGCCGACCAGGTGGCGGCGGTAGGCGGACGAGGCGTGGATACAGCTCATCGGGTCGTCCAGTGCAGCGGCAGCGGCCTTGCCCGCCTGTTCGAACTGGGCAGCTTGCGCTGGCTGGCCTTCGAGCAGGTGCTCGGCAGCCGACAGACGCACGGCAGTGGCTTCGACCCCGAACGCGGCAATGCGCACGTCGCGGCACAGCCCGCCCTCGACCGTCAGCGTCAGCGCGACGCCGGCCAGGGCGAGGTCGCCATTGCGCCGGGCGAACTCCTGGATGGCCCAGCGCCGCTGCGGTGCGAAGGGAGCGAAGCGCACGGCGGTCAGCACCTCGTTCGTTTCCAGGCTGGTGGTCATGTAGGTGACGAAAAACTCGTCTGCCGGAATGGTCCGGGTACCGTCCGGACCGACAGCCTCGAATTCGGTGTCAAGCACAAGGGCGACGGCCGGGTATTCGGATGCAGGGTCGGCGTGGGCGAAGGAGCCACCCACGCTGCCGCGGTTACGGATCTGGCGGTGGCCGACGAGCTCGGTGGCGGCGTGGAACAAGGGCTGGGCGCGTTTCACCAGGGCGGAATCGGCCGCGACCTGCTTGCTCGTCATGGCGCCGATCGCCAGCGTGCCGGCGTCGTCGCGGATGTAGTTGAGGGTGTCCAGGAGGCGCAGGTCGACAAGCGCCTCGGGGCGGGCAACGCGTAGCGCGAGCATGGGCATCAGGCTCTGGCCGCCGGCGATGATCTTCATGTCGCAGCCTTCGTCCTCAAGCCGGGTCAGAAGGGCGACCGCCTCGTCGAGCGT
>DAORUJ010000087.1:0-13386 GCA_035433105.1 Thauera sp.
TCGAAATTGAACACCTTCGACAGCGACTTGAAGGCGAAGCGGGTCGACAGTCCGGTCATGCCCTCATCCACCCCCGCGTAGTCGCGGTACTCCTGGTAGCTCTTGGCCTTGGGGTCGGTGTCCTTCAGGTTTTCGCCGTCATAGACCCGCATCTTGGAGAAGATGCTCGAATTTTCAGGGTCCTTAAGGCGCGACAGTACCGAGAACTGCGCCATCATCGTCAGGCTGTCGGGCGCGCACGGCGCCTCCGACAGCGAACTGTGGGCGAGAAGCTTCTCATAGATGCGGATCTCGTCGGACACGCGCAGGCAGTAGGGCACCTTGACGGTGTAGATGCGGTCGAGGAAGGCTTCGTTGTTCCTGTTGTTCTTGAAGTCAACCCACTCCGACTCGTTCGAATGGGCCATTACGATGCCATCGAAGGGCAGGGCGCCGAAGCCTTCGGTGCCCTTGTAGTTGCCTTCCTGGGTGGCAGTCAGCAAGGGGTGCAGCACCTTGATCGGGGCCTTGAACATCTCGACGAATTCGAGCAGCCCGCGATTGGCCAGACAGAGCCCGCCCGAGTAGCTGTAGGCGTCAGGGTCGTCCTGTGAAAACTGCTCAAGCTTGCGGATGTCGATCTTGCCCACCAGCGAGGAAATATCCTGGTTGTTCTCGTCGCCCGGCTCGGTTTTGGCGACGGCGACCTGGCGCAGTATCGAAGGCTTGAGCCTGACCACGCGAAAGCGGGTGACGTCGCCGCCAAATTCGTGCAGGCGTTTGACTGCCCAGGGGCTCATGACCGTGTTCAGATAGCGGCGCGGAATGCCGAAGTCGTCCTCCAGGATATGCCCGTCCTCATTGACATCGAACAGTCCGAGCGGTGATTCGTTCACCGGTGAGCCCTTCACCGCGTAAAAGGGCACGTTCTCGACCAGGGACTTCAGTTTCTCCGCCAGCGACGACTTGCCGCCCCCGACCGGACCGAGCAGGTAGAGGATCTGCTTTTTCTCCTCGAGCCCCTGCGCGGCATGGCGAAAATAGGACACGATCTTTTCGATGACCTCTTCCATGCCGTAGAAGTCGCGGAACGCCGGGTAGAGCAGCATCACCTTGTTGGAGAAGATGCGCGACAAACGCGGATCGAGACGGGTATCCACCAGCTCGGGTTCGCCGATCGCCTTCAGCATTCGCTCTGCCGCCGAGGCGTAGGCCATGGGGTCGTTGCGGCACAGTTCCAGGTAGTCCTGCAGCGACATCTCTTCTTCGCGTGCGGCTTGGTAGCGGGCCTGAAAGGCATTGAAGATGGACATGGCGATCTCCTGTACCAACGATCCATGGAGCATCTCGACCTGACCGTGAGCCCGGGACAGGGTCGCGCTGCAGCGTGGTTCGGCATACGACATGTCGGCTGCCGGCTGTTGAATGTCAGAGGCAGGGCGCGGGAGTGAGTTCCGCGTGCGAGGCCTCTTTTTTGCTGCGCTTCCGTGATTGCCGTCACAGCTGTCTTCAGCCTCCGGGCGGCGTGCGGACGCTGTGCTAGAATCCCGCTCTTCGTTCAACGTGTTCACGCTGGTGAGGCAAGCGCTCGACCTTGGTTCGGGTGTTTGCGCTGCGCGGCGGGAATAGATTTTTTGACTTCTCAGGATCGACTCAATGGAGCAAAACCAGGTAAGCCCGAGCGCGCTGGAGCGCCGTATCGACATCGCCGTTTCGTTGGCGGACATTGAGAAAGAGGTGGATGCCCGCCTCAAGCGCATGGCGCGCACGGTCAAGATGCCTGGGTTTCGCCCGGGCAAGGTGCCGATGAAGATCGTCGCCCAGATGCACGGTGGTCAGGCCCGCGGTGAAGCCGTCGGTGCAGCAGTCGAAAAGACGTTCGGCGAGAAGGTGCGCGAGCAGAGTCTGCGCGTCGCTGGCTATCCGAGCATCGAGCCGAAGGAAGCCGCGGTCGAAGGCACCCTCGAATTCAGCGCTACGTTCGAGGTCTATCCCGACGTGGTGATCGGCGAGTTTGCCGAGCAGAAGATCGAGCGCCCGGTCCTGGCCGTTGGCGATGCCGAAGTCGACAAGACGCTGGATGTGCTGCGCAAGCAGCGGACGACTTTTGCTGCGGTCGATCGCGCCGCCTCCGAAGGCGACCGTGTCGTCATCGACTTCACCGGACGAAAGGACGGCGAGGTTTTCGAAGGCGGGCAGGCCCAGGATTTCCCCTTCGTGATCGGCGCCGGCGCCATGCTGAAGGAATTCGAGACTGCGGTTGCCGGCCTCAAGGCGGGCGACAGCAAGACCTTCGACATGACTTTCCCGGCTGATTACCACGCCACGAATCTGGCCGGCCAGACCGTCGAGTTCGAAACCATCGTCAAGCAGGTGGAAGGGCCGGTGCTGCCTGAGATCGATGCCGATTTCGCGCGCTCGCTCGGCGTGGCCGACGGCGACGTCACCAAGTTGCGCGAGGAAGTGAGGGGCAATCTCGAGCGCGAGGTCAAGCGTCGCATCCAGGCTCAGGTCAAGGAGCAGGTGATGAACGCCTTGATCGCCGTCACGCCGATCGAAGTGCCGAAGGCGCTGGTTCAGGCAGAGTCGCAGCAGCTGGCCGAAAACGCCCGCCGCGACCTGGAGATGCGTGGTCTCCAGAGCAAGGACATCCCGGTCGATCCGTCGTGGTTCACCGAGCAGGCCGAGCGCCGCGTCAAACTGGGGCTGATCATGGCCGAACTGGTCAAGGTCAACGAGCTGCATGCCAAGCCCGAGCAGGTGCGTGCGCTGGTCGAGGAAATGGCGCAGAGCTACGAAGACCCGTCGGAACTTGTGCGCTGGTATTACGCTCAACCAGAGCGTCTGGCGCAGGCCGAAGCCGTGGTGATCGAGGACAATGTCGTTGCCTGGATCAGCACCAAGGCTCAAGCCACCGACAAAGAAGTGGCTTTCGACGAACTGATGGGCAACGCGGCCTGAGTCCGCAAAGGGTCTGACGAATGATGCAAGGAACACCCCAGCACAGCAGCGAATGGAATCCGGTCGGTCTTGGCCTGGTTCCGATGGTGGTCGAGCAGAGCGGTCGCGGCGAACGCGCCTACGACATCTATTCGCGCCTTCTGAAGGAGCGGGTGGTGTTCCTTGTCGGCCCCGTCAATGACGTGACCGCGAACCTGATCGTGGCCCAGTTGCTGTTCCTCGAGTCCGAGAATCCGGACAAGGACATCTCCTTCTACATCAATTCTCCCGGCGGCTCGGTGACGGCCGGCATGGCGATCTACGACACCATGCAGTTCATCAAGTCGAATGTCAGCACGCTGTGCATCGGTCAGGCTGCCAGCATGGGCGCCTTCCTGCTGTCAGCGGGCGAAAAGGGCAAGCGCTTCATTCTGCCCAATTCGCGCGTCATGATTCATCAACCGCTGGGCGGTTTTCAGGGCCAGGCCTCGGACATCGAGATTCACGCCCGTGAAATCCTTTACCTGCGTTCGCGACTCAACGACATGCTTTCCATGCATACCGGGCAGCCGCTCGAGCGTATCGAGAAGGACACCGATCGCGACAATTTCATGTCAGCCACGGCTGCGGTCGAGTACGGCTTGGTCGACAAGGTCCTGACCAGTCGCGACGACACCTGATTCAGGAGAACCCCGATATGACGGACAAGAAGGCTAGCGGCGACAAGTTGCTGTATTGCTCCTTTTGCGGCAAGAGCCAGCATGAGGTGCGCAAGCTGATTGCTGGCCCTTCGGTCTTCATCTGCGACGAATGCATCGATCTGTGCAACGACATCATTCGCGACGAGATCGTCGGTGCCGCGGACCCGGAAGGCCTCAAGGGGACCTTGCCGACCCCGCATGAAATCTGCGACATCCTCGATCAGTACGTGATCGGGCAGGGGCGGGCGAAGCGCAACCTGTCGGTGGCGGTGTACAACCATTACAAGCGCCTGCGCCATATCGAAGCCAAGCAGGATGATGTCGAGCTAGCCAAGAGCAACATTTTGCTCATTGGCCCGACGGGTTCGGGCAAGACGCTGCTGGCCCAGACGCTGGCCCGCCTGCTCAATGTACCGTTCGTGATGGCCGATGCGACAACGCTGACCGAAGCCGGCTATGTTGGTGAGGACGTCGAGAACATCATTCAGAAGCTGCTGCAGAAGTGCGACTACGACATCGACAAGGCGCAGCAGGGCATTATTTACATTGATGAAATTGACAAGATTTCACGCAAGTCCGACAACCCTTCGATTACGCGCGACGTGTCGGGCGAAGGCGTTCAGCAAGCCCTACTGAAGCTGATCGAGGGCACGGTCGCCTCGATTCCGCCTCAGGGCGGGCGCAAGCACCCGAACCAGGACTTTATCCAGGTCGATACCACCAACGTGTTGTTTATCTGCGGTGGCGCGTTCGACGGACTGGAAAAGGTTATCCGTAACCGCACCGAAAAGGTCGGAATCGGCTTTGGCGCAGAGGTCAAGAGCAAGGAAGGCAAGAGCGTCAGCGATTCTTTCCGTCAGGTCGAACCCGAGGATCTGATCAAGTTCGGCCTGATTCCCGAGCTGATCGGTCGTCTGCCGGTGGTCGCGACCTTGCAGGAGCTGGACGAGGAAGCTCTCATCCAGATCCTCATTGAGCCCAAGAACGCGCTGATCAAGCAGTATCAGAAACTGTTCTCGATGGAAGGGGTCGAACTCGAAATACGTCCGACGGCGCTGCATGCGGTGGCTCGCAAGGCCATCAAGCGCAAGACCGGAGCGCGGGGTCTGCGTTCCATCATCGAGGCTTCATTGCTCGACATCATGTACGACTTGCCTACCTTGACCGGTGTCGAGAAGGTGGTGGTCGATGAGGGCACCATCGAAGACGGTGGCAAGCCGCTGTTGATCTATGCCGAACAGCAGAAGGTGTCGGGCGCCAACTGAGGTGCACGCGGCTTTGCTGCCTTTCGTACCCGTCGCTTGAATTTCCAGGTCATGCCCATATATGGGTATGACCTGTCGCTCAAGGAAAATGAAAATGTCGGGTCCTGCTGACCTCCCCAACGAACAAATGGAAATGCCGCTGTTGCCGCTGCGCGATGTAGTGGTGTTTCCGCACATGGTCATCCCGCTTTTCGTCGGGCGGCCCAAGTCGATCAAGGCGCTCGAAAGCGCCATGGAAGCCGGCAAGAGCATTCTGCTCGTTGCGCAGAAATCGGCTGCCAAGGACGAACCCTCGGTCGACGACCTGTATGCCATCGGTTGCGTCGCCAATATCCTGCAGATGCTGAAGCTGCCTGACGGCACCATCAAGGTGCTGGTCGAAGGCGTGCGCCGCGCTCACGTGGATTCCGTCGAGGATCTGCGTCACCTGTTCGTGGCCAAAGTCTCGCCGGTGCCGGTGTCCGAGCCCGATTCGAACGAAGTCGAAGGCATGCGCCGTGCCATCATTGCCCAGTTTGATCAGTACGTTAAGCTCAACAAGAAAATTCCGCCGGAAATCCTGAGCTCACTGGCCGGCATCGAGGAAGCCGGTCGGCTGGCCGACACCATCGCCGCGCACCTGCCGCTCAAGCTTGAGCAGAAGCAGGAAGTGCTGGAGATGTTCGACACTGGCGAACGCCTCGAGAAACTGCTCAATCAGCTCGAAGCTGAACTCGACATCCTTCAGGTGGAAAAGCGCATCCGTGGCCGCGTCAAGCGCCAGATGGAGAAGAGTCAGCGCGAGTATTACCTGAACGAACAGGTCAAGGCGATCCAGAAAGAACTCGGAGAGGGCGAAGAAGGTGCCGATCTCGAGGAAATGGACAAGAAGATCAAGGCGGCTGGCATGCCGAAGGACGCGCTCCTGAAGGCTCAGGCCGAGTTCAAGAAGCTGCGTCTGATGTCGCCGATGTCGGCCGAGGCCACGGTCGTGCGCAACTACATCGATACCTTGATTGGTCTGCCGTGGAAGAAGAAGTCGCGCGTAAGCAAGGATCTGGTCGAGGCCGAAAAGGTGCTGGACAAGGATCACTACGGGCTTGATCGCGTCAAGGAACGCATCCTCGAATACCTCGCGGTGCAACAGCGCGTCGACAAGGTCAAGGCGCCCATCCTGTGTCTCGTCGGCCCTCCTGGCGTGGGCAAGACCTCGCTCGGACAGTCGATTGCCAAGGCTACCAACCGCAAGTTCATCCGCATGGCGCTCGGTGGCGTTCGTGACGAGGCTGAAATCCGCGGTCACCGCCGTACCTATATTGGTTCGATGCCGGGCAAAATCCTGCAGAACATGAACAAGGTTGGCGTCAAGAACCCACTGTTCCTCCTCGACGAGGTCGATAAGCTCGGCATGGACTTCCGCGGTGACCCCAGTTCGGCCTTGCTCGAGGTACTGGATCCGGAGCAGAACCATACCTTCCAGGACCACTACATCGAGGTTGATTTCGACCTGTCGGATGTCATGTTCGTTGCCACGGCGAACACGCTCAACATTCCGGCTGCGCTACTCGACCGTATGGAAGTCATTCGCCTGTCGGGCTACACCGAGGACGAGAAGGTCAACATTGCCCAGCGCTATCTGCTGCCCAAGCAGATGAAGAACAACGGCCTCAAGCAGGAAGAGCTGGCAGTGACCGAGGACGCCGTGCGCGACGTGGTCCGTTACTACACCCGTGAAGCCGGTGTGCGCAGCCTCGAGCGAGAAATCTCCAAGGTGTGCCGCAAGGTGGTCAAGCAACTCGTGCTCAAGAGTCAAAGCAGTCAGATCGTCGTGAATGCCGAGAATCTCGACAAGTTTCTCGGGGTGCGCAAGTACAGCTTCGGCATGGCGGAGAAGCAAAACCAGATTGGTCAGGTTACGGGTCTGGCGTGGACCGAAGTGGGTGGCGAGCTGTTGACGGTCGAGGCGGTGCAGTTGCCTGGCAAGGGCAAGGTGCTTACCACCGGCAAGCTCGGTGAGGTGATGCAGGAGTCGATTCAGGCGGCGCTGTCAGTGGTGCGCAAGCGTGCCCGTTCGCTCGGTATCGAGGAAGACTTCCATCAGAAGAGCGACATGCACATCCATCTGCCTGAGGGCGCGATTCCCAAGGACGGGCCGTCAGCCGGCATCGCGATCAGCACGGCGCTGGTATCGGTGCTGACGGGCATTCCGGTGCGTTGCGACGTGGCGATGACGGGCGAAATCACGCTGCGTGGCGAAGTGTTGCCGATTGGCGGGCTGAAGGAAAAGCTGCTGGCTGCGGTTCGCGGGGGCATCCGCACGGCGCTGATTCCCGAGGAAAACGTCAAGGATCTGGCGGAGATTCCCGAGAACATCAAGAACGTTCTGGAGATCGTGCCGGTGAAGTGGATTGATCAGGTGCTGGAGCATGCGCTCGAACGTGTTCCTGAACCGCTGCCTGAAGCCGCCGCGGCGTCGGTCACAGCGCCTTCCACCGAATCCGACGCCTCGAATCCGGTGCAGCGCGCACACTAGACTCAAGCCGATCGTCGGAGGCTTTCCGCGCCCGGATCCGCGAACAGTCTGACTGACAAAGCCGTAACGTGCATGCACGTTACGGCTTTGTCGTTGACACTGCCGAATTGCGCACGCTATAAAACCGTGAAGCTGGCGCATTGCCGCGCCATATTCGAGATCCCGCGCCATCCGCGGAGTGCAGCGACGTTCATCCCAAGGCAGTTAACTTTCGGAGGGGTATAAGTGAACAAATCAGAACTGATCGACGTCATCGCGAAGCGCGCCGAGATATCGAAGGCGGCTGCCAGCCGGGCTCTGGATGCCACTGTGGCGGGTGTCATGGACGCGCTCAAAAGTGGGGATGTCGTCACCCTGGTGGGTTTCGGCTCCTTTTATGTGGGCGAACGTGCAGCCCGCACCGGCCGTAATCCCCGTACCGGCAAGAACATCAAGATCAAGGCAGCGAAAGTCCCGAAGTTTCGCGCTGGCAAAGGCCTGAAAGATGCAGTAAACTGATGGGCTTTCCTGGGTCGAGCATTCAAGCCGATCCCGGAGCGGGTGCTTAGCTCAGTTGGTAGAGCGTCGCCCTTACAAGGCGAATGTCGGCGGTTCGAGCCCGTCAGCACCCACCAGAAAATGCAAGGCCCGGACAAGTCCGGGCCTTGCGCTTTTTCAGGTCGCCAAAATGGCGGCAAGGCTCACTCATCGGGCCGGGTTTCTGCCTACCAGGGTATGTGTGCACCGCGATAGTCGATGAAGTGTGCACGCCCCTTCGGTTCCAGACCATCCAACGCGGTCAGCAGACCAGATACGGATTGTTCGGGCGGCATCGCAGCTGCGCCAACAAAGGGTGCGCTCAAGCTGGAGCGCACGGTGCCGGGTTGCAGTGCGGCCAGTATTGCAAGCGGGCGCCGGCGGGCGATCTCGATCGCCGCAGTCTGCAGCAACATGTTGAGTGCTGCCTTCGATGCTCGATAGCTGTACCAGCCGCCCTTGCGGTTGTCTTCAATACTTCCCACTCGTGCGGACAGCTTGGCCCAGATCACGCGCTCGCCGTTCGCAAGCAGGGGCTGAAAGTATCGCAGCAACAAGGCCGGGCCAATTGCGTTGACCAGCATCGCACGCTGAAGGCGGTCAGCCTGCAAGTCTTCGATGCGCTTTTCCGGGCCTTGGCCATCGATCGTCAGCGCACCGGTCGCATCGATCACCAGGTGCAGCGGCGCCTGCGCTGCCAGGGATCGCGCGCAGTGAGCCAGGCTGGACTCATCATCGAGCAGCAACGGTGGGTCGCTGCGCCGCGAGCACTCGATGACGCGGGCACAGCGCGAGTCTGCGCGCAAGTGGCGGACAAAGGCCTGGCCGATAGCACCGCTGGAGCCGGCCACCAGGGCCGTGTAGCCCTCGCGCAAGGTGTTCATGGAGTTGGACATCAGGGTTTCCCTGTCGTGGCGGTGCGAGACCTCACAGAGCCGTGAAGTCGAGGGTTATTTCGAATTGTGGTTTTAGGTCCGCCCCGAGGCGGCGGCGATACGATTGACCATGTTGCTGACAAAGGGGCAGACTAACTGCCAGTAGTTGCTGCCAATCGTGCTGCCAAAGCTTGCAGGCAGCGACGCCGTAAGTGCCTGTACCCTGGATCTTCATGCTACCTGACCCCCGCCCGCTGCCAGAACTGATCTCCTTTCTCGAGACCCTGGCCGAGCCGCACATCCTGTGCGACCGCGATTACCGGATCATTGCCGCCAATGCGGCCTATCGACGCTCGTGCGCCCACGGACGCGAGGTGGTGGGGCGTACCTGCTATGACGTCTCGCATCGCTACAGTGTTCCCTGTGATCAGGCCGGGGAGTCCTGCCCGCTGGCGCGCAGCCTGCAGTCGGGGCAGCGTGAGCGGGTGCTGCATCTGCACCATACGCCGCGGGGCGAGGAGTACGTCAATATCGAACTGTCCCCGGTGCGCGATGCACAGGGCGAGATTGCCTGGTTTATCGAAAAGATGGAGCCGATGCAGGTCGCGCGCGGTGTGTCGGATCATCACGGACTCATCGGCCGTTCGCCGGCCTTTCAGCGCATGCTGGAGCTCATTGCCCGGGTGGCGCCGTCGGACGCCAGCGTGCTGCTGCAGGGCGAGTCCGGTACCGGCAAGGAACTGGTTGCCAGTGCAGTGCATGAGGCAAGCCGTCGGGCCGAGGGGCCCTTCGTGGTCGTTGATTGCTCCGGTTTGCCCGAAACCTTGTTCGAGAGCGAAGTGTTCGGCCACGAGCGTGGCGCCTTTACCGGCGCCGCTGCGCGCAAGCCGGGCCTGGTCGAAGCGGCCAGCGGCGGAACGCTGTTCCTCGACGAGGTAGGCGACATCCCGCTCGGCATGCAGGTCAAGCTGCTGCGCCTGCTCGAGACGGGCACCTACCGTCGTCTGGGTTCCACCGAATTGCGCCGTGCCGACATCCGTCTGGTGTCTGCGACCCACCGGGCGCTCAAGCGCATGATTGCCGAGGGCAGCTTTCGTCAGGATCTGTATTTTCGCATCAACACTTTCCCGATCACCGTACCTGCGTTGCGTGAGCGCGAAGGCGACCTGTCGCTGCTGGTGGATTCGCTGCTCGAACGGGTGGCCCCGCAACGTCGCCTGCACCTGTCGGCGGCGGCAATGCGTGTGTTGGCCGCATATCCCTTTCCAGGCAACGTGCGCGAACTGCGCAACGTGCTCGAACGCGCCAGTCTGATGTGTGACGGCGAAATCATCGGCTCCGAGCATCTGGCGGAGGAGATCCTGCGACCGGATCTGGAGATGCTGTCTCACTCGCCGACCGAAGCCCTGAGCACGGGCCTTGCACCCCATCGTGATGAGTCGTTCGATCTCGACGCCGTACAGCACCAGGCCTTGCTGCGCGCCGTGCGCAGTCATCGCGGAAGTCGCCACGAACTGGCGCGCAAGCTCGGCATCAGCGAGCGTACGCTGTATCGCCGGCTGAAGGCGTTCGGTCTCGCCGATGAGGGTGGTGAGGCCTGAGCGAATGGCGTGTGCGAGTATCATGTGAATGACGAGCGTCTCGCATCACACGATCTGTTTTGCACGAGGAGAGCGACCATGACTCAGGACACCCATCAAATCGAAAGCGATGTTCAGGCTGCCGTCGAGGCTGATCCGGCGCAGGTTGCCGAACGCGTGCGGGCGATCACGCTCGGTGCGCTGACCCGTGGCGTTGTCGACACTCAGGCTTTGCGCGAGGTCACACAGGCCGTGCTGCGGGGCGCCCAGGCCGCAACGCCGCGTGTCGACGCTAGTCAGACCGAGGGCATCAAGGAAGCCGTGCGGGGGCTTGACGAAGCGCTGGCCTCTGCCGCCCAGGCAACCCAGCTGGCCGTGCAGGAGGCCTTGGGGCGCGGCGGCGAGTTCTCGCGCGAGGGGCTCAAGCAGTCGCTGGATCAGTTGTCGCGCCTGGAGGGTGATTTCGTCGCTGCCTTGGGCGACGCCGCGCGCCAGACCAGCGGTGTGGCCCAGGCCACCCTGCGCGACCTGGCCGAGCATGCGCGCAGCAGCGGAACGGCGGTTGGTCAGCGGGTCCAGTCTGCGGTGCTCGATCTTGGCCATGCAATGAGCGATTTTGCCCGGGCCCAGGTCGACAGCAGCGTGCGGGCCCTCGGTGCCCAGGCGGAGCTCGTTGCCGGGATGGCTGCAGGCGTGCTGCGTGGTCTGGCCGATCGGCTGCATGCGGACCCGACGGCCAAGCCCGAGCAGGATCGACACGACTGATGCTCTGGCAGGCCGTTGGTGCGGCGCGCGACTTGGCCCGCGCACACGAAATCGCCACAGTTCTGATCCGCTATGGCTTCGGCGATCTTGTGCGCCGGATCGGGTTGGGCAACATGCTCGAGAAGGCGGGCAGGGCGTTGCACTGGCGCATGCCCGAGGAGCTTGCACACCAGGAGCCGCCTGCCCGCGTCAGGCGTGCGCTGGAAGACCTCGGCCCCACCTTCATCAAGCTCGGCCAGGTGCTGGCGACCCGGGTCGACCTGTTTCCGCCCGAGTGGATTGCCGAATTCGGCAAGCTGCAGGATGCTGCCCCGGCTGCGCCCATTGACGCCATCCTCAGCCAGCTTGGCGAAGATCTTGGGCAGTCGCCCGAGAGCGTGTTCGCCGACTTCCAGCGCGAACCTCTGGCTGCGGCCTCACTTGCCCAGGTGCATCGGGCTCGTCTTGCCGATGGACGCGAGGTGGTGCTCAAGGTCCGCCGCCCCGGGATTCGACCGCTGATCGAGGCTGATCTGCATCTGCTTGCGCGCCTGGCGGACATCATCGAAAGCGAGGCGCCCGACCTGCGGCGCTATCACCTGCGTGAGGTGGTGCGCGAGTTTACCCTATCGCTGCGGCGCGAACTCGACTTTGCCGCTGAGTGCCGCAACGCCGAGCGTATCGCTGCGCATTTCGGCGATCGGCCGGAGGTCGTCATTCCATCGATCCATTGGGCATGGTGCGGTGAGCGGCTCAATGTGCAGGATTTCATCGACGGCATTCCAGGGCGTGACCTGGCAGCCGTCGATGCAGCGGGCCTCGATCGCAAGCTGCTTGCCCGTCGCGGCGCGGCAGCGGTACTCAAGATGATGCTGGAGGACGGTCTTTTTCATGCCGATCCACATCAGGGCAATGTGTTCTATCTGCCAGACAACCGCATCGCCTTCATCGACTTTGGCATGGTGGGGCGCTTGTCCGAGATCCGGCGTCACGAAGTCGCAGTGCTGCTGTACGGGCTGGTGACGGGTGAGTCGGATTCAGTCGCCAACGTCCTGCTCGACTGGCGCGAGGGCGAAGGCGCGGACGCTGCAGAGCCGGCTCGACTGCGACGTGACATCGACGCCTTCGTCGATCAATACAAGGGGGTGCCGCTCAAGCGCCTCGATCTGGCGGCCATGCTGTCCGACCTCATGGCCTTGCTGCGCGAGCACGGCCTGAGTCTGCCGCCGGACTTGTCCCTGATGGTTAAGGCTTTCATCACCCTGGAGGGAATGGGGCGCCAGCTTGACCCCGATTTCGACATTGCCGCCGAGGCTGAACCCGAATTGAAGCAGGTGCTGCTGTCGTATCGAACGCCAGCTGCCTTTGCCCGCCGCGGCTGGCACAGCCTGAGTGGTGCTGCGGACCTGATCGCCGGCTTGCCACAGGACCTCAGCAGCTTGCTGCGTTCGGCCCGACGCGGCAAGCTGCAGATCCAGGTGGATCTGGTATCGCTGAAGCACGCCGTGGAGCAGTTCGATCGCGCCATCAGCCGCATGACCATCGGCATTGTCACCGCAGCGCTGATCATCGGTACGGCAATCCTGATGACGGTGGTGCATGACCCCGCACTTGGCGGTCTACGCACCTTTGGCATGCTCGGTTTTGTCGGTGCGGTGGTCGGGGGCCTGTGGGTGCTGCTGTCGATCTGGCGCAGCCGTCGGCGCTAGGCTTGTGACGCGGTGATGAGGAAGCAGTGATGAAAGGGCAAGGGTTTCAACGACGGCTCGGCTTCGCGCTGCAGGGCTTGCAGCGCACGGTGGGCACCGAACGCAGCTTTCGTACTCACCTGTTCGCGGCTGCCGCCGTGTTGCTGGTGCTGCTCGTTACCCGGCCGGCGCCGCTGTGGTGGGCGGTGCTTGGCCTTGCAGTCGCGGCGGTGCTGATGGCCGAGTTGTTCAATACCGCACTCGAAACGCTTATCGACCATGTGCATCCTGAGCAACATCCCGAGATTGGGGCTGCCAAGGACATTGCTGCCGGCGCCGTGCTGATCGCGAGTGCTGCAGCAGTCGTGGTCGCTGTGGCGTTTGTCGTCGACTGGCTGGGTGGGTGAGACGATGAATTCGGGCAGGGGGCATCCGGGCCAGGCGATTCGGCACCCAGTGTCATCTTCACCGTGTCATCTCCAAGTTGACGGCCCCCGGCGCCGCTTCTACAATGCGGCCTCTTTCGCGGAAGGGCGGTTAGCTCAGCGGTAGAGCACTGCCTTCACACGGCAGGGGTCACTGGTTC
>DAORUJ010000088.1:0-6380 GCA_035433105.1 Thauera sp.
GGTTCGGGTTCGGGTTCGGGTTCGGGTTCGGGCACCAGCGCCTGGCTGGCGGTGCTGCTGGAGCGCGCATCAGGTCAGGTTGCGATGCTGCTGTGTGCGCTGGCGACGCTGCTGCTCTCGCCCACGATCACGAACGCGCTCGGTGCGGTGTTTGGGCGTACCCATGGGATGAGCCTGCACCCCGGCCCCCTCGCTCTGGCCTTTGCCGCCTGCGCGCTGTTGGTGCTTGCCCTGCGACGCAGCCCGCTGCTGCACACCCTAGGCCGTGCCGTGCGTCGCGCCCTGCTTGCACGCAGCGTGCTGTGGCGGCAGCTGCTGGCCTCGCTGGCGCTGGCGGCCAGTTACATCGCGGTCTATTTCTGCTGCACACGCATGCTGGGCATCGACACGCCGGCATCGATCCTGCTCGCGCTCATCCCCTGGGTGCTGCTGGCGATGGCGATTCCACTGTCGATGGCGGGCTGGGGCCTGCGCGAAGGGGCTGCGGCACTGTTGTGGGCTGCTGCAGGGCTGGAAGTCAGCCAGGGCGTTGCGATCTCGATCGCCTACGGCGTGGTGGTGCTGACGTCGACGCTGCCCGGCGCCTGGGTGCTGCTGCGGCGTGGTGCATGAGCTGCGAGGGTGGAAGGAGCGGGATGAACGGGTCAAACAGCCTGATCGACGTGGGCTGCGCGGCGCAGATCAAGGTCGAAAATCGTATCCTCACCACAGCGAAAGGTGCGACAGCTTGGGCGACGCGCGTCTTCCAGGCGCTGCACCGGCGGCAACTGCAGGCCGGGACGGCCCGAACCGATAAGCAAGGGGGCAACCATCACGTGCATGCGGTCCAGCGCCTCGGCCTGCATGAAACGCGAAACCGTCACGCCCCCCCCTTCGATCAGCACCCGGCGCAAACCCTGCGCATGCAGCCAGTCGAGCACCGCCAGGGGCTCGAACCCACCCTGCGCCGTCACCGGAAAAGCGACCTGGCGCATGCCTGACTTTGCCTCGACGCCCTGTGCAACCCCCTCCCGAGCGCCATTCCGCATGCTGTGCGGCTCAGCCTCCGGGCTCACAGCGAGGCTCGCGCCCGCTTCTGCGGGGCAGGCTCCCCTCACCAACTGTATCGTCGGCGCTGCCCCGTCGTGCGCCAGCTGTCGCTCGCCACCCATGCGCCCGCGCGGGTCGAGCACGACCCGCAGCGGATTGCGGCCCTCGACGTGGCGCACTGTCAGCAAGGGGTCATCGTCATTGACCGTGCCCACGCCGACTACCACAGCATCCACCACCGCGCGCAAGCGATGCAGGTGCGTGCGCGCCTCCAGTCCGTTGATATAGTGCGAAGCCCCGTTTTCAGTGGCGATTCGCCCATCGAGGCTTTGCCCGATCTGGGCGATCACCAACGGCCCCGCGCACGCTGAAATCGGCAGAAAAAGATTCAGCAGATCAACGGTTTCGGGCGCCAGCCTGTGATCGCACCGCCATGCTCCGCCGACGCGGACCTCAAGGGAATGATTCCCGCTACGGAACCTTGTAACGGGATTCGTGGCCCAATCGTGCGATTGAGCTTGCAAAACGCAGCGCCAGCCCCAATCTGAAGCCAAGATTCTTTTTGCCATCCGATAACCTTCAATGATTCGGTTTGCGTCCGTCCGTACCGCACAGCGGAAAACGCGCACCCATAACAACCCGAACATCCGACCGGAGAACAACCGATGCGCCAAGCCGAACGTGCCATTTTCGACCTGCGACGCGGCCTTCCCATCCTCGTGCGTGACAACGGCAGCAGCCTCCTCGTCCAGGCCATCGAAGGACTCGACGACAAGGCAATGTCCGAACTACAGACCCTGAGCGGTTCGACCGCCAGCCTGGTGCTGTCCAGTCACCGCATGGCGGCGCTCGGCTTCGCCGACACCCGCGCCCCGGTCACCGTTTCCCTGTCGCCGCTTCCAGACAGTGCCGGCCTGCGTGAGTTCGCCGCCAGCCGCGAGACCCGCTTGCCCGCGGACGCACGCCAGACCCCCGCTGACAAATCTGCCCAGGCGGCGATCCGCTTGCTGTCGCGCGCCCAACTGCTGCCAGCCGCCATCGCTTGCGTGGTCACGCGGGCTCAATTCGGGGCCGTCGAGGCCGAGGTCGGCCGCGGCAACCTGCTGGCGGTTCATGCCGACATCGCCTTGCAACTGTGCGCCAGCGGTCCCGGCGGTCTGACCCGCATCAGCGAAGCGCGCGTGCCGCTGGCCGAAGCGGAAAACAGCCGCTTCGTGCTGTTTCGCGAGCTGGATGGCATCCACGAACACGTCGCCATCGTCATCGGCACCCCGAGCGAGTGGCCGCAAGACGTACCGGTGCGCCTGCACTCGTCCTGCCTCACCGGTGATCTGTTCGGCAGCCTGCGCTGTGACTGTGGCGAACAGCTGCGGCGCGGCGTCGCGGCGATCAGCGCCCAGGGCGGTGGCATTCTGCTCTACCTGTCGCAGGAAGGTCGCGGCATCGGGCTGGCGAACAAACTGCGCGCCTACGGTCTGCAGGATGAAGGCCTGGACACGATCGATGCCGATCAGACGATCGGTTTCTCCAAGGACGAACGCGACTTCCGCGTTGCCCACGAGATGCTGGAGCAGCTCGGCGTGTCGCGCATCCTGCTGCTGACGAACAACCCCAGCAAGGTGGAGGCCCTGCAGCGGGCCGGCATCAACGTCACCGCGCGCCAGGCGATCTATGGCGACGTGACCCGGCAGAATCAGCGCTATCTGACCACCAAGGCTAACCGCCACGGTCACTGGCTGCACGAACTGCTCAACGAACAGGGCGAGCCCGCTTCGGACGTGCCGGATAGCCTTCCGGCTCCGGCTGCAGGCATCCGCAGCTGAAGCGTGTCGTGCCCACGTCGCGGCACGGATCAGTCAGCGGCGTCCACCGGCTGGTTGGCCAGACAGGACAGATCGAAGTCGAATGTGTCTTCGATCAGCTGCGCCAGCTGCAGCGCATAGTGAGCCACCAGCCGCGCGCCGAGTTCCGCTGTCGCCAGGCGCGCATCGCCACTGACGCCACGCGGGTTCAGGTCCTGCGCCATCCAGGCGAAGCCGGCCTCGCCCTCGGGGCCGAGTCGCTTTCCGGCGCGGGCCATGCGCCGGCCCAGCGAATCGAAGTTCGCGATGTGCTCGACACGCACCTTGGCGGGCGCAAGGTGCAGCATCATCGCCGTCTCCAGCGCCCCACCGTGCAGGCCGTGACGCAGCTCGTCGGCCGGCACGACGTCGGCAGGCGGCGCAAAGCGAAAGTAATTTGCCCGCACCACCAGCATCCGGTGCGCCACCCGCAGCTTGAGCGCGGCCAGATCGACCACGGCCTTGTTGCCGCCATGGCTATTGAACAACACCAGCCGGCGAAAACCTGCTGCCGCAACACCGTCACCCAACTCACCCAGCACGGCCAGCGCGCTCTCCGGACTGAGGCTCAGCGTGCCGCCAAAGGCACGGTGCTCGACGCTGAGGCCCACGGCCAGTGGGGGCAGCACGCAGATCGGCAGACCTTCGCGCACCTGTGGCAGGGCGGCATCGATCAGCCCGAGTACGATGTCCAGATCGGTCGACAGTGGCAGGTGCTCGCCATGCTGCTCGACGGCAGCCAGGGGCAGCACCGCGACACCGCCCGCTGCGGCAATGCGGGCAATGCCCTGCGGGGTCTTGTCCTGCCACCAGGGGCTGTCGTCGGCTTGATCGGATTGGGGGGGCATCGCGCAGGCTCCATCAGGGTCGGGCATCGCCTGCATGCTAGCCGGCCCGCAGCGCCGCGGCCAGCTTTCACAACCGCCCGGTCTCATTCCGGGTCAGGAGAGGAGATCGCCCTGAACGACAGCCAATCCGCGCCCTGTTCACACCGAAACCACGGAGGGCGCCTGCAGTGAACGCCCGACGCGCCACCCTCAATGTCGTCATTGCCCTGATTGCGCTGAACCTGCTGCTCAGTTTCGGCAACGCCTGGCCGACGCTGTGGCCTTTGCCCCTGCCTCGGCTGTCGCTGGATCTGGCGGCAATCGCACTGGTGCTTTCCGTGCTCAGCCTGCGCGGCCCGGTACGCGCTGCGGGCGTTCGCTGGGCATCGATAGTCGTCGTGATCGGCATCGTGCTGCACTACATCAACGTCACCGTGCCCGCCATCCTCGGGCGCAAGCTCGATCTGTACTGGGACGGTCAGCACGCCTGGAACGTCGTCAGGATGGGCGCGGAAAGTCCGTCGGCGATGAAGCTGGTGGCGGTGGCCGTGACCGTCGTGCTCGCGCTGGCCTTGCTGTACGCGCTGATTCGCCGCTGCCTGCTCGTCCTCGCTGAAGGGCTGCAACATCGCCGCCTGCGGACCGGCGTGCTTGCGATATCGCTGACCACCCTGGGGCTGTGGGGCCTGGCACCCCCTCTACAAGGGTCTTTCGCGCCATCGGTGGTCAGCCTGGTCGCCGATCAGGCGAGCATGCTGCAGCGCGCGCTTTTTTCGACTGACGATGAGTTGCAGCTCGGCACCAGTCCCCGCTTCGACTCCAATCTGGCCGCACTGCAGGGCGCGGACGTGGTGATCGTGTTCGCTGAAGCCTATGGCGCGGTGACGCTCGACCAACCGGAATTCGCGGCGGCACTGGGTCAATCGCGTCACCACCTGGAAGCGGCCATTGCCGCCAGCGGACGTCGTGCGGTGTCGGCTCGTCTCACCTCGCCGACCTTCGGTGGCGGCTCGTGGCTCGCGCACGCTGAACTGCTCAGTGGCCTCGACATGCACGACCCCAACCACTACCGTCTGCTGCTGAAGACCCAGCGCCCCGGCCTGGTCAGCCACTTTTCGGCAAACGGCTATCGCACCATCGGCTGGATGCCGGGCATCCAGCACCCCTGGCCGGAAGGCCGCTTCTACGGTTTCGACCGCATCGGCGACGCGGACGGCATCGGCTATCGCGGCCCCCCGTTTGGTTACTGGCGCATTCCGGACCAGGCTGCGATGGCACTGCTGCAGGATCAGGAACTCGGCACCGCACGCGGTGACGACCCGCGGCCGCGACTGGCGGTGTTCCCGACCCTGAGCACCCATGCGCCGTTCCGCCCCCTCGCACCCTACCTGACTGACTGGTCCGCGCTGCTCGGCTCCCATGTCTACGCCGACCCGGACGCCATCACCGCGCGCAATGCAGCGGTTTCATGGGACGAACCGATTCCGGCCTATCTTGCCGCGCTGCGCTATCAGTTCGACTGGCTGTCCGGCTGGCTCAGGGAACAGGCTCCACCCAAGGCTGTGGTGATCGTGATCGGCGACCATCAGCCGATCGGCACGGTGAGCGGACCGGGCGCGGACTGGGTGGTGCCGGTACATGTGATCACCAGCAACGAGATCGTGCTGAAACGCCTTGCGGCGCGCGGATTTCAGGCGGGGCTCCTGCCCGACAAGCCTGCGCTGGGGCCGATGCGCGCGCTGACGCCGATGCTGGTCGAGACCTTCGCAATCGAGTAAGTCGGCGCTCGAAGGTCGAAGGCGGGCGCGGAGACTTGCAGACGGCTGCTAGCAAGCCAGGGCCTGTTGCGGCACCCGTGGCGGGAATGCTCAGGCTTCGCCCTCAAGCACCTGTTTGAGCACCTGGGCCTGGTTGTGCACCTCGTCCTTCGCGCCATACACCAGGGTCAGACCTCCCTGGCGAGACAAGGCCCTGATCCCGTCCAGCCCTGGATTGCCCCTGAGTTCCTCGCGGTATTTGCGTTGAAACTCGGACCATTTATCAGGGTCGTGACCGAACCACTTCCGCAGTTCTGTCGACGGCGCGAGTTCCTTCGCCCAATGGTCGATTCTGGCCTCGGACTTTTTCACGCCACGGGGCCAGATGCGGTCCACCAGAACTCGCACGCCATCGGTCTCTGCCGGCGTCTCGTAAGCGCGTTTCAGGGCAATACTCATCGACCCCTCCGATTGAGACCACTCGCCAGCGCGCTGGACACTGCGACGTCCGGCGCAGGCACGGGGAACAGGAACCCGCCGTGTCCGCAGTGCACCTAGGTTGCCGAGGTCGCCGGTTCCACCTGCTCCGGGCGCTCATAGCGATAGAGCAGGGTGTCACATGCCAGGCAGGAGACGATGCGGCGCGTGTCATCGCCCGACCCCAGGCCGTCGTCCTTCAGTTGATCCTTGCCGCAGGCATGGCAGGCCGGCGCCGACTTGCCATGGCTGGCCAGAAAGTCCTCGCGCAAAGGCAGATTGCGCTTCTGTTTTTCACGACGCTGGTGCGCATAAAGCAGCAACCAACCGAACAAGAACAGTCCCATCAGGAAGAGTGTCGGCAGAAGGTTGGACATGGATATCGCTTTTTCAAAAGTGAGCTTCAGTTTAGGCGCGGGAGTCGGCGCCGTAACTGTCTGAGGTCAAGT
>DAORUJ010000088.1:6480-13230 GCA_035433105.1 Thauera sp.
AAATGCGCGCTGATCTTGCGGCTGGAGGTCTGTACGTCCTGCACGTCACGACTGGCCTGCTCGATGTGGCGTGCCAGCGCCGCCATACGCTCGTCAAAGCGCTGGAAGTCCTTCGCCAGCTTGCCCAGCGCGTCCTTGATGACGTGGATCTGCTTGCGTGTCTCGACGTCCTTGAGGACCGCACGCGCAGTGTTCAGCACCGCCATCAGGGTCGTTGGCGATACGATCCAGACCCGCTTTTGCTGCGCATAGGCGACGACTTCGGGGTGGTAGGCATGCACCTCGGCAAACACCCCCTCGGCGGGCAGGAACATCACTGCGCCATCCGAGGTGATGCCGGGCAGGATGTACTTGCCCGCGATGGCGTCCACATGGCGCCTGACGTCGGCACGAAAGGCCTGCTGCGCGCTGCGGCGATCATGCTCACCGGCGCCGATCTCAAGCATGCGGTGGTAGTTCTCAAGCGGAAACTTCGCATCCACCGCCACCAGACCGGTTGGCGCCGGCAGCGTCAGCATGCAATCGACGCGGGTGCCGTTGGGCAGGGCATGCTGGAAAGCGAAGGCATCGGGGGGCAGCATGTTCTGCACCAGCGCCTCGAGTTGTACTTCGCCGAAGGCACCGCGGGAGCGCTTGTCTCCGAGCAGTTCCTGCAGGCTGACGACGTTGGTGGTCAGGCTGTCGATCTTTTTCTGCGCCTCGTCGATCGTCGCCAGCCGCGCCATCACACTGGCGAAGGTTTCGTTGGTTTTTCGAAAGCCCTCGTCGAGGCGCTGACTGACCTGACCGGACAAGGTGTCCAGACGCCCGTCCACGCTCTGCGTCAAGGCCTGCATGCCGCGCGACAACTGCATCGACGCCGCGGTCAGGCCGCGCTGCAGCAGGTCCCGGTCAGCGCGGGCGTGCTCGCCGATGCGATCGGTCTGGCGCGCGAGACCTTCGTGCAGGTCGCGCAGAACTTCGCGGTGCTGGGCACCGAGTTGCTCATCCATCTGATCGGCCAGGGCATCAGCGAGACGCGTCTGCATGGCACGCTCGGCGCCAAAGCTCCGCAGCAACAGCCACAGCAAGAGCAGCAGAACGCCACCAAGCAGGCCGACCAGCAGCATCTCGGCCTGCGTCATCCCGGCCAGAATCGTCAGCGGCATGTGGCGGGCTCAGGCCAGGGCACGCAAGCTGGCCAGCGGCGGGCGTGACAGCAGCTTGCGCGTACCCAGCCATCCACCCGCTACGACGCCCGCTGCGCCGAGCAGCACGGCCACCAGCACCGGCAACAGCGCCGGCACATACGCCACCTTGAAGACCTGCTCGGCCAGCACCCAGCCCAGCGCACTTGCACCGACACCGGCCAGCACGCCGGCAACCCCGCCCAGCACCAGGAACTCGGCCAGCAGGGCCTGTCGCACCTGGCGGTTGCGTGCACCCAGGGTGCGCAGCATGGCGAGTTCGTATTCACGCTCGTCATGGGTGGCCTGCAGCGCCGCGTACAGCACCACCAGGCCGGCGAGCACGGCAAAGCCGAACACGAACTGGACGATGATGATCAGCTTGTCGGTCATCGCCTGCACCTGGGCAATGACTGCGGCAATGTCGATCACCGACAGGTTGGGGAACTGCGCCACCAGCCGTGTGGTGAAGTCATGACTCGCGGCCGGCAGGTGGAAGCTGGTGATCAGACTCGCCGGATAGGACTCCAGCATGCCTTCGGAGGCAATGAAGAAGAAGTTCACCCGCATCGAATCCCAGCTCAGCTTGCGCACGCTGGTGATCGGCGCCTCGACGCGGCGGCCGGCAATCTCGAAGGCAACGCGATCGCCCACCTTCAGCCCGAAGGTCTGGGCCAGACCCTGCTCCACCGAAAATTGCGGCATCGCTTCACTGCCATGCCAGCGGCCCGCTTCCACGGCGTTGCCACGCGGCAGTTCAGCGGCGTAGGACAGGTTGAACTCGCGTTCGGCCAATCGTCGCGTGCGTTCCTCGTCGTAGGCGCCGGGATCGATCGGCACCTCGTTGATCGCCAGCATGCGTCCGCGGATCATGGGCTGGATGTTGGGACGGGACAGGCCCTGAGCCTCGAACAGATCGGCAACGCCTGCACGCTGATCGGGCTGGATGTTGATGACGAAGCGATTGGGCGCCTCTGGCGGAGTCATCGCGCGCCAGCTGTCGAGCAGATCGGCACGCACCAGGGTGAGCAGCAGCAAGGCCGTCATACCCAGGCCCAACGCCGCAACCTGAATGACGCTGCCGCCCATGCGCCGCCCCAGCGATGCCACGCCGTAACGCCAGCCGCCTCCGCGCAGACTGCCCTGCCCCTTGAGCCGGCCCGCCAGGCGCAGCACCCACCATGCGGCCAGCGCAAACACGCCAAGCGCCGCGGCAAAGCCGGCGGCGACCATTGCGCCCAGCCGGGCATCGGCCGCAATCCAGAAGATGAGTCCGAGCAGCGCCAGCAGCCCCAGTGCCCAGGCGCTGCCCGACAGGGGCTCGGACAGTTCGAACTCGCGCCGCAGCACACGCAGCGTGCTGACCTTGCCCAGGCGCAGCAATTGCGGCAGGACGAAGCCCGCCAGCAAGGCCATGCCCACGACCAGTCCGTGCGCCAGGGGCAGCATCGACGGTGCTGGCAGCTCGGTGGCGAGAATTTCGCGCAGGCCACCTGCCAGACCCCATTGCACCGACCAGCCCAGCGCCGTGCCGACCGCTGCCGCCGCCAGCCCAAACAGCAGGAATTCGCCGACGACGATGCCCAGCACCTGGGCCTGGCCCGCACCCAGCACGCGCATCACTGCACAACCGTCAAGGTGGCGCGCCATGAAGCGCCGGGCCGACAGGCCCACTGCGACCGCCGCCAGAATGACCGCCAGCAGCGCGGCCAGACGCAGGAAGCGCTGCGCCTGATCAAGCGCCGCACGCACCTCCGGGCGGGCGTTTTCGACGGTGTCGACGCGCTGGCCACGCTCCAGATTGGCCCGCGCCCACTTTTCATAGGCCTCGACGGCCTGCGGCGTGCCCGCCACGTGCAGGCGCCAGGTGGCGCGGCTGCCTTCGGCGATCAAGCCCGTGGCGGCCAGGTCCTTCTGGTTGAAGATCGCCCGCGGCAGCAGACTGAAGAAGTTGGCGCCGCGATCGGACTCGAAGCTGACCATCGCGCCGACCCGAAAAGTCACTTCGCCCAGGCCCACGGGGTCGCCGACCTTTACCCCCAGCTCCGCAAGCAGGCGTTCATCCAGCCACAGTTCGCCGGGCGCCGGCGCCCGTCCGGCGACCGCATCGGCTTGATTGGGGCCGGGGGCGATGCGAATCTCGCCGCGCAGCGGATAACCGTCCTCGACCACCTTCACGCCCGTCAGCATGGCGGTATTGGCAGTGCTGACCATGCTGGTGAACAGCAGCGTGCCGGCGCTGTTCAGCCCGCGCTCACGCGCCGCATCGATGAAACGTGCCGTCCACGGGCGATCGGCACTCAGCAGCAGGTCGCCGCCGAGCAGCTGATTGGCTTCACGGTCCAGCGCCCGCCCGACCCGATCGGCCAGAAAGCCAACGCTGGTCAGACTGGCCACCGCAATCACGATGGCGATACCGAGCAGGTGCAACTCGCCTGCACGCAGATCGCGCAACATCATGCGAAAGGCCAGGCGCAGCGTCTTGATCATTCTCTTAGCTCGGTTCGGTTAGCGTGAAGTCGACAACAGCGTGCGCACCAGTTCGCACCAGTAGGCCACGCCGGTAGGGAGCACGTCGTCGTTAAAGTCGTAATGCGGGTTATGCAGCATGCAGCCACCCTCGCCCGGACCGTTGCCGATCCAGACGTAGGCGCCGGGTTTTTCCAGCAGGAAATAGGCGAAATCCTCCGCGCCCATGCTCGGGCGGCAGTCGGTGAACACGCGCTCGCTGCCGACGACACCGCGCGCCACGTCCGCACACAGTGCGGCTTCGGCCGCCGTGTTGACGGTCGGCGGATAGCCGCGGCGAAACTCGAAAGTGACCTCGACGCCATGACTGAGGGCGATGCCCTCGGCAATCTGACGCAGGCCACGCTCGAGCCGGTCGCGCACTTCGGGGGAGAAGGTACGAACCGTGCCGCACAATTCGGCCCGGTCGGGAATCACGTTGTAGGCCTCGCCAGCGTGGAACTGGGTCACCGAGACTACGCCGGCATCGATCGGATCGAGCGTACGGCTGACCAGGGTTTGCGCCGCCTGCACAAAGGCCGCCGCGGCCACCACCGGATCCACGCCCAGGTGCGGCATGGCAGCATGCGCGCCGACGCCGGTGAAGCGAATGTCGAAGCGGTCGGCGCTGGCCATCACCGGGCCGCTGTGGATGGCAAAGCTGCCGGCATCCATGCCCGGCCAGTTGTGCATGCCGAACACCGCCTCCATCGGGAAGCGATCGAACAAGCCATCGGCAATCATCGCTGGCGCACCGCCCTCGCCTTCTTCGGCGGGTTGAAAGATCAGGTACACCGTGCCGTCGAAGTCCTTGCGCCCCGACAGCGCTTCGGCTGCGCCGAGCAGCATGGTCGTGTGCCCGTCGTGGCCGCAGGCATGCATGTGGCCTTGCACGGTGGACTTGTGGGCAAAGTCGTTGCGCTCGGTAATCGGCAGCGCATCCATGTCGGCGCGCAGGCCGATCGCACGCAGGCCGCGACCGCCGCGCACCACGCCAACCACACCGGTGCTGCCGATACCGCGGTGAGTCTCGATGCCAAGCGACTCGAGATGACGGGCGACAAGCTCAGCGGTGCGGTGCTCGGCGAAAGCCAGTTCGGGATGGGCGTGGATGTCGCGGCGGATGGCGGTGAGCCTGGCTTGCAGGGGACGGACGGATTCGATGAGGCTCATGGCGGCACCGTGCGAAGGGATTCGGTTGGGGAAAGAGTGTATTACAGGGCCTGCATCCGGCACTGCCGCATCCAGCCTACGGCGCCACAAGGATGGCCTGGTCGCTGACTTTGCCTGTTGTCCAGCCCATTCTGAAGCATGCGCGCCGCGGAAGTTCCCGCCAGGCAAATCGTGGGCACGCTCAGCGCACGGCAGGAAGAGAAATTTCGTGACTGCGTCGTGCGCCGCCGGTGAAGTTGCGGCAATCGTCCAAAAAACGGCGGATCACCGCGCTGTGGTATTTGCCACGATGCCAGACGAAGCTGAAGTGGCGCTTCAGATCCAGCTCGGGTGTTTCCAGCGCCACCAGGCTGCCGCGACGAAAGGCGTCGCGCAGGGACAGGCGCGACAGACAGCCCAGGCCCAGCCCGCTCTCGACCGCACGCTTCACCGCCTCGGTGTGCTCGAGCTCCAGCCGTGGCAGCACACCGCCTGGCCAGTGCCGCAATGCCTGCTGGAAGGTTTCGCGTGTTCCGGAACCCTGCTCGCGCAGGATCCAGGGCTCACCCGCGATCTCGTCAAACGCCACCGCGCTGCGTCCCGCCAGGGCGTGCTCGGGCGCGCAGAATACGACCAGTTCGTCTTCCACCCACGGCAGCGTTTCCAGCTCGCTGTCGATCACCTGACCTTCCACCAGCCCCAGATCGATCTCGTAGCGCAGCAGCATCGTGGCAATGGTCGCGGTGTTGTGCACCTGCAGCTTCACCCGGCTTTCGGGATGGCGCTGCAGAAAAGCCGACACGATCAGCGGCAGCAGGTAGTTGCCGATGGTCAGCGTCGCGCCGACGCGCAGGCTGCCCAGCCCACGCTCACCGCGCAGCAGCGCGTCCATTTCCTCGGCGCGGTCGAGCAGTTCCACCGCGTGCGGCAGCAACAGCCGGCCTTGTTCGTTGAGGCGCAGACGCTTGCCGTGGCGGTCAAAGAGTTGCTGATCGAACTGGTGTTCGAGTTCGGCCAGCGCCGCACTGGTGGCGGATTGGGACAGACTCAAGGCCTCCGCCGCACGCGAGACGTTGTCGCTGCTGGCGATGGCGACGAAAGCCTGGATCTGGCGCAAAGTGAATCGCATATCGCTTTTTCAGGTAAAGGTTATCGAAATTATCAACCCAATCGTTAAGCCGGTACACCTAAAATCTGACCTATCGTCAATCCGCCTGCATTCACACTGCCATGAGCAACCTGCTTACCGAACGTGTTCTCAGCGTCCATCACTGGAACGAATCGCTGTTCAGCTTTCGCACCACGCGCAACCCCGGTCTGCGTTTCGAGAACGGCCAGTTCGTCATGATCGGGCTGGACGTGGAAGGCAGGCCGCTGACGCGCGCCTACAGCATCGCCAGCCCCAACCACGAAGAGCACCTCGAGTTTTTCAGCATCAAGGTGGCGGACGGCCCGCTGACTTCAAGGCTGCAGCACCTGCGCGAGGGCGATCCGATCGTGGTCAGCAAGAAGCCCACCGGCACGCTGGTGCTGCACGACCTCAATCCCGGAAAGAATCTGTATCTGCTCGCCACCGGCACCGGTCTCGCGCCCTTCCTCAGCGTGATCCAGGACCCCGAGACCTATACGCGCTTCGAAAAGGTGGTGCTGGTCCACGGCGTGCGTTTCGTGTCCGAACTCGCCTACACCGACTTCATCACCCGCGCGCTGCCGCAGAACGAGTTCTTCGGCGAGCAGGTGCGCAATCAGCTGATCTACTACCCCACGGTGACGCGCGAGCCTTTCCACAATACCGGCCGCATCACCCACGTCATCGAAACCGGCAAGCTGTTCGACGACATCGGTCTGCCGGCGCTCGACCCGGAGCACGACCGGGTGATGATCTGCGGCAGCCAGGCGATGAACAAGGACTGCTGCGACCTGC
>DAORUJ010000089.1:0-13178 GCA_035433105.1 Thauera sp.
GACAGCGACCTGGGCAAGCTGATCCTGCAGAACTTCGACGAAGTCTCGGCCAACACTTTCGAGCACCTCATCGAAGGCAGTGCCGTGCTGCGCGCACGCATCGAGGCCGAGGGTGGCCAGGTGCGCTACACGGCCTACGGTTACCACGGCACCGAAGTCCTCATTGGCAACGATTACCAATGGCAGACCTACACCAATTACACCCAGGGCTACGCCAAGATGCGCCTCGAACGCATCGCGCAAGCGGCCTGGGACAAGGGCGTCAAGGCCACGGTTTATAACTGCCCCGAAATCCGCACCAACTCGACCGACGTCTTTGCCGGCGTCGAGCTGCCGCTGATCGCGCTGCTGCGCGCGCTGAAGAAGGAAGGCGGCGGCGCTTGGGCCGAGTCGCAGTGGCAAGCCTGCCGCGCGCTGCTGGCTGAGGGCGTGACGCTGGAGGACGTGCTGCAAAAAATCGCTGACTTCCACGGCAGCGCAGTGATGCAGGCCTACCGCGACTTCGCCGCCTGGCCGATGCCCAACAGCCCGGCCCAGGCCGACCTGCAGATCGGCACCTCGGAGGCTATCGTCAACATGCACAAGGACCGTGGTGCGCTCACCACCGACCTGCTCAGCACCCTGGTGCTGGAGGCGACCGGCACCCTGATGCTGCGCGAAAGCGCCGCACCCTCAGGACCGGTGCTGTGGCTGAACCACGACGTCGTTGCGCGCCAGCTGAACCAGCTCCACGCCTGACATCGCCCGCCCGGCCCGGTCGCGCAGCAGCGCAAGGCGTATCGCCCACCGGGTATCGGGTATCGGGGCACAGTGCGGACCGCGTCGGGCTCGACATCACCGGGTAGCCGGGGCGGCAGCGTCGCCCCCGAGCGCTCAGTGCAGGGCCGCGCTCAGCTCGGCAATGGCCGCCTCGCGCTCCTCGTCGCCATCCTCGTCCACCCACTCCGGGTGCGCCCTGGCCTTTTCCAGCGCGTAAGGCAAGGCGCCCTTGCGCCAGCGCTCGGCCACCTCATCGACGCGCTCTGCGACCTCAGCTGCAGCCTCAGCCCTCGCCTCACCCACCTCGATGGGGCTCAGCGCCGCATGACCACGCCCATCCAGTGCGAGCAGCAACTGCTGCTGGCGCAGTGCAACCAGGCGCAGGATGACATCGTCGACGGTGAGTTCGCGATGACCGCGCAGCTTGGCGGCGATGCGCTCGCCGTAATGGCCGAAGGTCTGCCACAGCCCACCGGCGATTGCGCCAAGTGCGGCAGCGGCACCGAGCGTGAGGCCGCCCGTCATCAGGTCGATGCCGACCCCGGCCGCGGCCCCCGCCGCCACCCCGGAGGACAGGCGGATACCCATCTGGCGCAGGGTTTCGAGGTTGAACAGGTCGTCGTCCCAGCGCCCGTCACTGAGGGGCAACTCGGTCGCGCGGGCATCGTCGGGGCGGAAGCGGTACAGGCGCAGCAGAGCATCGACGCAGGCCTGCTCGCGCCTGCGCACGGTCGCGCGCAGGCGGGTGACGGCAGTCTGCAGCGCGGGCTCGGAGGCCTCGGTCAGGCGCTCGCGCCGCGCCGCCAGGTCCAGCAGCAGTTCGGCCACCAGACGGCGGGCGGCGCTGCGGCGCTCTTCGGCTTCGCGCAACCGCGCATCGACGAGACGCTGCAGTGCAGGGCGGTGCGCATGCATCAGGGTGGCCAGGGTATCGAACAGCTCGTGCTCGCCATCCAGGGCCGGGGCCACGGTATCGAAGCTGACCGCAGCATGCAGGTTGAGCCGTGCCAGCGCCGCACGCCAGTCGGCCACGCGAGCATCGGTCGAGGCGACGAAATTGAGCACCGGCAACAAGGGCCGCGCGCACGCCGCAAGCAGTTCGAGTTCGTCGCGATGCTTGGGCAACACCGGATCCCGCGCATCGACCACGTACAGGGCGGCATCGCTGGCGAGCATCTGGCGCAGCACCTTGGCCTCCTGCTCGAAGCGGGCATGGGCCTCGGGGGTGGCAAGGAAGCGCGCGACGCGCTCGGGACCATCGAGGCGCTCGCCCGGCATCGACAGCGCATCGACAAACTCGAGCAGGGCAATGGCGTCTTCCATGCCCGGAGTGTCGAACAGCTCGACGGCCGGCTGGCCGTCGGCGATCAGGCGCAAGCCCTCAACGTGGCGCGTGGTGCCCGCCGAATCCGACACCTGACCAAAAGCCACGTCGCGCGCCAGGGTGCGCAACAGCGAAGTTTTGCCGGTATTGGTGTGGCCGACGACGGCAACACGCAGGATGTCACTCATGGCGTTTGCTCCAGCGTCCGGCCCAGCAGCCAGTCACGCGCAAGCCCGGCATCAACCATCAGGGCCTCAGGCGCAAAACCGAGCCGGACCAGCCCTTCGCGCCACTGCGGCAGACGCCCGGCGTCGATCGGGGCAGCGCTCCTGGAGTTTCCCCTGACCTTATCCGCACTGACCCTATCCGCACTGATCTCATCCACGACATCGACGCCCAGCGCCCAGATGCGGGTTTCGACGGCATGATCGGCCAACTCGGCGATCAGGCCGAGGTTGCCACGATCGGGTGTGCGGCGCGGGTCCACCGCGATCAGCAGCCGACGCGGCGGCGTTGTAACAAACCCCTTGAGTGCGGCACGACGTTGCTCTCCGCTGTCGAGGCGGCCCGCATCGCAGGCGGCAAACCGGCGCCACGCCTCGGCGGCCTGCGCCGAAGCCGCAGTCGGCGCCGATGGTGGCCACCGCAGGTCGGCGCCCAGCTCCAGCGCGACCAGGGCAGGCGCGCCCGCCCCTACGGCCAGTGCCGCGTGCCGCGTTGGCCGCGGGATGACGGCTGAATCCGGATCACGCACACCGATGCGTTCGCTGTCAGGCAGCAGCAGCGGGCGCAGGCGGGCATACGCCGCGCGGCCCAGGTCCAGCCGCAAGGCGCGCGCCTTGCGCACCCACAGGCCAGCACAGAGTGCTGCCAGCACTGCACGCGGCAGCACGCCATACACCAGCAGGGCACCGAGCAGCCAGCCCGCCCAGGCGCGCCGGCCGCCCTCCTCCAGCATCGGTGCATCGCCACTGGCGGCGACCGTCGCCGCGTCCGGCACCGGGAAACCGAGCACGGCCGGCAGGCTGCCAAGCACATCGGTCAGCGACACGAACACCCCTGAAGGCAGGATGGTGGTCTCCCATACGAAACCATAGCGGCGCGTGGCGAGCAGGGTCAGCACCCCTGCTGCGGCGCCGAGCAGCGCCAGCGCCCACAGCCCGTGACTGACCGCGCCCAGCCCCCAACTCGCGGCACGACCACGACCTAGCAGGCTGCCCAGGGCCAAGGGCAGGTCCGCGGCTGCCGGCGAACGATCGAAAACCGCAACCAAGCGCAGCCACCAGCTGCCCAGGGCCCCGCCCGCCTGCAGTCCTGCACGCGGGCGGCCTCCCTGCAGCACCGTCGCCAGCACCCACAACATCAGGCTGAACAGATTCACCCCCAACAGCCCGCCCAGCGCCCACACCACATTCACCGCACGGCTGCCATCGCCCAGCACGCCGGCCGCGGCGCCAAAGCCAAGCACCAGCGCCAGCACTGCAGCCACGCCCAGCGCAAGGCGCGCACGGCCGTGCCAGCGCACGATGGCATCGCGCCAGCCTTCGCGCGCGCCAAGCTCGGCAGCCCGGCGCAACACACGGGCCTCGAACTCGGGCACCTCGGTGCGCGCCGCGACCAGCGCGCTGCGATCCTCAAGCGGACCATGGCGCTCCTCGTGACGACGCACGAGCTCAGCCAGCCAGCGGGTTTCGAATGCAGTCAGGGAAGCAGGAACAGTCAATGTGTAAGCACCCGGATAGGCCCGAACAAGGGCATGAACCGACAGGATAGCAATGACCACTGCCGGACCGCATCCACTGTGCGCCTTGACTGCGCTCCCGATGACAGCGGCCCGCCCGAAGGCCCGCCCGTTGTCACCATCCCGACGGCAGGGTCACACGAAGGGAACGAAGGGAACGAAGGAAATGAATCGAACGCGAAACCACACGAACGCACGACCATGAGGACGGCCTCCACGGTCCACTGACCTATCCGGACTTGATCGGCATCAAGTTTTTGTTTTCCCCAAGGTCTAGCCTGCAAAGTTATTATTTTTTTGGAGCCCCGCATGGCTACCGACCTGTTCCACTGGACCGTCGACTTCGGCATTGGCATCCGGGAGGTCGACGAACAGCACAAGGCACTCGTCGACCTGCTGAACCGGCTCCATGTCGCGATCCGCGGAGACGACGGCTCGACGACCCCACGCCGGATTCTGGACGAGCTCGCCGACTACACCGGCAGCCACTTCGCACTTGAGGAAAGCCTGATGCGGGAATCGAACTATCCCGATCTCGCTGCGCACAAGCTGATTCATGAAGATCTCATTGGTCAGATCCGGGGTCTCCAGCAGAAGCTGGATTCGGACCAGACCGCGATCACCCTCGAGCTGTTGCACTTCCTCAAGGTCTGGCTGATGCGTCACATCAACGATGCCGACAGGCGCTTCGGCGCATATTTCAGCGCTGCGGGCCGTGCCGCAAAGTGCTCAGCACAGGTCCAGGCACCATGAAGACGCGCGATTGACGGCGGAATATCAATAACTCAGCCAACAGCGTGGTTAACTGGGCGACACGCCACTTAGGAATGAACCGCACTCTACGGACACACCCATGACCCAATCGCCACGTCTCATTCTCGCCCTGCTGCTGGGCTCGATGCTCGCTGCCAGCACCGCACGGGCCGAAACAATGTCCTGCCCGACGCTTACCGATGCCGTGCAGGTGGCCGCCTGCCCGACGGACGAGGAACTGCGCTACACCTTCCTGGGCTTTTGCGGCGACAACGCACGCCTGTATGGCCGCGACATGCTCACCTGCGCAAACTTCGAGAACTACCGTGAGGCCAAGAACACCGCGCTGTGGGAGTCGGCCGACGGTCGCTTCAGCGGCTACCTGTCGTGCAACGTCGAGCCGGCCACGATCCGCGCCTCGAAGGCCCAGCGCATGCATGTCGAACGCACCGGCAAGCTGTCACGCCTGATGTGCGACTACGACAACGATCATCGCCTGGTCCATCGCACCAAGGCCAGCTGCAAGGTTGAGACTGAAGACTGCAGCGGTGGAGCCTGCCGCGCCGATTGCGAGTGATGCTGCGCGTGCTGTGACGAAGGCCGCGGCCGAATGTCGACCGGCCAGACCCTGCTCAATCCGTCACCACGGGGTGGAACCCGCCAAAGCCACCAAAAAGGGCGACGATGTCGTTCGCGGCCAGGTGCCGCACGATGAAGACCAGCCGACTGCAACGGTCGTCATACGGTGGTGTATCGGGCCAGGCCGGCAGGCTGGTCAGTGGATACAGGCTGTGCTGCACGCACTGCAACACGCGCGGCGCGGGGTCGCCGGCGACGTTGAGCAAACCCTTGATGCGCAGGATGCTGGCCCCATAGACCTGCAGCATCATCCCAAAGGCATCCGAGAACTCGTACCAGGGCAGCGGCTCGTCAAAACGCAGCACGAAACTGTGCACATTGGCATCGTGGCGTGCCGGCGCCTTCGGCGCGGCGGTCGACACGGCGGAAACGCCCTTGCCGCCCGGTTTGCGCCAGGTCGCCGCTTTTTCTGCCGCGCGCTGACGGGCCTCGCGGAGCGCCTCTTCGCCCAGCCAGACGGCAACATCGGGGTGTTTGCCGGCGGCATCGTACAGGCCGCAATCGAACAGGTCCGCAGGGGCGACAACACCGCCCGAGACCTCGATCTGCCCGGCAGCGGGGTTGAGTTGCGCGATGCGTTCCGCGACTGCCGTGCGCGCTGCGGCATCGGCCAGATCGCACTTGGTCAGCAGCAACCGGTCCGCCATGCTCACCTGGCGCACCGCTTCGGCGTGTGTCCCGAGCTGGCCCAGGGCATGGGTCACATCGACCGCGGTGACGACACCGTCGACTCGGTAGCGCTCGGCGATGAAGGGCTCGGACATCAGGGTGTGGATCACCGGCGCCGGGTCGGCCAGGCCGGTGGTCTCGATCAGCACGCGGCGCAGACCCTTCAGCTCGCGCCGCAGCGCACGCATGAAAAGCCCTTTCAGCGCTCGTACCAGGTCGCCCTGCACGCTGCAGCAGATACAGCCTGAGTCGAGCACGATCAGGGTTTCGTCCACCTTCTCGACCAGATGGTGGTCGACGCCGATTTCGCCGAACTCATTGATCAGCACCGCACAGCCTTCCATCTGCGGCTGACGCAGCAAGTGGTTCAACACGGTCGTCTTGCCCGCACCGAGAAAGCCGCTGAGGACCGTCACCGGAATGCGCCGGTCCGCACCCGGCGGCTTCTGATCGGGCGAGGCGGGCGTACTCACGGCCAGGGGCGTGCTCACTGCCAGCCGCCGCCCAGCACCTTGTACAGCGTCACGCGGTTGCTGGCGTCGGACAGGCGGGCTGCGATCAGGGCCTGCTCGGCGCCATACAGCGAACGCTGCGCTTCGAGCAGACCGAGGTAGCTGTCCACGCCCGCTTTGTAGCGCGCCTCGGAGAGCTCGAAGCTCTTTGTCGCAGCGTCGACCAGCTTGCGTTGCGCGTCGAGTTGCTCGGCCAGTGTGGCGCGCTCGGCGAGCGCATCGGCGACCTCACGGAACGCGGACTGGATCGCCTTCTCATACTGCGCGACGTTGATGTCGCGCTGGATTTCGGCCACATCCAGGCTGGCCTGCAGGCGTCCGGCCTCGAAGATCGGCAGACGAATCTGTGGCATGAAACTCCAGGCGCGCGAACCACTGGCGAACAGGCCGTCGAGCGAAGCGCTTGCGGTGCCGACATTCGCCGTCAGGGAGATGCTCGGGAAGAAGGCCGCACGGGCGGCGCCGATGCTGGCGTTGGCGGCACGCAGCGCGTACTCGGCCTGGACCACGTCGGGACGACGACTGAGCACTTCGGAGGGCACACCCGCCGGCAATTCGGCAACACTGGCAACGGCCTGATCAAGGCCATCGGACAAGCGTTCGGCAGGCACGCCCGTCCCAACCAGCAGCGCCAGGGCGTTCTCATCCTGGGCGACCAGCGCCACAGTGCGCGCCGCATCGGCGCGGGCCGTCTGCAGCAGGGTCTCGGCCTGGTGCAGGTCGAGCGCCGACACGGCACCGGCATCGAAACTGCGCTGGGTCAGATCAAGGGACTTTTGCCGGGTCTCGAGGGTACGGCGGGCCAGCGCCAAACGCTCCTGGTCGGCCGCCCGCCTCAGCCAGGTATTGGCGACCTCGGCGATCAGGCTGATCTGTGCGCTGCGCCGGGCCTGCTCGGTGCCGAGGTAGGTCTGCAGCGCCTGTTCTTCCAGGCTTCGCACCCGGCCGAAAAAATCGAGCTCGTAGGACGCAAAACCCAGGTTGGCGCTGTACTGGCGACTGACGACGGGTTCACCGCTGGCATTCAGATCGCCCGGCACGCGCTGCGCATTCTGGCCACCGCCTGCAGCAATCGACGGGAACAGCGCAGCGCGCTGGATACCGTACTGCGCGCGGCTGCGCTCGATGTTGAGCACCGCTACACGCAGGTCGCGATTGTTGTCCAGCGCCAGCGCGATGAGCTCGCGCAGGCGTGCATCGGCAAAATAATCGCGCCAGGCAATCGCGTCCGCCTGCGCCGCATCAGCCGCAGCCGCTGTCAGCGGAAAACTCGCCGGCACCGGCGCCGCGGGGCGTTCGAACGCCGGGATCAGCGAGCACGCCCCCAGCACGGTGGTGGCCAGCGCCAGGACAAGCGTGGAAAGTCGATTCATGGGCATCGCCATGTTAACGGTCCTCTTTAGCAGTGGGGGCGGAATCCGGGGCCGCAGATGCCGGAGTCAGGTCATCCCTCGGCGCGTCAGGGAAAATGCGCTTGATCACGACGTAGAACAGCGGCACGAAGAAGATACCCAGCACGGTGGCGGCAATCGTGCCGCCGAGCACGCCCGTGCCGATCGCATTCTGGCTGCCGGCACCCGCGCCGGTCTCGATGGCGAGCGGCAGCACGCCGAAACCAAAGGCCAGCGAGGTCATCAGGATGGGGCGAAGACGCATGCGCACCGCGGTCAGCGTCGCCGCGACGAGATCCTTGCCCGCCTCCATCTCGGCCTTGGCGAACTCAACGATCAGGATGGCGTTCTTCGACGACAGACCGATGGTTGCGAGCAGGCCGACCTGGAAGTAGATGTCGTTCGACAATCCCCGGGTACTCGCCGCAAGCAGGGCACCGAGCACGCCGAGCGGCACGACCAGCATCACCGCGAACGGCACCGACCAGCTTTCGTACAGCGCGGCCAGACACAGGAACACGACCAGCAGCGACAGCGCATACAAGGCCGGCGCCTGCGTCCCGCTGCGGCGTTCCTCGTAGGACGTGCCCGACCATTCGTAGCCGACCCCCGCCGGCAATCGGCCCATGATCTCCTCGACCGCCGTCATCGCCTCACCCGACGACAATCCGGGCGCCGCCTGACCGAGCACCTCCATCGACGGCTGGCCGTTGAAACGCTCCAGGCGCGGCGAGCCATAAGTCCAGTGCGAAGTCGCAAAAGCCGAGAACGGCACCATTTCGCCAGCCTTGTTACGCACATACCATTTGTCGAGATCTTCCTGCGTCATGCGCGACGGCGCATCGCCCTGCAGGTAGACTTTCTTGATTCGCCCGCGGTCGAGGAAGTCATTCACATAGCTGCCACCCCAGGCGGTGGCCAGCGTGTCGTTGATCTCCGTCACGCTGACGCCCAGTGCGCCGGCTTTGGCATGATCGATGTCGAGCTTGAGCTCGGCGACATCTTCCTGACCGTTCGGACGCACCCCGACCAGACGCTTGTCCTGTGCTGCCATGCCGAGAAACTGGTTGCGCGCCGCAAGCAGCGCTTCGTGGCCGAGTCCGCCGCGGTCCTGCAACTGGAGGGTGAAGCCTCCCGAGGTGCCGAGCTCGATCACCGCCGGTGGCACGAAGGCAAACACCATCGCCTCGCGGATCTGTGAGTAAGCCGCCATCGTCCGCCTGGCAACAGACCAGACATCCATGCCGGGCCCCTTGCGCTCGTCCCAGTGGCGCAGGTTGACGAAGGCGATGCCCATGTTCTGTCCGCTGCCGCCGAAACTGAAGCCGGCCACGGTGAAAATGGCTTGAACGGTGTCCTTTTCGTTCTCGAGGAAGTGCTTCTCGATCTTCTTGATTACCTCCACGGTGCGCTCCTGGCTGGCGCCCGCCGGCAACACGATCTGGTTGAACATGACCCCCTGGTCCTCTTCGGGCAGGAAGGAGGTCGGCATGCGCAGGAACAGCAAGCCGAGAACGGCAACGATGGCAATATAGATGGCCATGAAACGCAGACTGCGCCGAAGAATGCCGCCGACGGCCGATTCGTAGCGCTGGGTCGAGCGCTCGAAGCCCCGGTTGAACCAGCCGAAGAAGCCCCGAAAGAGGCCGCCTTCGCCGTGCGCCTGACCCTTCTTCACCGGCTTCAGCAGGGTGGCGCACAAGGCCGGGGTGAACACGATCGCAACCAGCACCGACAAGGCCATCGCCGAGACGATGGTGATCGAGAACTGGCGATAGATGACGCCGGTCGAACCGCCAAAGAAGGCCATCGGCACGAACACCGCCGACAGCACCAGACCGATGCCGATCAAGGCACTGGTGATCTGGTCCATCGAACGTTTGGCCGCCTCCCTGGGCGACAAACCTTCCTCGGTCATCACGCGTTCGACGTTCTCGACCACCACGATCGCATCATCCACCAGCAGGCCGATCGCCAGCACCACGCCGAACATCGTCAGGGTATTGATGGAAAAGCCGAAGACCGCCATCAGCCCGAAGGTCCCCAGCAGCACCACCGGAATCGCCATCGTCGGGATCAGCGTCGCACGCAGGTTCTGCAGGAACAGATACATCACCAGGAAAACCAGCACGACGGCTTCGATCAGCGTCATCACCACCGACTCGATCGAGATCTTGACGAAGGGCGTGGTATCGAAGGGCACGACGTAATCCACCCCGACCGGAAAATAGGGCTTCATCTGATCCAGCCTGGCGCGTACGGCCTTCACCGTCTCCAGCGCATTGGCGCCCGCTGCCAGACGAAGGCCCATCCCCGATGAGACCTGGCCGTTGAAGCTGGCCAGCGTGCCGTAGTTCTCGGCGCCAATCTCCACCCGGGCGACGTCACGCAGGTGCACCTCGCCCCCCTGTGCACTGCTGCGCAACAGGATGTCCTCGAACTGGGCGACGGTCTGCAGCCGGCTCTGTGCCGTGATCGTCGCGTTGAAGCCCTGCCCCGGGACGGCTGGTGTGCCACCGAGCTGGCCGGCGGAAACCTGCGCGTTCTGCGCCATCAGGGCAGCGCGCACATCACCCGGCGTCAGCCGATAGTTCGTCAGCCGTGCCGGGTCCAGCCACACGCGCATCGCATACTGGGCACCGAAGACCTGAACCTCGCCGACCCCTTCGACACGCGACAGCTGATCCTGAACCGTCGACACGAGAAAGTCGGACAAATCCGACCGGGTCAGACTGTCGTCGGCGGATATGAAGCCCACGACCATCAGAAAGTTGGCGCCCGATTTGGCAACCGTCACGCCCTGCTGCTGCACGGCCTGCGGCAGCAACGGGAGCGAGGTCTGGATCTTGTTCTGAACCTGGACCTGGGCGATGTCGGGATCGGTATCGGCGGAGAAGGTCAGCGTGGTCGAGGCGTTGCCGTAGGCATCACTGCTCGACTTCATGTACAGCAGACCGTCGAGGCCGGTCATCTTCTGTTCGACGACCTGTGTCACCGAATCCTCGACTGCCTTGGCGGAAGCGCCCGGGTAGCGGGCATTGACGACGATCGCGGGCGGAGCGATCGACGGGTACTGGGACACCGGCAATTGCTGGATGGACAGTGCCCCACCCAGCATGATGACGATGGCGATGACCCACGCAAAGATGGGTCGGTCGATGAAGAAACGGGCCATGGCGCCTTACCTCACTTGGCCGCAGGCGCGGCAGGCGCCGATGCGACAGCGGCAGCGGCTGGGGCTTGCTGGGCCTGCACCTGGACACCCGGGCGCACGCGCTGCAGCCCTTCGACGATGATGCGCTCGCCTGCCTGCAAGCCGCTGGTCACGACCCAGTAGCCCCCCATCGACTGTGCCACCTGTACCGGACGCGCCTGCACCTTACTTTCACCATCGACCACCATCACCAGCGCATTGCCACGCGGGTCGTGCGTCAGCGCGGCATGGGGCACCAGAATCGCCGCGCTGCGCACGCCCTGCGGCAGTCGTGCGCGTACATACATGCCAGGCAGGAGCTCGCCCTTCGGATTGGGAAACGTCGCGCGCAGAGTCACGCTGCCAGTGGCTTCGTCCACCGTCACTTCGGAAAAGGCCAGCGTGCCCTCAGCCGCATACTCGCTGCCATCTTCCAGCACCAGCATCACCGGCACGGCGCCGCTGCCCTTGCGCTGCAGCTTGCCGGCGGCCAGATCACGGCGGATGCGCAGGATCTCGGCGCTGGACTGGGTCAGGTCGACATAGATCGGATCGAGCTGCTGCACCGTCGCCAGCGCCGTCGCCTGATTGGCCGTGACCAGGGCGCCCTGGGTCACGCTGGAGCGGCCGATGCGACCGGAAATGGGCGATCGCACCTGGGTGTGGTCGAGATCGATCCGGGTGGTGTCCAGCGCCGCCCTGGTGGCTGCAAGCTCAGCCTGCGCCAGCTTCAGTGCCGCCTGGGCATCATCGTTGGCCTGCTTGCTCACGGCCTCGATCCTGACCAGTCCGGCGTAGCGTTCGGCCTTCAGCCGCGCCACCTGAACACTGGCCTCGGCCCGCGCAAGATTGGCCCCGGCGCTGTCGTAAGCAGCCTGATAGGGCGCGGCGTCGATGCGGTACAGCACTTGCCCGGCCCGAACCTCACTGCCTTCGGTGAAAGCGCGCTGCTGCACGATGCCGCCAACCTGGGGGCGTAGTTCGGCGATCAGGTAGGGCGTCGTGCGGCCCGGCAGTTCGGCCACCAGGGGAACGGATTCGGTCTTGACTTCAAGGATGGTCACTGCGGGCGCCGGGGGGGCGCCTCCATTTTGCGCTGCGGCTATTTCCTGCTTGCCACAACCGGCCAGCAGGAACAGCCCCAGCAGCGCGGCAACGGGGGCGAGAAGCGGATTGCGTCGGGTATGCATGGGGATAAGCCTCTCGAGAAGAACGAAACCGCCGCCGCCTGAGTTCGTGACCCGGCCCCGGCGCTACCATTTTTTTAGAATGGTTATTCTAGATTGAACGCTCATTCTATGTTATGGTTTGCTGCAGTGCAAGATCAACGAATCGCTTCCGACTGCGAATCTCAAGCCGGAGTTCCAACGAATGACTACACCCCCCGCCACTGATCACTCCCGTGCCGAAGCCCGCCGCCAGCAGATCCTGGCGGCGGCGGCACAGTGTTTCCGCGAGCACGGTTTTCATGGCGCGAGCATCTCGCAGATATCCCGCATTGCCGGCATGAGCGCAGGGCACATCTATCATTACTTCGAGAACAAGGAAGCGATCATCGCGGCCATCGTGGAACAGGATCTCGAGAGCCTGCTGCAAATGACCGGAGAGCTGCGCGCCGCCTGTGATGTCCGCCAGGCGCTGATTGCCCGTGCGGCAAAGGGTGTCGCCGAACAACTCGACCCCCAGACAGCAGGGCTCAAGCTGGAAATCGTCGCCGAAGCCTCACGCAACCCACGCGTCGCCGAGATCGTTCGCAACGCCGACGCCGCCAGCCGCCAAAGCCTGGGGGAGACGATCCGCATCGTCCGTCAGCGCGCCGGACACCAGGACGACGAGGCGAGCATCGCCGGCATGATCGAGGTGCTGGCAACCTTGTTCGAAGGCCTGCTTCTGCGCACGCTGCGCCACCCGCAACTCGACCATGCACAGCTCACCCTCCAGGTACAGGCCGCCATCGAAAGCGTGCTCTCCCAGCCGTCCTGACGCGCAGTGAAGCTGCCCGCGCACGCGGCGACGCTCACCCGATCAGCAAACGCCAGGCCCCTCGCCGCACCTCACAGATAACCCAGCCTGCCCGGTAGCCACAGCGCCAGTTGCGGGAACACGATCATCAGCGTCAGTCCGCCGCACATCGCCAGCACTAGCCAGATCACCCAGCGGAAAGTCTGCTCCATGCCGATGCCGGCGATGCGCGAGG
>DAORUJ010000090.1:0-13111 GCA_035433105.1 Thauera sp.
TGGCGGCCAGGCGCTTGCGTGTGGCCTCGGACAGCTCGGCCACCTCCAGCCCGGCATCGGACAGGCGGTCGGAGGTGATGGTGGCCTGACCGCCACCGTCGGCGATAACCGCGACCCGGCGCCCACGCGCCTTCTGCATCAGCGCCAGGCCTTCGGCCACCGGCAGGATCTGGTCGGAATGGCGCACCACGCTGACCCCCACCTGCTTCAACAGATCGACCGTCATTTCGTAGCTTCCCGCGAGCGCTCCGGTATGCGAACTCGCCGCCTTCTTGCCCAGCTCGGTGGCGCCCGACTTGTAGACCACCACCGGTTTCAACGGGGTGATTTCACGTGCAGCCTGCAGAAAACGCTGTCCATCGCGAAAACCCTCGACGTACAGCGTAGCGACGCGGGTGTTTTCTTCCTCACCCAGGTAACGCAGATAGTCGTTGAAGCCGATATCGGTCTGGTTGCCCGGCCCGACATAGGTGGAAAAACCGACATGGCCGTTGTGCTCGGCCTCCAGCACCAGGGCCAGCAGCATGTTGCCCGACTGCGAGATGAAGCCGATGTCGCCGCGCTTGATGTTGCGCAGGTCGAGCAGGTTCACATCCTTGTGCAGATTAAACATGCCCGAGGTGTTGGGGCCGATGATGCGCACACCACCCGCGCGGGCGGCCGCCATCACCTGTTGTTCGAGCCTGGCGCCTTCGGGGCCGGTCTCGCGAAAGCCACTGGCAAGGATCACCGCACCCTTCACGCCCTTGCGTCCGCAATCGACCATCAGGGCTGCCAGCGTGGATGCTGGTGTGCACACCAGCGCCAGGTCTACCGGGCCAGGAATGTCGTCGAGCGAGGCATAGGTGGGCACACCGAGGATCTCGGGCACCCTGGGGTTGATCGGATAGACCTTGCCGCGGTAGTTACCCTTGATCAGCCCGACCATGGCCTTGTAACCGCGCTTGGTGGGGTCGGCCGACGCGCCGATGATGGCGATCGAGTCCGGCGCCAGAAAGTCGTGCAGCGGGCTGCGTTGCGCGGCAGAGACGGTGGTGGTGGATACCGATGCCGATGTGGCGGCGATGCTGCCTCCAGTCATGTCATTCCCCCTTGAAGATCGGTGTGCGCTTTTCGGCGAAGGCATCCACGCCTTCCTGCCAGTCGCGGGTCGTGCCAACGAATATCATGCCCTCGAGCTCGGCCGTGAGACAGGCGTCCAGCGTGCGTTCGGCCGACAGGTTGAGCTGTCTCTTGGCCAGTTCCATCGAGAACGGCGCCTTGCCCGCCAGCTTGTGTGCGAACTCACGCGCGGAGTCGAGGAAGTTCTCGTCAGCAAACACACGATTCGCCAGGCCGATATGCACCGCCTCCTCGCCCTTGATGCGCTCGCCAAGAAAGACAAGCTCGCGCGCCTTGGCCAGGCCGACCAGTCTGGGTAGCAGCCAGGTCACGCCGCCGCCGAGAAAGGTGCCAATCGAGATCTCGGGCAGGCCAATCTGCGCGCTCTCGGCCATCACGATGAAATCCGCCGCAATCGCAATCTCGGCCCCCGCACCCAGCGCAAAACCATTCACCGCCGCGATCACCGGCTTGTTCAGATGCAGCAGGCGCTGACACACATCCTGTTCGCCCTTCAGGTACTGGCGACGGTCGAAGGCCGTTCGACCGACCTTGTGGGCCTTGAGGTCGGCGCCGACACAAAAGGCACGCCCCTCGCCGGAGATCAGCACGACGCGGGCCTCGCGCTCGGCCTCGGCAAGGGAGAGCGCCTCGTTCAACTCATCATAGAGCTGCTGGGTAACGGCATTCAGGCGCTGCGGGCGGTTGAGCCGGATTTCGACGATGCCGTCACGCACGTCGTAGAGGAGGGTTTCAAAGTTCATCACAACTCCCGGGAGACTGTTCTTCGATGACCTGGATTGCGCAGACGCAACATCGGTCGCCACAAACCATGAGACGACAAGGTTAACGCTTCACGCACGCAGTGCTCATTGGTGCTGACCGCGATGCATGGCCGTGGCCGGAAAATCGCGGCCGGACTCCAAAGCACGAAACGGCGGGGGCTCGAAGCCCGCCGCCGTCCCGACAGAGTGCCTCTGGCCCAGACAGAATGGGCACGCGCGGCGGACTTACATCCAGCCCTTCTCCTTGTAGTAGCGTACCGCACCGTCATGCAGCGGCGCCGACAAACCCTCCTTGATCATCTGCTTGGGATCGAGGTTGGCGAAGGCCGGATGCAGCTTCCTGAAGTCGTCGAAGTTATCGAACACCGCTTTCACCAGCGTATACACCGTATCGTCGGCCACCGAGGTCGAGGTCACGAAGCTGCCTACGACACCGAAGGTCGGTGTGGCATCCGGGTTGTTCGCATACAGTCCGCCCGGAATCGAAACACGGGCAAAGTACGGGTACTGCGCAACCAGCTTGTCCACCCCTGCGCCCGTCACCGGAACCAGCCTGGCACCACAGGTGGTGGTCGGATCCTGGATGTTTGCAGCAGGGTGTCCAACGACGTAGGCAAAACCGTCGATCTTGTTGTCGCACAGCGCCGCACCGTGCTCGTCAGGCTTCAGTTCCGAGGCCAGCGAAAAATCCGCAACGCTCATGCCCAGCGCCGGCAACAACATATCGACCGTTGCACGCTGACCAGAGCCCGGGTTGCCAACGTTGAAGCGCTTGCCCTTGAAGTCTTCCATCTTCGTCACCCCCGCATCCTTGCGCGCGACGATGGTCAGCGGTTCGGCATGCAGCGCGAACACCGCGCGCAACTCACGGAACGGGCCGGCATCCTTGAACTGCGCCTCACCCTTAACCGCGTTGTACTGCACGTCAGACTGCACGACGCCAAAATCCAGCTCCCCCGCCTTGATCGTGTTCACGTTGTAGACCGAGCCGCCGGTACTCTCGACCGAGCAGCGAATGCCATGCTCGGCCCTATCCTTGTTCATCAGGCGACAAATTGCGCCCCCTGCGGCGTAGTACACCCCGGTGACCCCACCCGTACCGATCGTGACGAATTGCTGCTGCGCCTGGGCCGGGGCGGCACCCAGTACGCTGCACAGGGCCAGGCTGGCCGTAAATGCTGTGATCTTCTTGTTCATGTTGATGTTTTCTCCTTTGGGACGACATTGCATCGACTCATTGAAGACAATAACTCAGCATAAACGTTCGTGCAAATATAAATTTACTTCAGCATTAGTCTGCAGCCAGGGTTCCGCCTTCACGGGGAACATCGCTACGCAAGGCTTGGACCCGGACCCGCGGCGACTATGGCCCCAGGCGGCGAGGAGAATGGCCCGGCACTGTCGGCAAAATTTACATCCCGTGCTTTGCGGTATTTTCAATCCCCTGTTTTTTCATGCCTTTCCAAATAGGCGCGAATCTTGCTTTTTCCGAACTGGAAGCGTGCCGGAGCCCAAATGCCGCAGCGCACCCAATTGGCACCAGGACCACACCCGAGAAGGAGCACCATGATGAACTCTGCAACTCAGCGTGTCCGGAGCCGCCCGCTCCAGCACCTGTCGACCCTGCTGGGTACCGCAGCGCTGTGCGTGCTGGGCGTGGCACCCGCGCACGCGACGCTGATCAACTACCAGAATTTCGACGACCTCTCGGCATTCACCCTCAACGGCGCCACCGCGAGCATCAATACCGGCAACCAGGGTGTGATCGGTCCAGGCGGCGCACGCGTGCTGCGCCTGACCAACAACGTGGGGCAGGCTGGCAGCGCCTTCCTGACCAGTCCCTTTTCACTGGCTTCGGACGCCTCGTTCAGCAGCTACTTTGAGTTCCAGTTCACCGACCAGCAGAACGGCGGCGCCGACGGCATCGTGTTCACGGTGCAGACCGTGGCCAACACTGCAGGCGGGGCGGGCGGCGGCATCGGCTACCAGGGGCTGACCCCCAGTGTCGGCGTCGAGTTCGACAACTGGAACAATGGCGGCGGCGACGGCAACAACGGCAACCATGCCGGCATCGACATCAACGGCAACACGAGTTCCATAGTGCGTGCCGACATCCTGCCGGCGGACCTCGACAGCGGCTCGGTGTTTCATGCCTGGGTTGACTATGACGGCGCAAGCGACGTCCTTGAAGTCCGTCTCGCGCTGAACGACACCCGCCCGGGTACGGCGCTGATGATTCACTCGGTCGACCTGGTGTCACTGCTCGGCACGACCGACGCCTTCATCGGCTTCACCTCCGGTACCGGTGCCGCAGGCGCCGACCACGATATCCGACGCTGGGTGTTCACCGGCGAATTCAACCCGATTGACAACCCCAATAATCCGGGCAACGGCACCGTGCCCGAACCAGGCTCGCTCGCGCTGATGTCGCTTGGCCTGCTTGGCGTGTTCGGCGGCATGCATCGCCGCGCGCGCGCAATCTGAAACAGGGGCCGTCCGGCCCAGCAATGCGTTCATCGGGCGGCCACACGCTGCCCGATGAACGTTCTATTGCCTGCCGCTGAGCCTCGGTGGCAAGCAGGGAAGGATGAGGGCCGGGCTCAGCACCAGCCAGACTACTCCAACCCTGACAGGCTGGAGGATTCCATATCGATGAACACCCCGTAGGCATTGAGACGATTCGCCGAATCAAAAGCGGGCATGCTCTGGTACTTGCTCCAGTCGGTCACGTCATAGGCCTCGTCGAAAGTCTGCATGTTCTTCACGGCCCGGCCCATCTGGGCTCTCAGATACTGCAGGTAGCCCTTGGTCATTTCCATATCCGGGCGTGGGTCGCTCGAGGCATTCCCATGGCCCGGTATGACGACGCGGGGGTTCGAGTCCAGCATCTTGTCCAGGGCCAGTAGCCAGTGACCGGTATTCGCATCGCCGACAAAGGGAATACGCCCGGAGAAGAACAGGTCCCCGGCAAACAGCACCTCGTCCGACTTCACCAGCAGCATGATGTCGTCGTCGGCATGCGAGCCATGCACATCAATGATTTCGAAGTCGATGCCCCCGCGCTTGAAGCGCGTGCCGGCCGCCAGCGTCCGATCGGGCACAATCAGACGGGTCGACTCATCAACCCACGGAAACAAGTCCTGCCGACGCTGGGCCAAGCGCTCCTGCGCCACGGGCGCGCTGAGATAGCTTTTCGAATTCTGGTGCGCCCACACTTCCGCCCCGAGCGCCTTGAACGCCTGCAGGCCGTAGAAATGATCCGCATGGTAGTGGCTGATGACCACCAGTTTGATCGGGAGGCGAGTGATGTTGCCAATGGCCCGAATCATGGCTTCGCCAAGTGGAACACTGCCAAGGGCATCGAACACCACGACCTGGTCTTCGGTGACCACGAAGCCGGCGTTCGACATGAAACCCTTGTTTTTCGAAGAGGCCATACCCGACTCGCCCTGGAAAAACCAGACGTGCTCCGATACCCGGGTGGGCGTCAGTTCTAACTCCGCGGCATTGGCCAGCTGAAACACAAACATCGCAAAAACGGCCAAGACGCTTCGCAGCAAGATCGTGATATTCATCGGTCGCTCCCAGCCAAGCAAAGGAAGACCCACTATATCAAGGAAATCTGATGCATTGAATCGATCGAGGACGCTACGCGCAGGCCAGGCAACCGCGGTCGAAACCCGGCTCCGTCCCGAAGAGTCCGCCGAGCGAAAGACTGAAATCGTGGTCTGTCGCCTATTGCTCCATTGCCACTGCGCAGGGAGCAATCGGAGACATCCGCTACTCCGAAACCCAAGGTTCGGCGACCTCCACCCGATTGCGTCCATTGATCTTTGCACGGTAAAGCGCCGAATCCGCCCGGTCCACCAGATGGCCCAGGTCCAGACATGCGCCAGATGCCGAAGTCACGCCTACGCTCACGCTGACGGCAGGCCTGTGTTGGCTCAATGCCCGCTCCACCGCGGCACGGACTTTTTCACCTAGCTGCGCCATCTCGCCCCAAAGGGTGTTCGGCGCGATCAGGACAAACTCTTCACCACCCCAGCGACACACCAGATCGGAGCCACGCACAGCGTCCCTCATCACCTGGCCTACGCTTCGCAGCACCCGATCACCGGCGCGGTGGCCATGCTCATCGTTGACGACCTTGAAGTGATCGACGTCGATCATGGCTAGTCCCAGCGGTAGCTGCAGACGCTGGCACAGCTCGATCTGAGCATTCAGGAACAGCGTGCCTTCGCGACGATTGGCCAATCCGGTCAGGGCGTCGAGGCTGGCCAGTTCCTGCAATTGCAGCTCCAGCTGCTTGCGGTCACTGGTGTCCTGCAGCATGCCCACTGCCCGGCAGGGTCGACCATCGGGCCCGCGTTCGCACACCCGGCCGCGGTCATGCACCCACAGGTAATGGCCATTGCGATTGCGAATGCGGTATTCGGCATCGTAGCGGACACATTTACCCTGCAGATGTTCCTCCAGCACTGCCATCACGCGCGGCCTGTCCTCAGGGTGCACGTTGTCGGACCATGTATTGAACGTCGGCGCCATTTCGTCCGGCCCTTAGCCCAGCATGCGTTTCAGCTGGGGGCTGAAGAACAGGTGATCAGTGACCATGTCCCAGTCCCACAGGCCGTCGCTGGCTTCATTCAACGCAAACCAGAGCTGTTTTTCGCGGTCTTGTGAGTCGGTTTGCTGCGCCACGCGATTCGTGATGTCGCGCGCCACCGAAAGGAAATAGCTGCGTCCATCCAACACCAGATGATTGGTAAGGACTTCAACCTCCACCTCGTGTCCATCCTGGTGACGGTGCCGCCCGATGAAGCGAAAGCTGTCCGTGGCCCGGATGGCTGCAGCGATCTCGGACCATTGCGGCATTCCGTGCACGTCCTTTTGCAGACTCAGGACGCTGTGGTTGACAACGTCCTCCCGGCGCAAACCCAGGCTATCCCAAGCCTTCCGGTTGCCCCACACGATGTTCGATGTATCCGGGTCGATCAGGTACACCGCATCCGCCAAGTGTTCGAACAAGGCGTCTGCGCCAGGTAGCATGGGGGAGGGCAGGATCAGATCCTCGGTTTGTTGATGTCACCGACAAGTCGGATTGACAAGATTAGTGTGACGATTCAAAGCGTTTGTTGAGCGCAAGTGCGTTCCCTGCGACCCTGCCTGGCCCCGTCAGCCCAACACCTCCCCGTGCTCCCGCGTGGCATGGAAAGTCACCTTCGGCCACTTCTCCGCCGTCACTTCCAGGTTGTAGCGGCTGGAGGCGAGATACACCGGATTGCCGTCGATGTCCTTGCCCAGGCGCAGGGCCTGTTCGCGTTCGAAGTTGCGCCGGGTGAGATCATCGGGGAAGGTCAGCCAGCGCGCGGTATGGATGTCGGCAGCTTCAAAGAAGGCGTCGACCTTGTATTCGTCCTTCAAGCGCTGGGCGACGATTTCGAACTGCAGCACGCCGACTGCGCCGAGCAGCATCTGGCCACCTTCGAGCTCGAAGACCTGGATGGCGCCTTCCTCGCCGAGCTCCTGCAAGCCTTTCTGCAACTGCTTGGATTTGAGCGGGTCGCGCAGGCGGGCGGCACGGAACATCTCGGGCGAGAAATAGGGGATGCCCTTGAAGCCGAGGTTTTCGCCTTCGGTCAGGGTGTCGCCGATCTGCAACTGGCCGTGATTGTGAATGCCGACGATGTCGCCCGCGACGCCGTCTTCCATGATCACACGCTCATTGGCCATGAAGGTGAGCACATTCGCCAGCTTCATGTCGCGACCTGCGCGCACATGCCTGACCTTCATGCCGGCACTGTAACGACCCGAGCAGATGCGGAAAAAAGCGATGCGGTCGCGGTGCTTGGGATCCATGTTGGCCTGAATCTTGAACACGAAGCCGGTAAAACCGGGTTCGGCAGGCTGCACCATGCGCGTGCCCTCCCCGCCTATACCGGCAACGCGTGCCTGCGGCGGCGGCGCCCAGTCGATCAGCGATTGCAGGATTTCCTGCACGCCGAAGTTGTTGATGCCGGAACCGAAGAACACCGGGCTCTGCTGGCCGGCGAGGAAGGCATCGAGGTCAAAGGGCGGCGAAGCACCGTCGATGAGTTCGACATCTTCACGCAACTGACCAATTTCCATCGGGAAACGCTTGTCAAGTTCGGGGTTGTCCAGCCCCTTGATGATCTCGCCGCTGCTGCGCCGCTCCTCGCCCGGGGCGAAGGTGAGCACCTGTTGCTGCAGCAGGTGGTACACACCACGAAAGGCCTTGCCCATGCCCAGCGGCCAGGTAACCGGCGCACAGTTGATCTTGAGCACGTCCTCGATTTCGGCGAGCAGTTCGAAGGGCTCCCGCACCTCGCGGTCGAGCTTGTTAACGAAGGTGATGATCGGCGTGTTGCGCAGCCGACAGACGTTGAGCAGCTTGATCGTCTGCATCTCCACGCCCTTGGCGGCATCGATGACCATGACCGCGGCGTCGACCGCAGTGAGCACGCGGTAAGTGTCTTCGGAGAAATCTTCGTGACCTGGCGTGTCGAGCAGGTTGATGGTGTGACCCTGGTATTCGAACTGCATCACCGAGCTGGTCACCGAGATGCCGCGCTGCTTTTCCACTTCCATCCAGTCCGAGGTGGCGTGGCGGGCGGACTTGCGCGCCTTCACCGTGCCGGCAAGCTGGATCGCGCCGCCGAACAGCAGCAGTTTTTCGGTCAGCGTGGTCTTGCCGGCATCGGGGTGGGAAATGATGGCGAAGGTGCGGCGCTTTTCGACGTCGCGCAGCAACTCGGGCGGATAGGGGGTGGTGGTCATCGGCAGTCGTCAGCGGAAAGAAAAACCGCCTGCACAGGGGCAAGGCGGGACAAGCGCAATTCTATCAAGGAATTAGCTGACTGCCGCGCAGCCTTTCGTGGCGCTAATGGGCTTGACTGCAGCATTGCCCTGCGGGCTGGCCGAGCCTGGATGTGCAACAAAAAAGGGCACCTCCGCCGCGAATGGCGTCGATGCCCCCTTTCCCGCTTGCGGGTCCGGCTTATTTCTTCTTGCCGACCTGGTCGCCAATGACGCCGCCGATGGCTGCGCCACCGACCGTGCCGAGCAGGCCACCGTTGCTGATCACCGCACCGGCCACACCACCCACCGCAGCGCCGGTTGATGCGCTCTTTTCGCGCGATGACATGTTGTCCCAGGTGGCACAGCCGCTGGCAGCCACGGTGATCAGGATGGTGGAAATCAGGGTAGACGTTTTCATGTTGTTCTCCTGTCGCTTGTCGGTCGACGGTGGAAACAGCCACGTTCCACCTGACAGCACAAGTATGGACAACTTATGGCGGGAAAGGTCCGCGTGCAGCGTGACCAGTTGTTTCGTGTCCGAATAGCAGACTGCGCCGCCGGACGGGCCCACGCTGAACGCGCCGACCGCAACAACAGCGGGCGTGGGGAAGGGACCGGCTGGTGATCGAATTACATCTGGACGCATCTCGCCAGGCTCCTGCGCGTGCTTTCCGTCACTGCGGCCCGATTTGAAGGATCGCTGACACCCGGCTTGTCCGCGTCGGCCTGACGCGGCAGCATGCACGCACCTGCCCACCAACGGCCCTCACCATGCTGCTGCTCGACGCCTCCCTTGCCCAGTCCATCGTCGATCGGACGATGCAGATCCTGCATACCAATGTGAACGTGATGGACGAACGCGCCATCATCATCGCCAGCGGCGAGGGGTCGCGTATCGGCGGGCGGCATGAGGGCGCGATGATGGTGCTGGCACAGGGGCGCACGGTTGAGATCGATGATGCGCTTGCGAGCCGCCTGCACGACGCCCGGCCGGGCATCAACCTGCCCCTGCGTGCCGAGGGCAGCATCGTCGGCGTGATTGGACTCAGCGGCGCACCCGACACCATCCGCCAGTTTGCCGAGCTGTTGCGCATGGCCGCCGAAACCATGCTCGAGCAGGCTCGACTGATGCAACTCATCGCGCGCGACGTACGCCTGCGCGCAGAACTGGTGCTGCAATTGATCGGCATCGCCACGCCGACCCCGGCACTCGAGGACTGGGCACGCCAGCTTGGCGTCGACCCTGAGCTGCCGCGGGTTGCACTGTTGATCGAGCCCGACCCCACCGTCACCGACGCGACAGCCTTGCTGGCCGAGCAGCAGCGGGTACTGGGGCGGGTGGCGGCGATCGAGCCTGCAGCCCTGTATGCCGCCGTGTCGCTGCGTGAGTTCGTCGTGTTGCTGCCCGCCTCAGACGACGCTGCACGCCTGCATGCCCGGGCCGAAGCCCTGCTCGCCGGCGTGCAGCATGCGCACGCCCCGACCCCGACCCCGACCCTGCGCCTGGCGCTGGGCGGCCTGTTCGGCGGTCGCGACGGCCTGGCGCGCTCTTACCAGTCGGCGCGCACGGTGTTGCGGCTTGGCCGTCGGCGCCAGCCGGGCTTGGCCCTGCACGCCTATGCCGAGCAGACCCTGGCGGTACTGCTGGCGGGCCTGAGCGAAGGCTGGCAAGCAGACGAGTTGCGCCGCCCCCTGCAGCGCCTCGCCGGGCATGATCGCGATAACGTGCTGCGCAGCACACTGGCCGCATGGTTTGCACACGACATGAAGTCGGCCGCCGCCGCCGGCGCCTTGCACGTCCATCGCAACACGCTCGATTACCGCCTGCGCGGGATCGGAGAACTCACCGGGCTGAACCTCGCACGTCTTGACGACTGCCTGCTGCTCTTCATTGCACTCGAACTTGACTCACTATGAATTGTTCAAGTTAACAAATTTTGGCGAATTATATCGACTATATTTGTTCAATCGCCCGAAGACTTGGCGCCCCGTCTTGACCTAAGCTGTGCCTGCCCTGTGACTGGTGCCTCTTTGCGAGGAATGCCGGTTGCGCCCCCCTCGTCCGGAGCCCACTGCCATGAAGATCGTCATCGCCCCCGATTCATATAAGGAAAGCCTCTCCGCGCTCGAGGTAGCGCAGGCCATCGAGGCGGGCTTTCGCGCCATCTTCCCGCAGGCGGACTACCTGCTCGTGCCGGTCGCCGATGGCGGCGAAGGCACCGTGGAGGCGATGGTCGCGGCCACCCAAGGGCGCAGGCTGGACGCCACCGTCAGCGGTCCGCTGGGCGAGCAGGTGCAGGCTTTCTATGGCCTCACCGGCGACGGCGATACCGCCGTGATCGAAATGGCCGCCGCCAGCGGCCTGATGCTGGTGCCGCCGGCCCAGCGCAATCCGCTGATCACCAGCTCACGCGGCACGGGCGAACTGGTCCGCAAGGCGCTGGATGCCGGCGCGCGGCACTTCATCCTCGGCATTGGCGGCAGCGCGACCAACGACGGTGGCGCCGGCATGGTGCAGGCCCTGGGCGCGCGCCTGCTTGATGGCGAGGGACACGACCTGAAGCCGGGCGGCGGCGCGTTGGCCGCACTGGCGCGCATCGACATCTCAGGGCTCGACCCCCGCCTGGTCGCGTGCCATATCGAGGTCGCATGCGATGTGGACAATCCGCTCACCGGCCCGCGCGGCGCATCGGTGGTGTTCGGCCCGCAAAAGGGCGCCACACCCGACATGGTGAAGACGCTTGACGACAACCTGGCCCACTTCGCCACCCTCATCGAGCGCGACCTCGGCCTTGCCGTAGCTGCGACCCCGGGTGCCGGCGCGGCCGGCGGCATGGGCGCCGCGATGCTGGCCTTCTTTGGCGCGACCCTGAAACCGGGCATCGAGATCGTCACCGCCGCGGTCGATCTGGATGCGCATGTGCGCGATGCCGACCTCGTCATCACCGGCGAGGGCCGCATCGACTTTCAGACCATTCACGGCAAGACCCCGATCGGCGTCGCCCGCGTCGCCAAGCGTCATGGCAAGCCGGTGATCGGCATCGCTGGTTCGCTCGGCGACAAGGTCGGCGTGGTGCACGAACATGGCATCGACGCCGTGTTCAGCGTGCTCAATCACCCCTGCACGCTTGACGAAGCACTGCGCGACGCCGCGGCCAATGTCGAACTGACCGCACGCAATGTTGCGGCTACACTGCGCATCGGTGCGCCCCTGCCCTTGCGCGTGTGAGTTGCACCGACCGCCGTTCCTGCCCTCGCACTCGGCTGGGGCAAAGACGGCAGAGCTGGCGCCAGCCACTCACGCAAGGGACCGTCTTGGACATCATCTTCGGCATCATCCTGCCGGTTTTCGGCACGCTCGGTCTCGGCTATGCGGCGGCACGCCTTGGGGTGTTCGACGAGGCGGCCAACCGCGGGCTGTCGCTGTTCGTGTTCAACTTCGCCCTGCCCCTGATGCTGTTCCGCGCCATCGCCCAGACCGAGCTGCCGGCAACGATGCCCTGGGGCTATCTGCTGTCCTACTACCTCAGCGCCTTCACCGTGTACGGGCTGGCGATGGTGGCAGGGCGGTTGCTGTTTGCGCGCCGCATGGACGAGCAGGCCGCGCTCGGCCTGGGGGCGGGCTTTTCCAATACCGCCATGCTTGGCATTCCGCTCGTGATGACGGCCTACGGCCCGTCGGCGTCGCTGCCGCTGTTCGTCATGATTGCCTGCCACAGCCTGCTGATGCTGCCGCCGACCACGGCGCTGATCGAGGCGGCGCGCGGCAGCAGGCAATCTGCCGCCAGGACGCTGCTCAACCTCGCCAGCAGCGTGCTGGGCACGCCGATCATCTGGGGACTGACGAGCGGGCTGGCGTTCGCGCTGACCGACTTCGACATTCCCGGCCCGATCGATGCCGTGGCCAAGGGGCTGGGCGGCGCGGCCACACCCTGCGCACTGTTTGCACTCGGTGCCTCGCTGACGCGCTTCAGTCTGGGCAGCAATCTGCGCGAGCCGGCGCTGCTGGTCGCGCTGAAGACGGTGACCCAGCCGCTGCTGATGTGGCTGCTGGCGACCCAGGTATTCGACGTTCCACCTCTGTGGGCGATGACCGGCGTGCTACTGGCAGCGTTGCCGACGGGGGTCACGCCCTACCTGTTTGCACAGCGCTACAAGGTCTGTCAGTCCACGGTGGCCTCGGCCGTCTTCCTGTCGACCCTGCTGTCGGTGCTTACCCTATCGGCCCTGCTGTTCCTGTTGCGACCCTGAGTTCGTCAGCCACGGCATGGCATCTTCAGCATACGAGAACGGGGGCCGGGGTGTAGGATCAAAAGTGCTGACAACATTTTCAGCGCTGGGGGGCAGGCCGATGAAGGGTGCTTTCGGTGCAGAAGGGCTGATCACGTGCCATTTCCATCGATGACGCA
>DAORUJ010000091.1:0-1501 GCA_035433105.1 Thauera sp.
GCGTGATGCCCAATGGAATCGCAGCGGCAAGTGATGGCAAAGCTGTTTATGTCGTTTACTCGGGGGAAAACGCGCTTAAAAAAATCGACGTGGAGACTGGCGCTGTCCTTGCGTCAGCGCCGCTGCGCTCAGGCGACAACGTCAAGTGGTCAGCTGATGGCAGTACGCTATTGGCATCTTCGTTTGTTGGCCTCATCGACAGTGGAGCGTTTGCCCGCTGCATGGCGCCGGACGTCGAGCTCTGTCCCATCGCTTTCGCGATTGTTGAACTGGATCCTGAGACCCTTGCCACCGCGATCCTGTTTGAAAAGCCCGGTGCACCGATGGGTGCAGGTACGGTTGGCCTCAAAGTCGACTCCATGCTTTTCATCGGTTCATTTTCGGGGAATCGCATCCTTCAGGTAGATTTGAGCAAGCCAGCGAAGTAAATGGTGCGCCAGTAAAAGCCAGGCGACGGTACGAATGTTCGCGGACCGACGCGTGGCACGTTTCACCCTGCATGAGGCCTTGCCGACATGTCAGCCAGCGAAGTCTTCGACGCCAATGCTGCGCGCTACGACGAGTGGTTCGAGCGTCATCACCTTGCCTATCTTTCCGAGCTGCTCGCGTTGCGTGCTTTCGTGCCATGTGGTGGGCGCGGTCTCGAGATCGGTGTTGGTGGCGCACGCTTCGCTGCGCCCCTGGGCATTGGCACGGGCGTGGACCCTGCTCCGGCGATGCTCGCGCTCGCGGCGGCGCGCGGGGTCAGTGCGGTACGCGGATATGCCGAAGCGCTGCCGTTTGCAGCGCATAGCTTTGATCATGCGCTCGTGGTTACGACGATCTGCTTCGTCGATTCGCCCCCGCGCATGCTGGCCGAGGCGCGCCGGGTGCTGCATCCGGGCGGACGCCTGGTGATCGGCTTCATTGATCGTGCCAGCCCGCTCGGGCGCGACTACCTTGCGCGCAGCGCAGAGAGCACCTTCTACCGCGACGCGCATTTCCATAGTGCCGAGGAGGTCGGTGTCCTGCTGGAGGCCGCCGGTTTCACCATCGAGGCCTGGGCACAGACCCTGGTACGGAGCGATCCTGCGGCGATCGAGCCTGTACGTCCCGGCCACGGCGAGGGCAGCTTCGTGGTCGTTGCGGCGAGTGCGCCGTGGCCTGGGGTTCAATCATGAAGGCCGCACGCGCAAGCATTCGAAACAACGCGAACGGCGGGGCGCAGCCGCAAACGCCGTTCTCACGTACCCTGCGCAGCTTTTGGGGCATGCTGCCGGTGCTGCTCGGCACACTGCTGCTCAGCAGCCTGATCCTCGCATGGCTGCCCCGTACCCCGCTGCCGGGCTGGTTCGGGCGCAGCGAGCTGCTCGACGTGCTGCTTGGCGCCAGCCTGGGCAGCATTGCGATGGGGCATCCGGTAGCGGGCTACCTGCTCGGCGGTGAGCTGCTCGCCGGCGGTATCAGTCTGGTGGCAGTCAGCGCGCTTATTGTCGCCTGGGTTACGGTCGGCGTGGTCCAG
>DAORUJ010000091.1:1601-13094 GCA_035433105.1 Thauera sp.
CTCGTGTTCGTGCTGATGTACCTCGCCGAACGCTTCCTGACTCCGGAGCGCACCCGCGCCTGGATGGGGCGCGACTCGGGAGCGCGCGGCTGGCTGCTTGCAGTCGCCGCCGGCATGTTCTCGACCGGACCGGCCTACGCCTGGTATGGCCTGCTCGCCGAACTGCGCGCCCGCGGCATGCGCAGCGCGCTGATCGCGGTGCTGCTGTATGCGCGCGCGATCAAGCTCCCACTGCTGCCACTGCTCGCGCATTATTTCGGTGTGGCCTACATGATCGTGCTCTCGTTCTTTATCGCGCTCTTCGCCCTCATCAACGGCTGGGCGATGGAGCGCCTTGAGTCCGACCCCGTCAGGTAATGACGGTCGGCGCAGCCAGGCCACTGTGGCCATGGATATCGGCAATCTCGTCGGCAACGCGAATCAGGCTGGACAGGACCTGCTGTGCGGGCAGGTCGTGACGGCTGGGGTCGGGTTCGAAGCGCTCAAGGTAGACGCGCAGCGTGGCCCCTTCGGTGCCGGTACCGGACAGACGGAAGACGATCCGGCTGCTGTTGTCGAAGATCAGGCGAACGCCCTGGCGGGTGCTCAAGGAGCCGTCGATCGGGTCGGTATAGGCGAAGTCATCCGCCTCTGAGATGCGCAAGCCCGCGCCAAAATCCTGTCCGGCGAGGCTGGGTAGTTTTGCCCGCAGTGCGGCCATCAGTGCATCGGCATGCTCGGTGGCGATGCCTTCCCAGTCGTGGCGCGAATAGTAATGGCGGCCGAAGCGGGCCCAGTGCGCGCGCACCAGTGCGGCGACCGACTGGCCGCTGACCGCAAGCAGGTTGAGCCAGAACAGCACCGCCCACAGGCCGTCCTTCTCGCGCACGTGGTTCGACCCGGTGCCGTAACTTTCCTCCCCGCACAGCGTCGCTTTGTTGGCGTCGAGCAGGTTGCCGAAGAACTTCCACCCGGTGGGCGTTTCGAAACACGGAATGCCGAGCGCCGCGGCCACGGCGTCGGCGGCGCGTGAGGTGGGCATCGAACGCGCGATGCCGGTCAGTCCATCGCGGTAGCCGGGTACGCGGGTGGCGTTGGCAGCAAGGACGGCGAGGCTGTCGGAGGGCGTGACGATGAAGCTGCGGCCGAGGATCATGTTGCGGTCAGCGTCGCCATCCGAGGCCGCGCCAAAGTCCGGGGCATGCTGCCCGCTCATCATCTCGATCAGTTCGGTGGCGTGAGCGGGGTTGGGGTCTGGGTGATGGCCGCCGAAATCTTCCAGCGGTTCGCCATTGATCACGGTCCCCGCCGGCGCGCCGAGCTGGCCTTCGAGGATCGCATGGGCATAGGGACCGCACACCGCATTCATCGCATCGAAACGCATCCGCCCACCGGCGGCGAACCAGGCGCGCATGGCGTCGAAATCGAACAGGCGATGCATCAGCTCAGCGTAGTCGGCGACCGGGTCGATGATCTCGACCGACATGTCGCCCAGGCGCTGGATGCCGAGGGTTTCAAGATCGATATCCGCCGTTCCAGTGACGATACGGTATTCGTTGAGGCTGGTGGAGCGGGCGAAGAGGGCTTCGGTGATGCTCTCGGGCGCAGGGCCGCCGTTGGCGATGTTGTACTTGATGCCGAAGTCGCCGTCGGGGCCGCCAGGGTTGTGGCTGGCCGACAGGATGATGCCGCCGAAGCAGCCGTGCTTGCGGATGACTGCGCTGACCGCTGGCGTGGATAGCAGCCCGCCACGGCCTACCAGCACCCTGGCGAAGCCGTTGGCGGCCGCCATGCGCAGGATGGTCTGGACGGCAACGCGGTTATGGAAGCGGCCATCGCCCCCCAGCACCAGGGTCTGGCCAGCGCGGTCGGGCAGGATGTCGAACAGGGCCTGGACGAAGTTCTCGAGGTAGTGTGGCTGCTGGAAGCGGCTGACCTTCTTGCGCAGGCCCGAGGTGCCAGGGCGCTGGTCGCTGAAAGGCTGGGTGGAAACAGTCTGGATGTTCATGTTCGATTCTGGGTGGGCACTTGTGGGTGAGGGGGGCGCTATGCCGCGTCGTCGCGCGCTTGCGCTGCACGCGCGCGATAGCGGGCGATCAGGCTGGTGGTGCTGGTATCGTGGGCATGGCTGTCGGCGTTCGCAGCGAGGTCGTCCAGCACGCGGGCCGCAAGTTGCTTGCCGAGTTCGACGCCCCACTGGTCAAAGGAGTTGACACCCCAGATCACACCCTGCACGAAGGTGCGGTGTTCGTAGAGCGCGATCAGCGCGCCCAGGATGAACGGGTCGAGGCGATCGAGCAGCAGCACGTTGCTGGGCCGGTTGCCCGGAAAGATGCGATGCGGAATCAGTGCCTGGATGCGTTCCTCATCCACGCCTGCCGCGTGCATTTCGGCTTCCACTTCGGCGGCCGACTTGCCCCGCATCAGGGCTTCGGCCTGAGCAAGCATGTTGGCGAAGGCGATGCGGCGGTGGTGGGCGAGGTCGACGGGGCCTTCCAATACGCCGATGAAGTCGATCGGGGCGAAGCGTGTGCCCTGGTGCAGCATCTGAAAGTAAGCGTGCTGGCCGTTGATGCCCGGCTCGCCCCAGATCACCGGGCTGGTTTGACAGCCGACCGGAGAGCCGTCCAGCTTCACCGATTTGCCGTTCGACTCCATGTCGAGTTGCTGCAGGAAAGCGGGCAGGCGATGCAGGTGCTGATGGTAGGGGGCGATGACCTGGCTCGGCGCATCGAGAAAGTCGATGTTCCAGATGCCGAGGAGTGCCATGATGATCGGCAGGTTGCGTTCGAACGGCGCGCTGCGAAAGTGCAGGTCCATCGCGTGAGCACCGGCGAGCAATTCGCCAAAGCGCACGGCACCGATCTGGAGCACGATCGGAAGACCAATTGCACTCCACAGCGAATAACGCCCGCCCACCCAGTCCCAGAAGCCGAACATGTTGGCCGGGTCGATGCCGAAGCGCGTCACCGCCCCGGCATTGGTGGAGACCGCGACGAAGTGGCGGGCAATGGCGTGCTCGCCACCGCTGTGGCGGATGAACCAGTCGCGTGCGGTGTGCGCGTTGGTCAGGGTTTCCTGGGTCGTGAAGGTCTTCGACGCGACGATGAATAGCGTCGTGCCCGGATCGACCTGGCGCAGCACCTCATTGATCTGCACGCCATCGACATTGGAGACGAAATGCATGCGCAGCCGCGGATGGGCATGGGGCTTCAGCGCCTCGCATACCATCAGTGGGCCGAGGTCCGAGCCACCGATGCCGATATTGACGATATCGGTGATTGCCCGGCCATCATGCCCCAGCCAGTCGCCGCAGCGTACGGCCTCGGCAAACCGGCCGACGTGTTCACGCACCTTGGTGATGTCACTGATGACGTTGTGACCGTCCACCATCAACACCTCGCCTGCCGGACGTCGCAGGGCGGTGTGCAGCACCGCACGCTGCTCTGTGACATTGATGCGCTCACCCTCGAACATGGCTGCGCAACGCTCGGTCAGTTTCGCGTCGCGCGCCAGGTCGAACAGCAAGTCGAGGGTCCGGTGGGTGACGCGGTTCTTGGAGAAATCGAGAAACAGGCCGCAGGCCTCGGCCTGCATGGATGCGACCCGCGTCGGCTCGGACGCGAACAGTTGGCTGAGATGGCGTTTGCCGATCTCGTCACGGTGGTTGAGCAGCGCCTGCCAGGTGGAGTTTGGGGTCGAATTGCTCATGATCGATGGATTGCTGGGGAGAGACGGGTCGCTGTTGGACCGGCAGGCATTATTGTGCCCGTTCCGCAGCCTCGTAACCGATGCGAACCGGGCTTTTCAGCGCGGCGGCTGCGCCAGCCAGTGCGGCATAGGGGGCGTCGATGACGCGTGTCGGAATGCGCGCAAGCCAGGCGGAAAAACGTCCCTTGTCCTCGAAGCGCTGGCGGAAAGGCGAGCGCGCGAAGAAATCACCCAAACGGGGAATGATCCCCCCGCCGAGGTAGACCCCTCCGCGCGCACCCAGCGTCAGGGCCAGGTCTGCCGCGACCGTACCGAGCAGCGCGCAAAAGAGATCTAGCGCTTCGCTGCAGTAGACGCAGGTGTTGGACATGGCGCGGGCGCTGATCTGCTCACTGGGCAGCGACACGGCCGGCCGCCCGGCCAGTGCGCGTACGGCATCGTGCAGCGAGATCAGGCCGGGTCCGGACAGCACACGCTCGGCCGAGACGTGGTCGCTATGCTGGCGGAGCCAGTCGATGACCTCCGCCTCGCGGCGGTTGCGAGCTGCCAGGGTCACATGGCCGCCTTCGCCCTGCAGCGGTACATGATGCCCGCCTGCGGGCAGCAGACCCGACACCCCGAGTCCGGTGCCGGGGCCGAGCAGGGCGATCGCCGCAGGGTCGATGGTCGAGCCGCCACCGACGGCGTGGTAGTCGTCGGCTGTCAACAGAGGCAAGGCCAGCGCAAGCGCGGTGAAGTCATTCAGCAGCAGCAGGCGTTGCAGCCCGAGCGCCTGGTGTAACGCATCGACGGAGAAGCGCCAGTGATGATTGGTCATCGCCACGTCGTCGCCGCTCACGGGGGTAGCGATGCCGAATGCAGCTTGGCGCGGCTGCACCATAGGCTCAAGCGCCAGATAGCGACGTACTGCCTGCTCGGGTCCGCTGAAATCCGCGCAATGCAACACCCGCACGCGACTGATGCGGTCGCGTTCATCGGCAATGGCAAATCGTGCATGGGTGCCCCCGATGTCGCCGACAAGTCGCATTTGTGGCTCGAGTCCTGTTTGCATCGGCGTGCTTAGCTCCGAGGGGGGCTGCAGTGGTTTTGATCACCCAATGATGTAACGAGCTGATGGCCCTGTCCAACCCTGAGCGCAGGGCAGAACCGCATCGCGGTCGGCGCAAACGGCCGCCGGATCGCCACTGGATGCCTGAGTCCCGCGAAGGCGCTGATATACTGCCGCACCAATCCATTTTTCGCGACCCGGCGTTTTCCCCGGCATGATATTCAATATTCCCAATACCCTGACCTGGGCCCGTATCGCGCTGATTCCGATTTTCGTGGGCGTGTTCTACCTGCCCGACGGCATGCTCTCGGTGCAGCACCAGAACCTGATTGCGACGGCCTTGTTTGCGGCTGCTGCAATCACCGACTGGTTTGACGGCTATCTCGCGCGCGCGCTGGGACAGACCTCGGCATTCGGCGCCTTCCTTGATCCGGTGGCGGACAAGCTGATGGTCGCTGCGGCCTTGATCCTGCTGGTACAACTGTCGCGGGTTGATGCCATCATCGCGGTCATCATCATTGGTCGCGAGATCACCATTTCGGCGCTGCGCGAATGGATGGCACGAGTCGGCAAATCCGCCAGTGTGGCCGTGGCCTACGTCGGCAAGCTGAAGACCGCAGCGCAGATGGCCGCGATTCCCTTGCTGCTGTATGACGCTCCCGTCCTGTCGGTCGACCTTCGGCTGTTGGGCAGCGTGCTGATCTACATTGCTTCAGCCCTGACGCTGTGGTCGATGGGCTATTACCTGCATCGTGCGATTCCCCTGCTGACTGCAGAGCAGGGTAGATAGAACACACTCACTGCCGCACAGGCGTTTTTTGCAGGGGCAAAATCAGGCTTGACATCCAGAGTTCGCCGACTATAATGGCGCTCTTTCCCGAGCGGGAATAGCTCAGTTGGTAGAGCGCAACCTTGCCAAGGTTGAGGTCGCGAGTTCGAGCCTCGTTTCCCGCTCCAAGCTTTCCGGTAGCAAGCGCAATGCAGGCGGTTGCGTTTTTAGAGTCAGCTTTTTCATAAAGTTGAACCGCAAGCTTCAAGGCGCGATGGCAGAGTGGTTATGCAGCGGCCTGCAAAGCCGCGTACCTCGGTTCGATTCCGGGTCGCGCCTCCAGTAAAATAAAAGAAATAGCCCGCCCTGAGCGGGCTTTTTCTTGCGTGAACGCAGCATGGGCATGCACAAGAAATAGGGGCGATCCGCTTAGCGAATCGCCCCTATTTTTTTGATTGCGAATGCAATCAGGCGGTCTTGCGGCGGCGCATGGCGCCCAGTCCGGCCAGACCAATACCCAGCAATGCGAGGGATACGGGCTCGGGTACGGGTGTCGGATCGACAGGGGGTGCGCCGGTGCTGCCGATCAGCAGGTTTTCGAACATGGTTCCGTTGTTGTAGCCGGGCCAGTTGTTCGGCGCGCCATCCCAAACGTTCTGGTCGGTAATCAGGAAAACGCTACCAGGCCCAATGTTCTGGTAGGCCATCATGATGCTGGGGTTGCCTAGGTAGGAATCTTCACCCAGCATCAGCGCTTCGGCTGTTCCGCTGATGCTCAGCGGGGCGAATGCGGCGTAATAGTAGGTGCTCACTCCAGCGGTCAATGCATGGCTCAAGATCTGACCATCGCCCACGCTGGCTGAGCGACTGCCACTGTCCAGTATGACGTTATTGATGGAAATGGTGCTGCCTACTGCGGAAAGCGCTGCGTTGATGCGATTGTTCTCATTCGGAGTGTAGGTGCCGTGCTCACCCATGAAGGCAATACGGCCCCCACCATTTAGAAAGCTGCTCATGGTCGACAGCTCTGCAGCGGTATAGCTGTTGGCGGGTTGGGTGGCCCACAGCAGGTTGACGTTCGTAAGATTCACCGTATCAAGCGTGCCCGTGGCAATGCTTGAAGAATGCCCGGCAAGCCCATTGTAGAAATTATTCATTGAGGCCTGGCTCAGGCTGCCCGCTGCCTCACCCCAGATTGTCACTACAGCGGCATTGGCCGTTGAGCAACCCATGATGGCGAGCGCCATGGTCAGTTGTCCGATTTTGATTCGCATTTTTAGTCCCTCTTGTCTAATTGGATTGCGGTCTCAGCACTTGCCTGAAACTAGGTCCAGGGCGGTGAGCGCTGTTTTGGCCAAGTTCAGACTTTTGCCTGCCGGAACGTAAAGCAGAATTCATGCCACATATAACTATGAATAAAATAAATAAAGTAAATCATGGGCATGGAAATTTTTGATTAGTTGTTGAGAGTTTTGCCATCAGACAGTTCGCCGCAGCGGTGGCTCAGTGTAAAAATGGCCGACAGCGATTAGGGTGAGCGCTATAGGGCGCCACCATAAGCCAGTGCTGCCGCGTACAAGCCGCATGTCATGGTCCTTTTCCCTGGCGGGATCGGGCTGCCGCAACCAAAAAACGTGCGCCCAGCAGAACAATGCTTGGAGCGAGCCGGCATTGGTTTTAGGCTTCCGGTCGTTGCTACCGGTTTCCAACGCAAAGCTGCGTGGTCTGCCCAGGTGAGAACCTTCAGAGGGATCTGCGATGAACATTCTTTATGATGAGGAAATCGACGGCGCACTGAGCAGGGTCGATCGTGCCGATCTCATTGCCGAGTTGCGACGGGCCGTTCCCGACCTGTTCATCCTCCATCGTGAGGAGGATCTGCACCCCTACGAGTGCGATGGCCTTGCCGCATACCGCACGATGCCGCTGCTTGCGGTGCTGCCCGAACGGGTGGAGCAGGTCGAGGCGATCCTGCGGATCTGTCACGCGCGGCGCGTGCCCGTTGTCGCGCGCGGGGCGGGTACCGGGCTGTCGGGTGGTGCTCTGCCGCTCGCCCAGGGCGTGCTGCTGGTGATGGCGCGCTTCAACCGCATTCTCGAACTCAATCCGAAAGGGCGCTTTGCCCGTGTCCAGCCGGGGGTGCGCAATCTGGCAATTTCGCAGGCGGCCGAACCTTATGCGCTGTACTACGCCCCCGACCCCTCGTCGCAGATCGCCTGTTCGATTGGCGGCAACGTGGCGGAGAACGCTGGCGGGGTGCATTGCCTCAAATACGGCCTGACCGTCCACAACGTCATCAAGCTCGAAGTGCTGACGATGGAGGGCGAGCGCATGACGTTGGGCGCAGACGCACTCGACGCGCCGGGCTTCGATCTGCTGGCCCTGTTTTCCGGCTCCGAAGGCATGCTCGGCATCGTCACCGAAGTAACGGTGAAGCTGCTGCCAAAGCCTCGGGTGGCGCGCGTGCTGATGGCGAGCTTCGATTCGGTAGACAAGGCCGGCAAGGCGGTGGCCGACATCATCGGCGCCGGCATCATTCCGGGTGGCCTGGAGATGATGGACAAGCTGGCGATACAGGCGGCAGAAGACTTCATCCACGCCGGCTATCCCGTCGACGCCGAGGCCATCCTGCTGTGCGAGCTCGACGGTGTCGAGCTCGATGTGGCCGAGGACATCGAGCGGGTGCGCGAGGTGCTGGACACCGCGGGTGCCACCGCGGTCAGCCTGGCGCGCGACGAAGCGGAGCGTGCGCGTTTCTGGGCCGGACGCAAGAACGCCTTTCCGGCGGTGGGCCGCATGTCGCCCGACTACTACTGCATGGATGGCACCATTCCGCGACGTCACCTGCCCAGGGTGCTGCGGGGAACGGCCGAGCTGGCCGAGCAATACGGCCTGCGCGTGGCCAACGTCTTTCATGCGGGTGACGGCAACATGCACCCCTTGATCCTGTTCGATGGCAACCAGCCGGGCGAGCTGGAGAAGGCCGAGGAGCTGGGCGGCAGGATCCTCGAGCTCTGCGTCGCCGTCGGCGGCACGATCACCGGCGAGCATGGCGTGGGGCGCGAGAAGATCAACCAGATGTGCGTGCAATTCAACGCCGACGAACTGAGCTTTTTCCATGCGGTGAAAGCGGCTTTCGATGCGCAATGCCTGCTCAACCCGGGCAAGAACATCCCCACGCTGCGCCGTTGTGCGGAGAACGGCGCCATGCGTGTGCATCAGGGCAAACTGCCCTTTCCCGAACTGGAGCGTTTCTGATGAACATCCAGGCAAGCGACGCCGACTGCAGCGAAACCCTGCTGGCCCAGGTGTGTGCGGCACTGGCCGCCGACACCCCGGTCCTGATCCGGGGTGGTGGTACCAAGGCCTTTTATGGGCGCGAAATCCAGGGTTTGCCGCTCGATACGCGGTCACACTGCGGCATCGTCAGTTACGACCCGACCGAGCTCGTCGTCACTGCGCGCGCGGGCACGTCGGTCGCTGCGCTGGAAGCTGTGCTCGATCAGTCGGGGCAGATGCTGGCCTTCGAGCCGCCGCACTTTGGTGGCGCGGCGACGGTTGGCGGTATGGTGGCTGCGGGGCTGTCGGGCCCGCGTCGGCCTTGGGTGGGCGCGGTTCGCGATTTTGTGCTGGGCTGTCGCGTGATCACGGGGCAGGGCAAGCACCTGCGTTTTGGCGGCGAGGTGATGAAGAATGTCGCCGGCTACGACGTGTCGCGCCTGATGACAGGCAGCCTGGGCTGTCTCGGTCTGCTTACCGAGGTCTCCTTCAAGGTGCTGCCCAAGCCCCGCGCCAGCCTCAGCCTGCGCCTGGAGATGGATGTGGAGACCGCACTGATCCACTTTGCCGAATGGGGCCAGCAGCCACTGCCAATCACCGCCGCCTGTCACGACGGCGAGGCCCTGATGCTGCGCCTCGAAGGGGGCGAAGGCTCGGTCAAGGCGGCCCGCGACACCCTGGGCGGCGAGGAGAGTGCGGCGGCATTCTGGACCGCGCTGCGTGAGCAGCAACTGGATTTTTTTGCCGACCCGGCGCCGCTGTGGCGCGTCGCGGTAGCTAACGACAGCCGCCCGGCACTGCCGTCGGGACAGCAACTGATCGACTGGGGCGGTGCCCAACGCTGGCTCAAGACGACGGCCGATGCGGCGGCGGTACGCAGTGCCGCGGTGGCTGCGGGCGGACACGCCAGCTGCCATACGCCCGGGATCACCGACAGTCCGCTGCATCCGCTGCCACCCGTGCTGATGCGCTACCACCAGGCGCTCAAGGCACAGCTCGACCCACAGGGCATCTTCAACCCCGGCCGCATGTATGCCGGGCTTTGAGTGCAGGGTGAGCATCCTGAAGATGCGCAAGAACTGGCCTGGAACGAGACATGCAAACCAATCTGAGTGAGGCAGCGCGCACGCTGCCGGGTGCCGATGTGGCGGAAGGTGTGCTGCGCACCTGCGTGCACTGCGGCTTTTGCAATGCGACCTGTCCCACCTATCAACTGCTGGGCGATGAGCTCGACGGTCCGCGCGGGCGAATCTACCTGATGAAGCAGATGCTGGAGGGAAACGAAGTCAGCGCCAGCACGCGCCAGCATCTTGATCGCTGTTTGAGCTGCCGTAACTGCGAAACCACCTGCCCGTCTGGCGTTCAGTACCACAAACTGCTGGATTTCAGCCGTGTCGCCATCGAGCGCTGGTCCCCGCGACCGCTGAGCGAGGTGCTCCAGCGCAAGCTGCTGCGCAGCGTGCTGCCGCGGCCCGCCCTGTTCAGGACGCTGTTGCAGGTCGGCGATGCGCTGCGGCCGCTGCTGCCAGGGTCGCTGTCGGCCAAGCTGCCACGGGGTATGCCTCCAGGCGGGTCCAAGGGCAACGCCAGACCGAGGCCGGCGCCTCGCCATGCGCGCACGATGTTGATGCTGGAGGGCTGTGTGCAGCCTGGCCTTGCCCCCAATACCAACGCCGCTGCGGCACGGGTGCTCGACCGCCTGGGCATCAGCGTCGTTCCGGCAAGCGAGGCCGGTTGTTGCGGCGCCGTCGATTTTCACCTCGATGCCCATGAGACCGGGCTGGACCGGGCACGTCGCAATATCGATGCCTGGTGGCCGGCGATCGAGGCAGGCGCCGAGGGAATCGTGCAGACCGCCAGCGGTTGCGGTGCCTTCGTCAAGGAGTACGGCTTCGTGTTGCGTCACGATCCGGCCTATGCGCGCAAGGCGGTAAGGGTGAGTGAGCTGGCCAGGGACCTGGTCGAAGTGCTGCATGCCGAACCGCTGGAAGGCCTTGGCGTGCGTGGCGACAAGCGCCTGGCCGTCCACTGCCCATGCACGCTGCAACATGCGCAGAAGCTTGGCGGAGCGGTAGAAGCCGTGCTCGGCAGACTGGGCTTTGGCCTGACACCCGTGCCCGATGCCCATTTGTGCTGCGGGTCGGCCGGCACCTATTCCCTGACCCAGCCCGCGCTATCCCGTCAGTTGCGTGACAACAAGCTAGACGCCCTCGAGAGCGGCAAGCCCGAACTGATCGTGACGGCCAACGTCGGCTGCCAAAGCCATCTCGACGGCGCGGGGCGCACGCCGGTTCGTCACTGGATCGAGCTGGTCGATGAAGCGCTTGGTTGATTCAGACGCACGGTTTTCGTACGCGCGCATATTGCGCGCGGCAGCCAAGCCCGGTATAGTTCGGCCCCGTTGAGCGCACTTAAAGTGCTGGACGAAACAAGTAGTACGGGTGCGTGGTGTATTGGTAGCCGGTATGGGTAAGCAGTAGCAAGTATTGGCAGCACGGACACGGCTCTTCGAATGGTTCTGGAAAGCCTGTCGAAGGGTTTAGTTTCTGGGGTTAGTCGACGGGGTCAGTCGCTGGCGTCAGTGAGCAAGATGCGGGAATAGCTCAGTTGGTAGAGCGCAACCTTGCCAAGGTTGAGGTCGCGAGTTCGAGCCTCGTTTCCCGCTCCAGAATTCAAAAGCCGGACAAGATGATACTCTTGTCCGGCT
>DAORUJ010000092.1:0-12936 GCA_035433105.1 Thauera sp.
GGAAGCGCACGAGATTCGCCGCCTCCTCATCCAGATTCACCGCCGACACTGAATCGCGCGCGGCCTGCGCCTGTTCCAGCAGGGAGGTTTGCGTGCGTTCGCCGGCCTGCACTTCTCGTGTCTTGCTGCCAATCTTGGCGACGAGTTGGGCGTAGGCATTGTTCAGCGTGGCGGTGGGTGTATTGCCGGTCGTCCCCCCACCAAACATCAACTTGTCGGTTTGCAGGGCACCGAGCAGGGCCGCGTTTCGATTGTCGGCGATTCCGGTCGTGTTGGCGCTCAGGCTGAACCCATCACCGGTAACGGCAGGGACGCCGGAAAGCTTGAATTCGTAGCTGAAGCCTGCGCTGTTCTGCAGCGTGAATACCTTTCCGGCACTCTCGGATACGGGCGTGTAGGTATCACCGCCGACGAAGCTGTACTCACCCGCAGGCGAAACCTGCAGCGTAAATACGCCGCTCGCTTCGGTGAACGTCAGCGCCGCCGGGTTGAACACCGGAACCCCACTGGTGTTCGCCATGCCTTCGCTGCTGGCGATGCGGATGTCGGTGATGCGCGCCGTGCCGCTATTGCTCGCCGCCGCGGCGCTCACGACCGGTGCCGCAGCAGCAACGGTGCGCGGATCGCTGATGGCCATTTCGATACTGCCCGCCGCAAAGCGCGTCGGATAGATGAAGACGCGATTACCCGCAACAAGCCCATCGAGTCCTTCGAGGTTCAGGCCCTTGTACTGGAGTGTCCCACCCACTGCGGGCGTGACGGCTTGCTGCTCGCCCGTGCCGATGTCGGTCATCACATAGCGCGTGCCGTCATAGCTCAAGGCATAGTCGCTGCCGGTCAGGCCGGCGAGCTGCTCGGGGTTGATGCTGGCACTGACAGTGCCAGCGGGGTCCACCCGGACTGGAGCAAAATCGAAGAAGGCGCTTCCCATCCGCCCGTTCAGATCAACGCCGAGCTCGTGTTGCTCATTGAAGGCGGTGGCCATGGTCGCGGCCAGCAAGCCCAGGCTGCGCTGCGCTGGCTCCAGGCCATCACGCCGCACGGCGAGCAGCCCCCCCAGGGCACCGCCCGACAGCAGCGTTTCCGCGATCGGCGTTGCCTCATTCCCGGCGCTGCGAATCAACACCATCGGCCGGCCGTTCTCGTCGAGCTTGTCACCAATCAGCAGCTCTTTCGCCCGGCTGCCCATGACCAGATTTTGCCCGGAGCCGATGAACACGGACAGCGATCCATCGCGCGTTGTAACGGTGCTGACCTTGACCAGCTGATTGAGCTCGGCAATGGCCTGCTGACGCTGGTCGAGCAGGTCGCTCGCGGCCGCCCCGCCGACGTTGGCCTGTGAAACGGCAATGCGCTGATTGAGCTCGGCGATCGCCTCAGCGTAACTATTGATGCTGCCCAGGGTTGCCCCGATCTCTCCCTGCACACCCTGAGCAATTTCGGAGACTCGCGCATCGAGGGTCCGAAAGCGCGCCGTCAGGGTTTCGCCACTCGAGATCAGCGCCTGCCGGGCGGCGACGTTGGTCGGGTTGGACGACACGCTCTGCATCGCACCGAAGAACTCGTTCAGCGCCGGCGTCAACCCGGTGTCTGCATCGGCGAGCACGTTGTCGACCTGGGAGATGTACTGGTTGTACGCAGCATAGTCGGCACGCCGGCTGTCGGCGTTCATCACCTGGTTTTCCAGCAACTGGCTGTACGCACGGGTGACACCCGAAACCATCGTGCCAGTGCCGAAAAATGCGCCGCCGAGACCCTGCGGATCGCGCGCGGCCTGGGACACCGCCTGGCGGTGATAGCCCAGCGTCGCCGCGTTGGTGATGTTGTGACTGGTGGTGTTGAGCTGGGCCTGCGAAGCGTTCAGCCCGGTGAGCCCGATGTTGAGCAAGGACGACATGGTGTTTCCCTGGTGCGCTGGTTTCAGCCACTACATGCAAGATTCCTGCCAGCAGCGCCTGAGCTGTCGCCTCATCCAGCCAGCGCGAGTGCGCTGCGCAAGGTGCTGCCCCCAATGATGCGGGTGAGCTTGTCCGCATACATCGGGTCAGTTGCGTAGCCGGCTTCCTGCAGGCTGCGGGCAAAGCCGCCCGCATCGGTCTGGCCGAGCACCTCGGCGTAGCGCGGGCTGCGGGTCATCAGGCTCGCATAGTCGCGGAAGGACTCGGCATACGACCCATAGGAACGGAAGTGCGCGGACTCGCTGTAGGCCTGACCGTTGGCGTACTCGGTCACGTCGCGCGCCACGGTAGGCCCGGTCCAGGCCGCGCCTGCCTTGATGTTGAAAAGGTTGTAGCTCGGACGGTCGTTGGCGTGACGCAGCTGCTTCTGCCCCCAGCCCGTCTCAAGCGCGGCCTGTGCCACCATGAAGTGGGCCGGGATGCCGGTCTGGCGGCTGGCCTCGAGCGCATGGGGCCACACTTCGGCAACGAAATCCTTCGCCTGCTGCGACACTGCACCGCCAGCGTCACGCGCGCTGCGCACCGCCTCATTGAGCCGCGCTTCAAGCGTGGCCCGTTCGTAGCTGGACACAGCGGCGGCCTCATCGATCCCGCGGCCGATGCCTAGCGCGGCAACACCGCTGGCAGCCGGCAAGCCGGCAAGCATGGCCGCGGCAGCACTTTCCGCCTGACCTGCGCGAACGGCAGAAACTGCCGGGCGACGGACAACGCCAGCCAGGTCGAAGCCAGCACTCGCCCCACGGCTACCTGTGTCAAGTGCGCCCAGGGCGGTCAACGCAGCGCCGTTTCCGGTCGCCGCATCCTTGCCGCCGAGCTGACGGTAAATAACCTCGGAAAGGCCGGTGCCCTTGGCCTGCGACATGTTCAAGGCCATTTGCTGGTCAAGCAGACTCTGGTAGGTCTTGGTCTGATCGCTGTCCATCAGGCTGCTGGCCGGCGTTGCCTCGCGCATCGACTTCATGACCATTTGCAGGAACAAGGCCTCGAACTGCTTCGCCGCCGCGCGCAGGGTGTCTTCACCCTGACCGTCGGTATGTGCGAGACGCTTCAGGTCGCCAAGTGAGTTGGGATCGAAGGCATTGAGCTGGAAACCTGCGTTCATGATCCGATCCTCAGATGATCTCCAGTTCTGCGCGCAGCGCGCCGGCCGCCTTCATCGCCTGCAGGATGCTGACCAGATCCATCGGCTTGGCCCCCAGAACATTGAGTGCCTTCACCACATCGGCCAGATTGGTACCACCCTGCAGGTTGAACAGGACACCGCCCTCCTGCGCGATATCGACCTGCCCGGTCTGAGTGACGACGGTCTGCCCGCCTGACAGCGGCGGTGGCTGGCTGACCTGAGCCTGGTTGTTGACCGTGACGGTGAGGTTGCCGTGTGCCACCGCGCAGTTCTGCAGACTGACCCGCTGATTCATCACCACCGAACCTGTCCGTGAGTTGACGATGACCCTGGCTGCCTGCGCGACCGGTGTGACCTCAAGGTTCTCGATCTGCCCCAAAAAGGCGACGCGCGCGCCGGAGTCGCTCGGCGCACGAACCTGGATACTGCGCCCGTCCAGCGCCTGCGCTGAGCCCGGATGGACGAGGTTGATCGCATCGACCACGCGCCGCGCGGTGCCAAAATCAGCGTCGTTGAGCTCGAAGGTGACCGTATCGAGCTCACCAAGCATGGACGGCACCGCACGTTCGACGGTCGCGCCACCAGGGATGCGCCCCGCCGACAGGTGGTTGATGACCTGCGAGGCTCCCCCACCCTGGGCACCTGCGCCCCCTACGGCCATGTTGCCTTGCGCCATCGCGTAGATGTTGCCATCGGCACCCTTGAGCGGTGTCAGCACCAGGGTGCCACCGCGCAGACTCTTGGCATTGCCGATCGAAGATACGGTGACATCGATCGCCTGCCCCGGCCGGGCGAAAGGTGGCAGCACGGCCGTGACCATGACCGCCGCGACGTTCTTCAACTGCAGTTTGGTTCCGGGCGGCAGGGTCACGCCCATGTTGCCGAGCATGTTGACGATGCTCTGTACGGTAAAGGGGGTCTGCGTGGTCTGGTCGCCCGAACCGTCCAGGCCGACGACGAGGCCGTAGCCAACGAGCTGATTGTCGCGCACACCTGCCACCGAAGCGAGGTCCTTGATGCGCTCGGCGGCCGCATGCGAGGCCTCGGCGTAGAAGACGCCGGCGGCGGCCAGCACGACCAGCACACGAAACAGCAAGGAGCGAAGACCTTTCATGACCTGCCTCAGAACGGAAGGATGGCAACAAAGAAGCGTTGCAGCCAACCCATGGTGTTCGATTCGTCGATGAAACCGCTGCCCCGGTATTCCATGCGTGCATCGGCGACCTGCGTCGATTGCACGGTGTTGGCAGAGGTGACGCTGTTGGGGTTGATCACGCCCGAGAAGCGGATGAACTCGCTGCCCTGGTTGATCGCCACCATCTTTTCGCCCGACACCAGCAGGTTGCCGTTGGGATAGACGTCGATGACGGTCACCGTGATCGTGCCGTTGAAGGCGTTGTTGGCCGCTGCGCCGCCCTTGCCGGAGAAGTCCGAATCTGCGCCCGCCTCGACGTTGAGGCCGGCCAGTCCGCCCAGTGGCAGCTTGCTGCTCGCCGTGATGCCACCGGTCAGGCTCGAGCCGCGCGTGGCATTGGCATTGGCACTTTTTTGCGCCGTGTTGCGTTCGACGAGATTGATGGTGATGGTGTCGCCCACCGCGCGTGCGCGCCGGTCCTCGAACAGCGGGCGCGCCGCTGTAGGCTGGAAGATCGCGCCGTTGGCGGGCTGCGCCTGCAGTTGCCCCTCGGGCCGCGCGCTCATCGGTTGATGAATGGCGGTCGGCGGTGTGGGGTAGACGGACGCGCAACCCGACAGCAGGGTCAGCACGACTCCCGACAGCAGCGCAGACAACTTCATGGCGGCAGGCCTCAAAGCTGCGTCAGCCGGCCAAGCATCTGGTCGGAGGTGGAGATGGCGCGCGAATTGAGTTCGTAGGCGCGCTGGGTCACGATCATGCTGACCAGCTCTTCGGCCACGTTAACATTGGAGACTTCCACGTAGCCCTGATTGATCACACCAGCGCCGTTCGTACCCGGCTGTACCGGGGTGGCCACACCGCTGGAGCCGGTTTCATAATACAAATTCTCACCCGCGCTTTGCAGGCCGCCAGCGTTGACGAAGGTGGCCAGCTGAAGGGCGCCGATTTCCACCGGAGTGACCTGCCCGGCCTGCACCACACTCACCGTGCCGTCCTTGCCGATCGTCACCGACAGCGCATCGGTCGGAATGTTGATGTTGTCCGCCAGCGGATAGCCGCTCGCGGTCACCATGTTGCCCTGGCTGTCGAGCTGAAAGGCGCCGTCCCGCGTGTAGGCGGTGTTGCCATCGGGCATCGCAATCTGGAAAAAGCCGTTGCCCTGAACGGCGACGTCGAGCGAACCGCCGGTCTGCTGCAGGGTACCCTGGGTGAAGATGCGCTCGGTGGCCACCGGTTTGACCCCGGTGCCGATCTGCAGGCCGCTGGAAATCTGGGTCTGCTGGGTGGACTGAGCGCCCGGCTGGCGAATGGTCTGGTACAGCAAATCCTCGAAAATCGCACGCTGGCGCTTGAAGCCGTTGGTCGACACGTTCGCAAGGTTGTTGGAGATCACGTCCAGCGATGTTTGCTGGGCATCCAGCCCGGTACGGGCGGTCCACAGTGAGCGGATCATGACGAATTCCTTTGAGTTGCATTGCCGGTGCGGCAGAAAGTGCCGGCAAACTACGGCCGCTTTCGCCGCTTTTGCGGCGATGGCACTTTGTTCGATGAGCTCAGTTTAGGCGGAGGCGTTCACCAGGCATCTGGCGAAAAGCAATGCAAAAACCATGCTAATCAGACCGTGGCACGTCAGCCCTGGCCCAGAACCTGCGCCGCGGCACGATCGTTCTGCTCGGCCGTGCTCAGCATGCGGGTCTGCATCTCGAACTGCCGCGCCAGTGAAATCATCTGCACCATCTGGTCGACGACGTTCACATTGCTGCCTTCGAGATAGCCGCCGGCCACACGCACATCCGGGTCGGCCGCAGACGCAGCGCCACCCTGTGTGCGAAAAAGCCCATCATCACCACGCACCAGGCCGGTTTCGGGTGGATTCACCAGCTTCAACTGCCCGATCACATTGACCACGCCCGGCTGGTCGGGCTGCGAGGCGGAGATCGAACCATCTGCACCAATGGTGATGTCGTGGTCCGGCGGAATCGTGATCGGCCCACCCGTGCCCAGCACTGGCTTGCCATCACGCGCCTGCAGGACGCCGTTGGGACTGATGGCCAGGCTGCCATTGCGCGTGTAGGCCTCGCCGCCCTCTGCCGTCTGCACGACCAGCCAGCCCTTGCCCTGCAGCGCCACATCATAAGGACGGCCGGTAAACTGCATCGCCCCTTCGTTGAAGTCACTGGCGACGCTCGCATCCACGGTGAAGGCGCGTGTGCGCAAGGCATCGGTCTGCACATCAACGGCGCGCAGCTTGTGCAGCTCGGCGCGAAAGCCGGTGGAATTCACGTTGGCAAGGTTGTGCGCAACCGCCGCCTGCTGGTCCATCGTGCCCTTGGCACCGGTCATCGCGGTATAGATCAGGCGGTCCATCGCTTGCCCCTTGTTTCAATCAGTCGATTCAATCAATCAGAGTCAGGCTCAGCGCAGGTTCACCAGGGTCTGCAGGATCTGATCCTGAGCCTTGATCGACTGCGCATTCGCCTGATAGTTACGCTGCTGGATGATCATCTGCACCAGCTCCTGGGTAAGCTCGACGTTGGCGTCTTCGACCATCCCCGACGAGATCACGCCACCGACGCCCTCGCCCGGCTTGATCGGCGCCGTGAGGCCGGAATCCAGCGTCGCTTCCCAGTAGTTGTTGCCCAGCGAATTCAGTGCGTTGGGATTGCGGAAAGTCTGGATCGCAAGCTGGGCCAGAGAAACGGTTTCGCCGTTGGTGTAGCGCCCGGTGATGATGCCGTTACGGCCGACCGACACCCCGGCCAGCTCGCCGCCAGTGTAGCCATTCTGGGTAAGCTCGGTGATCAGGTACGGCCCGCCGATCTGCCGCATGTTGGCGAAATCGGTGTAGAAACTCATTGGCGAAGCGTCGGGCGTGTACTCACTGGGCACCGCGAGAGGACTGGTTGCATTGGGCCCCAGCACCGGCGTCTCGATAATGCCGTTCTGGTCGAACTGCAGCGTCCACATCATGCTCGCATCCGCAACCGTACCATCCGGGTTGACACCCAGTGGATAGCCGCCATCGACGCTGGTGTGCACTTTCCAGGTGTTCGGTACGACCGGGGGCGTGCTCGTTGTATCAGGCTTGAGCTTGGTGAAATAAAAACTGAACTCATGCGACTTGCCGAGACTGTCGAACACTTCAATCGAGGTCGAGTAGTTGTACGAGCGCGCATCTCGCCAGTCGCTCGTTTCGGGCAGGGGAAAGGTGTAATTCGACCCAAACAGCTGCGGATAGGTCTCGGCCGGACTCAGCGCGTTCGCATCCATGTTGCCACCGATATTCACCTTGCTCGTGGTCTGCGGCAGCGAACCGATGATGGGGACCAGAATCTCCTTCAGCCCCCCCACCGGGGTCGGCAGCTGACCCGCTGCTGACGGGCTCTGGAAGCCCTTCAGCTTCTCGCCCGTCGGGGTGATGATGTAGCCCTCCTTGTTGAGCTCGAACTGGCCGTTGCGCGTATAGACGTCCGGTCCGTCAGAGCGACCGACGATGAAGAAGCCATCACCATTGACCGCAAGATCGAGGGGGTTGTTGGTGGTCGTCAGGTTGCCTTGGGTGAAGGTCTGGCGGACGGCGCTCAGCGTACTGCCTGCACCGGTCTGCTTGCCCGACACCGACCCGGTCAGCGACGCGGCGAACACGTCGGCGAAGATGGCCGAGCCGCTCTTGAAGCCCACCGTGTTGGTGTTGGCGACGTTGTTCGAAATGATGTCGAGGGCCTTGGAGGAAACGTTCAGGCCGCTCAAACCTTGCTGAAAAGACATGATCGGGGCTCCGGATCAGAGAATCTGCTTGATGTCGTCGTACTTGAACACGCCGAGCGAGCCCACCTGGAAGTCGGTGCCCTTGGGACCGCGAATCACGCTGGTCACCGGACCAAACTCGAGGCTGCGGCCGACGACTTTCTGGCCTTCCAGGGTGGCGCTCAATTCGAGCGTATAGACGCCGTCCGCAGCACGCGCGCCATCGTTGGCCGTGCCGTCCCAGATGAAGTTCTGGCTGCCGGCATCGACGTCGTCGATCTGGATCTGCTTCACTTCCAGCCCCGAAGCGTCCTTGATCGACAGCACCACCTTGTCGGCTGGCGCATCGAGTTCGAAGCCGCCGATGGCGCCCGACTCGGTCAGTGCAAGATGCTTGCCTTCGACCAGCACGCCACGCCCCACCAGGGCTGCCGCCTGCATCGAGTCGTTGGCGTTCTGGCCTTCCAGGAAGGCCTTGAACATCGAATTGAGACGCTCGATGCCATCGACCGTGCTCATCTGTGCGAGCTGCGAAGTGACCTCGGCGTTCTCCATCGGGCTGAGCGGGTCCTGATTCTTGAGCTGCGTCGTCAGCAGGGTGAGAAAGCGCGCGCCCATGTCCTCGTCAGCTTTCGCCACCGGCGCGCTGCGGGTGTTGATGCTGGCGAGCACGTTGGCGGCGCTCTGCGTATTGGCGGTGGTGCTCATGCTCTTCTCCTGCTTTCGGCGTATTCGGCGTTGCAGACCTCGCCAAAACCATCATTGGAACCCTTACTGGCCGATCTGCAAGGTACGTTGTAGCAAGGTCCGTGCCGTGTTCATCACCTCGGCGTTGTTCTGATAGGCGCGCGAGGCGGAGATCATGTTCACCATCTCTTCCACCACATTGACGTTGGGCATTTCAACGTAGCCCTCGGCATTGGCCGCTGGATTGTTGGGCTCGTACACCAAGCGAAGCGGCGCCGCGCTCTCGACCACCTGGGTCACCTGCACGCCGATCGCCTCCGGCCCGGCGACCGGTCTGGCAGCAAAGACCACCTGCTTGGCACGGTAAGGCTGGCCATCCTCGGCAACCACGCTGTCGGCGTTGGCCAGGTTGGAGGCGGTGGTATTGAGTCGCAGCGACTGGGCATTGAGCGCCGAGCCGGCGATCTGGAAAACATTGAGCATGCTCATGATTCAGACTCCTCATTGATCACTTACTGGCCGGTGATCGCGGTGTTCATCGAACGCAGCATGCCGTTGATGAAAGTGACGCTAGCTTCGTAATGCAGGGCGTTCTCGGCAAAGGCAGCGCGCTCGATATCCATGTTGACCGTATTGCCATCGACCGCCGATTGCAGTTCGGTGCGATAACCGCTGAGCTGCTGCAGCAGCGTGTCCGGATCGGCGCCAAGATGAGCGGGCTGCGTGGTGGCGAGCGGCATGCGGTCTCTGGCCCCGCTCAGCGCACCCTGCAGCGCCGTGCGAAAGTCGATGTCGCGGGCCTTGTAATTGGGCGTGTCGGCGTTGGCGATGTTCGACGCCAGCAACTGCTGGCGCTGCGCCTGCAGGTTCAATGCGGTCTGGTGGAACTGGATCGACTTGTCGAACTGGGTCTTCATCGCGGTGCCTCCTGCGTATATGCGGCCGACACTTCGGTCGCAGCTTTCATGCCATGCATGCTAGCGCCCACGGCACTGCGGCCTTGGAACGATAAGACGGCAAAAGCCCGGCCAATTTGGCCGCTCGCGGCTGACCGCTAAGGCCGAACTTGCCGGCTGACGGCAAACATTGCCGCAACGGCCCGGTTGCCCTGCCCGGTCGCGGCGTGTTGCAATCCGCTCCATGAACCTGCAGCCAAACCCCGCCTCGCAGCGCCGCTTCAAGTTGGTCGCCCTGCTCACCGTCGCCCTTGCCGGCCTGTGTGCGGCCGCCCCCCTCGCCGCCCAGCAAGCACCTGAGCCGATCGAGGCACGCGTGCGTGATTTCCTCCAGAACCAGGCGGCCGGTTTGCCAGGCGAAGTATCGGTCACCGTCGGTACGCTCGACCCCAACAACCAGCTTCCGGCCTGCGCCGCGATCGAGCCCTTCCTGCCTGCGGGCACCCGCGCCTGGGGACGGATCAGCGTCGGCGTGCGCTGCGACTCGCCGGTGACATGGACGGCCTACCTCCAGGCCGAGGTCGCTGTGACTGCAGATTACCTCGTCGCCGCACGGCCATTGCGCGCTGGGCAGATCGTCGGCCATGCCGACCTGTCGGCAAGACGCGGCAACCTCGCCGCCCTGCCCGACAACATCCTGACCGACCCCACCCAGGCTACAGGCCACAAAACACGCGTCGCCATTGCCGCCGGCAGCCCCCTGCGCATCGACATGCTGCGTGTGCCACATGCCGTGCGCCAGGGGCAGAACGTCCAGGTCATGAGCATCGGCCCTGGATTCAAGGTGGCCAGCGAAGGCCGCGCGCTGAACAATGCGGCACCGGGCGACAGCGTTCGGGTGCGCCTGGCCAGCGGCCAGACCGTGACCGGCGTGGCGCAAGCGGATGGTACGGTGGAGCTGAATTTCTGAGACACTCTTCAGGCACGCTCCGTGCTTTGCAGCAAGCGTGATGTTTTTCACGCCAGAATTGCTCAAGTTTTTCTTGTGCCTGCCGATTAAAGCGTCAGAGTCTATCTGTATGGAAAAAGCGCCATGAAAATCGAAAGTTCGAGCAAGCCGGTCGCCACCGCAGCGACCGAGCCACGCAGCCGCCCTGCGTCCAGTGCGAACACCCCGTCGACAAACAGCATCTCGGCAAGCAGCGGCGACAAGGTTCAGCTGTCCTCGCTGTCCGCCAGCCTGCAAAAGGCCGAGGCGGCAATCGCCGAAGCGCCAGTCGTCGACACCCAACGCGTCGAGGAGATCAAGGCCGCCATCGCCAACGGCGAATTCAAGATCGATGCCGACCGTATCGCCGAAGGTCTGATCTCAAGCGTGCGCGAGATGCTGGCCGGCTCGCGCCAGTCTTGAACCTCATCGGTCCCAGGCCGCCATACAGAAGCCGATGAGTCACGCGCCCACTGCCCCCTCGCCCGCCGATCAGCAGCGCCTGGCCCTGCTGATCGAAGCCGAGGCCATCCAGTTGCAGGCCTTCATCGAGATCCTCGACCAGGAGGAGGCGTTGCTGATCGAGGGCGACACCGACGCGCTGCTCGCACTGACGCAAAAAAAGAACGACTGTTATCGGCAATTGCAGCGTCTGCATGCCGACCGCGGGCTGTTGCTCGGCCGTCTGGGCCGGACGCCCGGCGACGCATCGATTCGCGAGCTGTGCTCCGCCCTGCCGCGCGTGCTGGCACGCTGGGACGAGGTTCTGGGACTGGCCGGCAAGGCGCGCGATCGTAACGAAATAAACGGCAAGCTCATCCTCGAGCGCATGGCGCACAACCAGGCCGCCCTGTCGGCGCTGCTCGCCGCCGCTGACCATCCGCAACTCTATGATGCCGACGGTCATACCCGCGCCACCGGCGGCGGACGCATCCTCGGCAGCGCCTGAATATTCATACAGCCGATAGCTCTGCTATCCTTGCCCCCTTCGTGAAACCGAACGGGCCTGCAACATGGCTGGCAAGCAAGACGCTCCCAAGCAGTACGACGAATCCTCCTTCCGAGTCCTGAAAGGACTCGAGCCGGTGCGCGAGCGCCCCGGCATGTACACCCGCACCGACAGCCCGGCGCACATCATCCAGGAAGTCATCGACAACGCTGCCGACGAGGCGCTCGGCGGCTTTGCAAAAAATATCCACGTCACCCTGCATCTGGATGGCTCGGTGACGGTGGCTGACGATGGTCGCGGCATCCCGGTCGGCCTGCACGCCGAAGAGGGCGTGCCGGTGGTGGTGCTGGCCTACACCCGGCTGCACGCCGGCGGCAAGTTCGACAAACGCGAGGGCAACTCGGCCTACGCCTTTTCGGGCGGGCTGCACGGCGTCGGCGTATCGGTGACCAATGCGCTGTCGACCCACATCGAAGTCGAAGTGAAGCGCGACGGCAAGATCCACCGCATCGACTTCGCCGACGGCGGCGAGACCATCAGCCCGGTGCGCATCGAAGGCGACTGCGGACGCCAGACCGGCACCCGGGTGCGAGTGTGGCCGGACGCCCGCTATTTCGATTCACCGCGCGTGCCGCTGAACGAACTCGAACGTCTGCTGCGCTCCAAGGCCGTGCTGCTGTCGGGCGTGGGCGTGCGGCTCGACATCGAACAGGACAGCGGCGCGGCGCTGACCAAGACCTGGACCTACCCGGACGGCCTCGCGGGCTATCTTAAGGAGCTCGCCGGCGACATCGAGGCGGTGGCGCCGATCTTCACCGCCGAAAAATACGCCGGCAAGGACGACCCCAGCTACGCCGCAGGCGAAGGCGCGGCCTGGGCGCTGGCCTGGTTCGAATCGGCCGTGCCGAGCGAGTCCTACGTGAACCTGATTCCGACGGTGAATGGCGGCACGCACGAATCCGGCCTGCGCGCCGGCGTATTCGAAGCGCTGAAGTCCTTCATCGAGCACCACACATTGCTGCCGCGCGGCGTCAAGCTGCAGCAGGAGGATGTGTGCGGACGCATGAGCTTCGTGCTGTCGGCGCGCCTGCTCGACCCGCAGTTCCAGGGCCAGGTGAAGGAAAAACTGAACTCGCGCGAAGCCGTGAAGCTGGTGTCGTCGCAGCTACGCGACCCCTTCGAGATCTGGCTCAACAACCACGTCGATGCCGGCAAGGCGATCGCCGAACTGTCGATCAAGCAGGCGCTGGCACGACAGAAGAGCGCGCAAAAGGTCGAAAAGAAGAAAACTTCGGGCGTGGCCGTGCTGCCCGGCAAGCTGTCGGACTGCGAATCCGATGACATTGCCGACAATGAACTCTTTCTGGTCGAAGGCGATTCCGCCGGCGGTTCGGCCAAGATGGCGCGCAACAAGGAAACGCAGGCCATCCTGCCCCTGCGCGGCAAGGTG
>DAORUJ010000093.1:0-1933 GCA_035433105.1 Thauera sp.
GAATCGTGTTGATGTACTCGGTGGTGGCCGAGTAGGGGATGTTCACCCCTTCCTGACGGGCGGTCGCGATCAGGGTTTCGATCAGGTAGTGGGCGCGCTGGGGGCCTTCGTGTTCGACGACGGCGGCCAGGGCTTCCAGCCATTCCTTCGTTTCCTGCGCATCCGTGTCGGGTTGCAAGAGAACGTTGCTGATTCCGGTCATGGCTTGTCTCCTCATGACTTTCAGTTGGCGAATCCTGCCCTGCAGGCAGGAGTTGTGTGGATACGGGCACAGCCAAGCCGACAACCAGCTGGCTGACTTTTCAAACTATAAAACGTCTTTTCGCAATGTGCAATAACTGCGTCGACGGTGGCGATGTAAATATGTCCCTGGAGGCCGCGCACCGATGCTGTGAGCAGACGCAAAAACGGCGCACTCACCGGGGTGGGCGCGCCGTTGGCGATAGGGTGCGACCGGAAAGAGCCGGTCTGAGTAAAGGAAGGGAGGAAGCGTCCCCCGGTCGGCCATGAAAGCACCGGGTGGCTGGCAGATCATGAGCGCACGGCCCGTTGGCGGTCTTCATCGTAGGCAAAAATGACTCGGCCACCGCGCACCTCGCCCATCAGGATCTGTTGCGGTGTGGTCAGCGTTTCGTGCTGGTCACGGGAATAGGGCCTCAGGTAAGCCATGATGACACCCGGTACTGGCGTACTCAGATTCTCGAGTGCGTCGCGGATCCGCGGCCCTTCCAGGCTGTTGGCCTGACGGATGGCTTGTGCCAGCAAAAGCGCTGAATCGTACCCCTGTGCGGCAGCCGGAGGGACCGGGATGCGCTGCGCGCCGGTGGCCTGCTGCCAGGCCTCGAGAAAGTCGCGTCGCATCGGGGTGCTAGGGTCCTGGATGAAGGTCTGCGGCATGCGTGCGCCTTCGGCGTTGGGGCCCGCGTTGTCGATGAAGTTGGACATGGACAGGGTCCAGCTGCCGATGATGGGTACGCGCCAGTTGAGCCGTGCCAGGTCGTTGGCGATCTGCGCCAGCTCCGGCCCGATACCATAGGTGAGTATGGCCTCGGCACCGGCGGCGCGCGCAGCTTGCAGCGCGGTGCTCATGTCGGCCTGCTGCAGCTGGAAGCGCTCGACGGCGACCGGTGTAATGCTGCGCCGCTGCAATTCGGCGATCAGGTCTTCTTTGCCCAGCACCCCATAGTTGGTGGCGTCGTGAAAGATCGCCAGCCTGCGCAGGCCGCGCCGGTCAACGGCTTCATCCACGATGACCCGCGCCTGCAGACTGTCGTTTGCCGACACGCGAAAGATATAGTTGTCCGGAAACTCGGGCGGCAGGAACTGGCGGGTGATCAGCGTACCGGTGGCCACCGAGGTGATCATCGGGATGCGAGCGAGTTGGTAGTAACGCTGGCTTGCCAGCGCGACCCCGGTGTTTACGATACCCAGCGCGGCGACGATGCCTTCCTTCTGGATCAGCGCCTGCGCGAGTTGTGCGCCGACTTCGTTGCGCGCCTCATCGTCGCGCTCGACGAGTTCGATGGGGCGGCCGAGCAGCCCGCCGCCGGCGTTGATGTGGCGGCTGGCGATGCGTATGCCCTCGCGCATCGAGATGCCCATCGGGCTCGATCCGCCGGTGAAGGGGCCTGACACGCCGATGCGGATGGGCTCGAGGGAGGGGCGGCGCGGTGCGCCCTGCGCCCGTGCCATGGGCGTGCCGAGCGTGCAGGCGAAAACAACCGGTAGTGTGACCGGAAGGGCGGCGAGAAAGCGGCGCCGGGAGACTGAACAAGGCATGCCCCGACTCTATGGCCTGGCGTGGTGGTAGAAGAATTGGCGAAAACCCCGACAGCTGAAGATTTTGGGGCGGTGCTGCCGGAGCGATCGCGCGTTAGGGTTACACCGAATGACCGCCCGGTTCCCGCTTCCGGACAATCGCAGTGCAACATGG
>DAORUJ010000093.1:2033-12879 GCA_035433105.1 Thauera sp.
CCACGCCTTTCTCATCGTTGCCGCCCATGCCCCAATCCGCTATTGATCGTCGCAGCCCGCCACGCTGGTACTGGGCCGCGCCTTACGTCGCGGTGGTGTTGTTTGCGTCGAGCATGCTGGCCCTGGTCTGGCTGCTGCAGCAGCGCGAGACCGAGGTCGAACGCGGTGCCATCGTGCGCGACCTGCAGTGGGCCGAACAGACCATGCGCCGCCAGATGCTGGCGACCGAGGAGTTTCTCGGCCAACTCGGGCGCGATCTGGCGGCAGATGCCATCGACCGCGACGACTTCCAGCTGCGTGCCACCCAGCACATCGCCAACCACAGCGAGCTGGCCAACATCGCCTGGGTGGGCGAAGACGAAGTCGTGCGCTGGACTGCGCCTTTCGACACCACCGACTGGCTGAGCGGCGATGCAATGGTTGGCGAGCAGGTCCGGTTGCTGGAGCGGGCGCGCGTGTCAGGGCGGCTGGCCTATGGTGACGCCTATCGCACGGCTCGAGGCGACACCGTGCTCGAGGTCTATAGTCCGGTGCTGCGCGGCGGCCAGTACCAGGGTGCGATCGTCGGCGTCTATTCGGTCGAGCGCATCGTGCGCCATCTGGTGCCGGCCTGGTTCGGAGAAAAATACCGGTTGGTGCTGCGCAACCCGCGTGGCGAGGCGCTGGCCGCCAACTCGACTTTGCAGGACATCGACGAATCGCTCGCCTTCGAGCTGGCACTGGATCCACCTGGCAACGGTCTGGCCTTGCGCGCCACCGCCGTCCGCAGCCCTGGTGATCTGCCGCACGCGCTGCCGGCCACGCTGATCCTGGGGCTGTCGGTGCTGGTGTTATGGACGCTGTGGGCATTGCGCAGCCACGTGCTGCGGCGGGTGCAGGTGGAAAAGGAACGCGACCGCCTGTTCAACCTGTCGCTCGACATGCTGTGCGTGCTCGGCCTTGATGGCCGCTTTCGCCGCTGCAACCCGGCTTTCGAACGCATTCTCGGCCATGTGCCCGACAGCCTGCCCGGACAATCGCTGATCGACTTCGTCCATGCCGATGATGTGGGTGACACGATGGCGCAGATGCGCCAGCTTGCCGACGGCGAGCCGGTGAAATTCGAGAACCGCTGCCGCTGCGCCGATGGCAGTTACAAATGGCTGGTGTGGAGCATCAATCCGGTGCGCGAGGAGCAGCTCGTCTATGCCGTGGCCCATGACATCACCGGGCGCAAGGCCGCCGAAGAGGCGCTGCGTGCCGAATCGACCTTCCGCAAGGCGATGGAAGATTCCGTGTTGACGGGACTGCGCGCCATCGACCTGGGCGGGCGCATCATCTATGTCAACTCGGCATTTTGTCGCATGGTGGGCTGGGACGAGTCCGAGCTGGTCGGGTTGTCGGCGCCGTTTCCTTACTGGCCCGACGAGGCGCGCGCGCTGAGTGAGCGAAACCTGGCGATGACACTGGCCGGGCAGGCGCCGGCCAGCGGCTTCGAAATGCGCATCCGGCGCAAAAACGGCGAGCGCTTCGATGCGCGTTTCTACCTGTCGCCGCTGATCGACATGAGCGGCCGTCAGACCGGCTGGATGGCATCCATCACCGACATCACCGAGCCCAAGCGCGTGCGCGCCGAGCTCGAGGCCGCGCACGAGCGCTTCGAGGCGGTGCTTGACGGGCTGGATGCAGCGGTGTTCGTGGCTGATGCACGCACCGACGAAATCCTGTTCGCCAACCGTGCCTTCAAGCACATCCATGGATTTGATGCGGTGGGTCGCACCGTGCGCGGTGTGGCCGTGCCGCAGCCCGAGCGTGGCGACTACCGCGTCGACCCGCGCGGCCTGGCGCCGGCCGATGTGCCGCGCGAACTGTTCGACGGTGAGCTGCAGCACCCCCTGTCGGGGCGCTGGTACCACGTACGTGAGCAGGCCACGCGCTGGGTCGATGGCCGCGTGGTGCGCATGGGCATCGCCACCGACATCACCGACCGCAAGCAGACGGCCGAGGTGTCGCGCCAGCAGGAAGAGCGTCTGCAGCGCACCGCGCGCCTCATTACCATGGGTGAGATGGCGTCAACCCTGGCGCACGAGCTGAACCAGCCGCTGTCGGCCATTGCCAACTACTGCGCGGGTTGTGTGACGCGCATGCAAGGCGGCAAATGGAAACCCGAGGAGGTGCTGGTCGCCATGCAGAAGGCCAGCTTCCAGGCCGACCGGGCGGGCAAGATCATTCGTCGGGTGCGCGAGTTTGTGAAGAAGAGCGAACCCCGCCGCAGCGCGGTGCGGATGCCCGACGTCCTTGATGATGCGCTCGGTTTTGCCGACATCGATGCGCGGCGCACCGGCATCCGGCTGGTGACCGAAATCGAGCCCGAACTGCCGCCGGTGTTTGCCGACCGCATCATGATCGAGCAGGTGGTGCTGAACCTGATCCGCAACGGGCTCGATGCGATGGCCGACACCCTGCCCGAGAGCCGCGTCCTGAGGGTGCGGGCGCGACGCTTTGGCAAGGACGCAGTCGAGGTGGCGGTGATCGATCGTGGCCACGGCATCAGCGAGGAGGGGCGGCAGCGGCTGTTTACCCCCTTCTACACTACCAAGACCGAGGGCATGGGCATGGGCCTGAACATCTGCCGTTCGATCGTCGAGTTTCACGACGGCCGGCTGATCGTCGACGACAACCCCGAAGGCGGTACCATATTCTCATTTACCCTGCCCACGGAGTCCGCCAGTGAGCGTTTTGCCCGCAGCGCCTGATCAGACCATCCACGTCGTCGACGACGACGAAGCCCTGCGCGACTCCATGACCTGGATGCTCGAAGGCAACGGCTACCAGGTGGTCACCTATGAATCTGCCGAAGCTTTCCTGGGCGTATGCCGGCCCGAAATGGCCGGTTGCGTGGTGCTCGATGTGCGCATGCCTGGCATGAGCGGGCTGGAGCTGTTCGAAGAGTTGGGGCGCCGGCGCTGTACGCTTCCGGTGGTGTTCATCACCGGCCACGGCGACGTGCCGATGGCGGTGTCGGCGCTCAAGAAGGGGGCGGTGGACTTCATCGAGAAACCCTTCAGCGAGCGCGACATGCTGCGCCTGATCGAGCAGTGCCTGACGCTGGAGCGCGAGAATCGCGGCAAGCGCCTGCTTGAGGCCGACACGGCACGTCGTCTCGATCATCTCACCCAGCGCGAGCGTGAGGTGCTGGACCTCATCATCGTCGGCAAACTGAACAAACAGATTGCCGACGTGCTGGGCATCAGCATCAAGACGGTTGAAGTGCACCGTGCGCGGGTGATGGAGAAGATGGGCGTCAATTCGCTCGCCGAGCTCGTCCAGCATGTGGTGACGGTCGAGCCGGGCGCAGTACTGCGCTGAGCGTCCTGCACGCTGGGTGGCCAGCGATCGACGTCCTTCGCCGAGTGCCGCATTTGTGAGTGCCGGTCATTGGGCAGTCGGCTCGCATCATTGTGTCGATTTTGATAATCGTCGAATGTGATAGATTCTGACAATGACCGGAATCAACGCGCTCTTCCTGCTTGCCGGGCTGCTGCTGTTCATCAGTGTGCTGGCCAGTACCATCTCGGCCCGGCTCGGCCTGCCCTTGCTGCTGCTTTTTCTCGGGGTGGGGATGCTGGCGGGTCAGGACGGGCCGGGCGGCATCGTCTTCAACGACTATTTCATCGCCACCCTGGTCGGCCAGCTCGCGCTGGCCGTGATCCTGCTGGATGGGGGGTTGCGCACGCGGGTGGCGAGTTTTCGCGTGGCCCTGAAGCCGGCGGCGGTGCTGGCGACCTGGGGGGTGATCGGCACGGTTGGCCTGCTGGGCGTGTTTGCCACCTGGCTGCTGAATGTGGACTGGCGGCTGGGCATGTTGCTGGCCGCCATCGTCGGCTCGACCGATGCGGCGGCGGTGTTCGCACTGCTGCGCAACAGTGGCGTGCGACTCAACGAGCGGGTACAGGCGACGCTGGAGATTGAGTCGGGTGCCAACGACCCGATGGCCATCCTGCTGGTCACGGCCCTGGTCGAGATGCTGCTTCAGCCCGACAGGACGAGCGCCGCAGATCTGCTCTGGATGCTGGTCAGCCAGCTCGGCCTGGGGGCGTTCATCGGTGTGGTGGCGGGTTGGGTGCTGTCGCGACTGATGGGCAAACTCAACCTTGCCGAAGGCCTTTATGCGCTGCTGATCCTGTCGGGCGGCTTGCTGATCTTTGCCGCCACCAACCTGATGGACGGCAGCGGTTTCCTGGCGGTGTACCTGGCCGGCGTGGTCATCGGCAATCGCCGCAGCCATGCGACCGAGCACGTGCTGCGGGTGATGGATGGCCTGGCCTGGCTGGCGCAGGCGGGCATGTTCGTGGTGCTGGGCTTGCTGGTGAATCCAACCAACATGTTCGAGTACATCCATGAGGCGCTGGCCATGGCGGTGTTTCTCACCCTGGTCGCGCGCCCGCTGGCCGTGGCCATCGGCCTGTGGCCCTTTCACTACAAGCGCAACGAGCTGGCCTATGTCTGCTGGGTGGGCCTGCGTGGCGCCGTGCCGGTCACCCTGGCCATTGTTCCGGTGATGATGGGGGTGCCGGACTCACAGTTACTGTTCAACGTCGCTTTTGCCGTCGTGCTGCTGTCGCTGACGGTGCAGGGTGCCACGGTGCCGATGGCGGCACGCTGGTTGAAGGTGGAGGTGCCACCCCGACCCGAACCGGTGGATGTGCGTGAAGTCTGGGTGGGCAACGAGGCAGCCCTCGACCTGCTCGAATATCGCGTCGAGGCCGGATCCCATGCCGATGGGCGCCACCCCGATGATGTGGCGACCGAGGTCGGTGGCATCAGCGTGCGCTGCGTTGCACTGGTGCGCGCGGGCAGGCTGCAGCGCCTCGGACTCGACACGCGGCTGAAGCCGGGTGATTCCGCGTGGCTAGTGGCGCCCGAAGAGCTGGCGGGCGAAATTGCGCAACTGTTCAGCAGCAGCGGTGACGAACTGACGGCCAATGCGAGCTTCTTCGGCGAGTTCGTGGTCGATCCGTCGGCGCTGGCGGGTGAGCTGGCGATGGCCTACGGGCTGACGGTGAGGGACGAAGAGCTTGGCATGGCGCTGAGCGACATGATGCGCCGTCGCCTGGACCGCCCGGCGGTGGTTGGTGACCGCGTGGAGCTCGGCGCCTTCGTGCTGACCGTGCGCGAAATGGGGCCGGGCGGGGTGATTGCTGCAGTGGGTCTCAAGTGCCCGCCGCTGACCCCGGCACCGCGCGACGAGCAGGCAGGGCCCGTGTCGCGGCCGTGAGGCGGTGAGATTGACCGGGTTCGGGATCTTGTTCCGCCGTTCGGCGTCGGTTCTCTGCTTCGGTCGTCGGTGCCGATTGTTGGCGTCGGTGCTCGTGTGGCGGCGGTTGCTGTTAAAATCGCGAGCTTTTTCGAGGCTCTAACGATGACCGCTCGCATCATCGACGGCAACGCCCTGTCAGGGCACGTGCGTGCCGAAATCGCAGAACGCGCTGCAGCGCTGGCGGAACGCGGTGTGCAACCGTGCCTGGCGGTCATCCTGGTGGGCGGCGACCCTGCTTCTGCCGTTTATGTGCGCAACAAGGTTGCCGGCTGTGAAAAGGCCGGTATCCGTTCGCTACGCTTCGACTACCCGCATAACGCCACCCAGGAAGAGGTGATGGCCAAGCTCGCCGAGCTCAACGCCGACCCCTCGGTGCATGGCATCCTGGTGCAACTGCCGCTGCCCAAGCATCTGGACGAAGCCCTGGTGCTCGAGACCATCGACGTCACCAAGGATGTGGATGGTTTCCACGCCCAGAACGTCGGTCGCCTGTCGCAAGGCCTTGAGGCCTTCATCCCCTGTACGCCGCACGGCGTGATGAAGATGCTTCAAACCGCCGAAGTGCCGGTGCAGGGTGCGGAAGCCGTGATCATCGGTCGCTCGAACATCGTCGGCAAGCCGATGGCGATGCTGCTGACCAACGCTGGTGCCACCGTCACCGTGTGCCACTCGAAGACGCGCGATCTCGCCTTCCACACCCGCCGTGCCGACATCCTGGTTGCCGCCATCGGCAAGCCGCGCTTCGTCACCGCCGACATGATCAAACCGGGTGCCACCGTCATCGACGTCGGCATCAACCGCCTGCAGGACGGCCCCGATGCGGGCAAGCTGTGCGGTGACGTCGATTTCGAGTCGGTCAAAACCGTGGCCGGCGCCATCACCCCGGTGCCGGGTGGTGTGGGGCCGATGACGATCACCATGTTGCTGGAAAACACCGTGATTTCTGCCGAGCGGGTCGCGCGCGCGGCAGCACGTAAAAAGACCAGGAAATAGTGGGGACAGACCCCGATTGTTTCCGGAAAAATTGGGGTCTGCCCCCTGTTTCTCTTTCAGGACCGCGAGATGAGCGAAACCAAACCCGTCGTTGGCATCATCATGGGTTCCAATTCCGACTGGCCCACGATGAAGGCTGCGGCCAGGATGCTGGAAGACTTCGGCGTGCCCTTCGAGGCGCGTGTCGTCTCCGCCCACCGCACCCCCGACCTGATGTTTGAATACGCCGAGACCGCACGCGGTCGTGGGCTGAAGGCGATCATCGCCGGCGCCGGTGGCGCAGCCCATCTGCCAGGCATGGTGGCGGCCAAGACCACGCTGCCGGTGCTGGGCGTACCGGTGCAGTCGAAGGCCTTGTCCGGGCAGGACTCGCTGTTGTCCATCGTGCAGATGCCCAAGGGCATTCCGGTGGCCACTTTTGCCATCGGCGAGGCAGGCGCAGCCAATGCCGCCCTGTTCGCGGTGGCGCTGCTCGCCAATGAAGATGCTGCGCTGGCCGACAGGCTTGCCGACTTCCGCGCCCGCCAGACCCAGGCGGTGCTCGACATGACCCTGGATTGAGAGCCGCATCATGATTCTTCCGCCTGCCACCCTTGGCATGCTTGGCGGCGGCCAGCTTGGCCGCTTTTTCGTTTCCGCAGCGCACGAGATGGGCTACAAGGTCTGGGTGCTCGACCCCGACCCACACAGCCCCGCCGGCCTCATCGCCGACCGTCACCTGGTTGCCGCCTACGACGACTACGTGGCGCTCGACACCCTGGGCAGCGAATGTGCCGCGGTGACGACCGAGTTCGAGAACGTACCCGCAGATACGCTGGACTACCTGAGCAAGTTCATCCCGGTGCATCCGGCAGCCAGCGCGGTGGCGGTGTGCCAGAATCGCATTGCGGAAAAGACCTTCCTTGCCGAAAACGGCCTGCCGCACGGCCCGTTCGCAGTCATCCGTGGCGAGGACGACATCCGCGATGCCGACGCCGGGCTGTTTCCGGCGGTGCTCAAGGTGGCGCGCTTCGGTTACGACGGCAAGGGTCAGGCGCGTGTTGCCGACCCCGACGAGGCACTGGCCGCCTTCCAGCAGTTCAAGGGTGAGCCCTGTGTGCTGGAGAAGATGCTGACGCTGGATTTTGAAGTCTCGGTGGTGCTGGCACGTGATGAGGCGGGCACTGTGCGCGTCTTTCCGGCCGGTGAGAACCGCCACCGCAACGGCATTCTCGATGTCACCATCGCGCCGACCCCGGCCCTGGCCGGCGTGCGCGGGGGCACTAAAACGGGTGAGCGGCAGAGCGCCGAGGGTATTGCCGAGTGCATCGCCGAACAGCTCGGCTACGTCGGCACGCTGGGCGTTGAGTTCTTCGTCTGCGGCGGTGCGCTGTTCGTCAACGAGATGGCACCGCGCCCGCACAACAGCGGCCACCACACCATCGACGCCTGCGACGTCAGCCAGTACGAGCAGCAGGTCAGGGCGCTGTGCGGCCTGCCGCTGGCCACTGCGCGCCAGCATTCGGCCGCGGTCATGGTCAACTTGCTGGGCGAGCTCTGGTACGAGGACGGCAAGGGTCACGGCACTTATCGCGAACCCGACTGGTCGGTGCTGCATGCGGTAGCCGGCCTGCGCCTGCACCTGTACGCCAAGCACCACGCCCGTCCGGGGCGCAAGATGGGCCACTTCGTCGTGATTGGCGACGACCCCGCGCAGGTGATTGAGCATGCCTTGCAGGCGCGCGCCGCGATCGGCATCCGCGACGAGTGAACACGTACCGATGAGCGCCCACCGATGAGCAGTCCCGGGACACGAACGCGCGGCTGCATCGAGCCGCCCACGCTGGTCGCGATCCGCGAAGCCGCCGATCTGCTGCGCGCGGGCGACATCGTTGGCATGCCGACCGAGACCGTCTACGGCCTGGCGGCGGATGCGCTCAACCCCGAGGCCGTCAGCAAGATCTTCGCCGCCAAGGGTCGCCCCGCCGACCATCCGCTCATCGTGCATCTGCCCTCGGCCGAGCATCTGCCGCGCTGGGCCGCCAGCATCCCCAAGGACGCCATCGCTCTGGCGCGCGCCTTCTGGCCCGGCCCGCTGACGCTGATCCTGAAGCGCACTGCCGAAGTACCTGACGAAGTTACCGGCGGGCAAGACACCATCGGCCTGCGCGTGCCCTCGCACCCCATCGCGCTGGCCCTGTTGCAGGTGTTCGATTCCGGCATCGCCGCACCCAGCGCCAACCGCTTCGGCCGTATCAGTCCGACCACCGCCGCGCATGTGCACGAAGAGCTCGGCGAACGCGTGGCGATGATCCTTGACGGCGGTCCCTGCGCCGTTGGCATCGAGTCGACCATTCTCGACTTCTCGCGCGACGTGCCGGAAATTCTGCGCCCAGGGGCGATCACCCCCGAGGACATCGCCCGCGTCATCGGCCGTCGGCCAAGGGTGCGCGGCGAAGTCGAGCCCGTGCCCGCCGCAGCAGTGTCTGCACCTGCACCGCGCGTCTCCGGCGCACTCGCCGCCCACTACGCGCCGCGTACGCCGCTGCGCCTGGTGAATGCGACGCAGCTTGTCGAACATGCAGCCCTGCTGGCAGCGGAGGGTAGCCGGGTTGCCGTGCTGGCGCACGCCACGCCCAATCCCGATGACTCGCGCCTGATCTGGCAGGCGATGCCATCCGACCCCGCAGCTTACGCACAAGACCTCTATGCCAGCCTGCGTGCGGTGGATGCGCTTAATGCGGATTTCATCCTCATCGAAGCGCTGCCCGAAGGTCCAGCCTGGCGCGCCCTCGCCGATCGACTCGGGCGGGCGGCGGTCGGATCCGGGGCAGGGGACTCGCCTTGAGTCGAGCGCCTCGGGCCACTTTGACTGGCGACATTGGGCCTGAAAGAGCTTCCATTTCGCCCGTCAGCTCACTATAATTCTCGCTCTTGAAGGGCCGATAGCTCAGCTGGGAGAGCGCCGCGTTCGCAATGCGGAGGTCGTGAGTTCGATCCTCATTCGGTCCACCAAATTGAAGGGCTCGGATAATCTCCGGGCCCTTTTTCTTGCCTGAAATCCCCGCGCCACGCGGGGTTCCGGCCACTCCTGCTGCGGGTAGCCTGCCGCCCAAATGCCCGGTTTTCAGCGTTTTGGGCTCCAGAGCCGTCTCTATTCTCTGTTTGGCCTGCGGGTAGGCGCAGACGTGGCTCTCGAGAAATCAACTACTTACGCGCGCCAGTTCATCGTCAACCACGGCGACCGGTCAGGCATCAAACCCTGCCACCACTTCCCGCTGCGCCACCCAATCGGTCGGCAGCGGATTGCACTGGAACCACAGCAGGCTCATGCATCGGGGCTGCTGCCCGGCCAGGATGCTCTGGGCAATGGCGGGCTCCAGCAGCATCAGGCGTAGCAGTTCGTTGACCGTCGAGTGGTGCAGTCCTTCGCGCTGGGCAATTTCGCTGCCGCTACCGACCACGCCGTCGTCGAGCAGTTGCTGCCAGTAGAAGGCCCGCGTCAGCGCCACCAGCAAGGGCTGGTTGTGTTGCGTGGTCACCTTGCCCGGTGCCTCGAGCTGGCCATCGGACCGCACCACCACCTTGCTGCCGCCGCGCTTACGGATTTTCAGCGGGATGAAGGTGGACAGCTTCACCTGCCCTCCATCCCTGTGTTCACGCGCAACGGCTGCGCCCAAGGTCTGCACTTTCGGCTTCATGCCTCCACCTCCTGTTGCTCCCATTCCTGCAATTCCGCGCCGATGCTGCCGGGCAGAAGTTCCCCGGCCAGCTCCTGCCAGCCCTGATCGCGCCAGATGATTTCCAGCCCGCCGTCAGCAATCACCACGCGCTCGATCAGCAGTTGCGCTAGTCGGCATTGCTCCGCTGGAAACAGCTCGCGCCACAGGCTGGCGAGATTGCGCATCGGCAGCACCACTTGCGGCTCGGTGAGGTCGGGTCGTATTTGCTGTATCCGATCCCACACCGATTGCACGATGTGCGGGGCTGATAGCGCCGCCACGATTTGCTGCGTGACCAGTTCTTCAATCGGCGCGGCAGGCAGCGGCCCGTGCTGGCTGGCCCACGCGCCAAAGCGCCGGTGTTTGATCGGGCTGTAGTAGCGGTAGGTCTTGCCCTTCTTGACCGTGTAGCTGGGCACCAGCCGTTCGCCATCGAGCGTGAACAGCAGGCCGCGCAATAGGATCGGTTCGCTCTGGCGATCATTCGTCGCGCGCCGCCGCTCGATGCCATCGGTGGCGATCAGCGCGTGGACGGCATCCCACTGCGCATGGGTGATGATGGCTTGATGCTGGCCGGGGAAGCTCTGGCCTTTGTGGACGATCTCGCCCAAGTACATCCGGTTGTGCAGCATCTTGTAGATGGTCTGCTTGGTGACGGGCTTGTCACCCTTGGTGACCACGCCTTCTGCGCCATAGGCCTTGGCCATCAGCGTGGCCGAGCGCAGGGTCACGAAGTCATCGTAGATGCGACGCACCAGCTTGGCCTCGACCTCGTTGATCACCAGCATACGGTTATCCACGTCGTACCCCAGCGGCAGCGGCCCGCCCATCCACATCCCCTTGGCCTTGCTGG
>DAORUJ010000094.1:0-12761 GCA_035433105.1 Thauera sp.
CCGGAGAAGATCGCGATGATCGAGGCCAGGAACGAAAAGCCGGGGACCGCGCTACCGTGAATCAGATAGCGCAACAGGACGTAAAGGAGCACCAGAAAGCCTACCGATCCGAAGGCGATGCCGAGCATGCTCGCGATCTGCAGCGGCAGCACCGAAAAACCGGTCATCATGTTGATGGCGTGGTTGACCAGCTTCCTCAGCGTGTAGCCCGAATCACCGACGGCGCGCTCGTCCTGGCGGACGTGCACCGAGCCAAAACGCGTCGTGCCCCAGGTCAGCAGCACGTCGATGTTCACCGACGGGCTACGGTAGGCGGCGAAGGCCTCGCGCAGGCGGCTACGGAAGACCCGAAACGCGCTCACCTTGCTCGCCGACTCCACACCCATCGCGCTCTTCAGCGCGAGCTTGGTGATGCGCGAGGCTTGGTCGCGAAGAAAGCCGTGCGTCTCCGCTTGCGGTGAGCCGTAGACCACGTCGCAGCCTTCGTCCAGCTTGGCGAGCAGGCGGTGCATCTCTTCGGGCGGGTTCTGCAGGTCGTCGTCGAGCGTCACGATCAAGTCGCCACAGGCTGCACGGATACCGCACAACAGGGCGTTGTGCTGGCCGTAGTTGCGCGCCAGGCGCAGGCCGACCACCCTGGGGTCGGCAGAGGACAGCGACTCGATGACACTCCACGAGTCGTCGCCCCCACAGTCCTCGACGAGGATGATCTCGAATGGATCTCCGATCGCCTCCAGCGCCGCGACCAGGCGGCGGTAAAGCTCGGGCAGCATGGCTTGCGAGCGGTAGACGGGGATCACGGCGGAGATGCGTACGGGCATTCGGCTGCGCCTCTAGGGGTTACGGTTGCTGCGCTTCGTCGAAGTATTCACGCCAACGCTTCTGGATCTCCGCGGGAGGACAGAACCGGCACGCGCTCGTAGCCCCATCCACGGCCTCCGCTGCGTCCCCCTCGTCCGTCGCCGCGGCTGTCGCCGCCGCTGAGTGCGCATCGGGGGACGCTTCTGGCACAGAAGTAGCCACAGGCGGCTCCGGCGCCGCGGGTTGGGTCGCCGCCCTCTCCGGGACAGGGGGCAGCGCCACACCGAGCTCCTTACCCAACTTGCGCAGGCGGAAATCGCCCGGAGAACCAAGGAGAGCCGCCTGCACGACCTCTACCGCCTTTGCGGGACGGTCGGTATTGCGGTACAGCGTCGCCAGCTGCACGGCAGCGCGTGCGTGGCGTGGATCAAGCTGGAGGGCACCAAGCAGGTCTACCTCCGCCTCGACATAGCGCTTGGACGCGTAATAGGCACGTCCACGCAAGACATGGACTTCGGGAATCAGGAAGTGTGTGCGCGGTACGTGGCGGATCACGTACGAGGTCTCATTTATTATCGTATTCGCAACCGCCACGCGATCCTTCTGATTGGCGGCGGTGATCAGCTTGTTCTCCCACTGCATCCCGAAGCAGTAATGCTGGAAGTGGAAATATCTCTCTGGATTGTTCGCAGCCTGCCAGGCAGCATTGTTTTGATTCGCCGTACGCTGCACGCACCATGCACGTAGCGCCTGGTAATCGCCCTCCGTTCCGGCGGCCGCGCCGCCGACCACGCTCAACAAGCCAGCAAGCACGATCGCAGTTCGCAGTAGTCTGTCCATCATCCTCTCCTGTTACATTGCCGCGGCAGACCACTCAGCAGAAGGCGAGCCCTGCACAGGCGCTGGCGCACCACGCAGTTGCAGCAAGCGTTCCATTATGACCCGTGCCGCGAGTAAATGCCCCGCGCTGCTCCAATGCGTGTCGTCGGGCATGTAGATATCGACTAAGCCTCGCGCCACCGCATCGCTCACTGCAAGGTCGAGACGGGCATCGGGAACGGCAAGACCATCGAGCAACGTCAGCAGGCGCGCAGGTGGAAGTCGGGTGGGGTCGCGGGCCCACGCACGATAGGCGCTGGATTTGTCCGGAGCCAGCGCGCTCATGAACTTGGTTTTCCCGTTGGCCTGGAAGCGCATCGCGATGTCGACCAGCGCACAGCGAATGCGGCGAAGGTGCTCATCATTCCAGGATGCCTTTCTGAAATCGTCCTTGTACACCAGCAGCCCGGCGGGCTCGTGCGACGAGAACAGGTCCGCACGCGCGAGTTCGACATGGACCGTGTCGCCCGCTTGCCGGCCGAACAGCGCACGTAGCGCGGCACGATGGAGCCAGATACGCGCGAAACCGGGATTGACGTCGAAAAGCGAACCCGGCCGCAGCACTGGATGCGCGCTCACCGCAAGGGCAGCGGGAGCCGGCAGCGTCACCGGCGGCCCGGTGCGGTAAGCAGCGCAGTTGTGCTCGACCGTCGCATGATCGTCAGCCAGGTTACGCTCGACCACGTTCCAGATCACCACCTTGGGCGGATGCTCCAGGAACAGCGGAGAGGCGATCAGCGCATCCAGATCCACTTGCTGGACATCCAGCGTATGCACGCTCCAACCGGTCTGCATCGCAAGGTGATTCTGCCATTGCTGGGCGGGCCTGAGATTCGCGAACGAGTCGCCGATCACCAGAATATCCACCGGATGCTTCCACTCACCGAAGGTAGTGGGAAGCGGGTCGAACTCGAGCACAGGCTGATTCCAGCCGAAGTGCCGTTCCGCGTACCCACCGAGACGGGTGAGGTCGCCATAGACAGGCTGCAGCCACCAGCCCAGCGTCCATGCTGCCGCAACCAGGGCCAAGGTAAAACCGATGACGGAGAGGGAGAATACGCGCGGCTGCATCAGAACTGGAAGTAGAGGAACTCGGAGATCGCATCTCCACGGGTCAGTGCCGCCGCCAGCAGCAGCACCGTTACACACAGCCAGCCGGGACCGATACGGAACCGGAACATCCCTGGGCCTCCGGCACGAGCACGAAAATCTAACGCCGGATTGTAGCGAGCCATGATCTGCTGGGTGTTGGGGGCGAACAGCGCAATCGTCATCACGAGAAGTAGATCGAACCAGACCCAGGGATCGGCAAACTGCCCGCTCAAAGCCCCCCCCGCGATACCCAATTCGGCCCCCGAGCGGACCAGCCGCCAGTGCAGCGCATTGAGCCAGTCCGGCGGCAGGATCACACCATTGCCGCCCGCCATCGCACCCAGCATCGACAGCGCGGCGTCGAACGAACTCGCGCGGAAGAATACCCACGCGACCACCACCGCAACGAAGGTAAGCGCCCAACCAAGCACACCACCGATGCGGCCGCCACGGCGCAGATCCAGCGTTGCCACCAGCCAGCGCCAGGCGTGATTCACCATCAGATAGAGCCCGTGCAGCGCCCCCCATACCACGAAGGTCCAGCCGGCACCGTGCCACAGCCCGCCCAGCACCATCGTCACGAACAGATTGATGTGACGCCGCCACGCTCCCTTGCGGTTGCCACCGAGCGCGATGTACAGATAGTCCCGCAGGAAGCGCGACAGGGTCATGTGCCAGCGCCGCCAGAAATCAGAAATGTTGCGCGCCTTGTAGGGCGAATCGAAGTTGAGCGGCAGATTGACCCCGAACATGCGCGACAGGCCGATCGCCATGTCCGAATAGCCGGAGAAGTCGAAATAGAGCTGGAAGGTATAGGCCAGCGCGCCGCCCCAGGCGTCAAGCAGACTGAGCGCCTGGCCATGCTCGGCGGCCAGGAACACTGCATTCGCATGCGGAGCGATTCCGTCGGCGAGCACCACCTTCTTGAAAATTCCGATCACGAAGATCGCCAGCCCGACCGCGATGTTCTCCCAGTCGAGCCGATAGGTCGCAGCGCGTGCGAACTGCGGCATCATCTCGCGGTGATGCAGCACCGGGCCCGCGATCAGGTGGGGGAAGTAGGTCACGAACAGGGTGTAATGGACGAAGTTGAACTCCTTCGCTTCGCCCCGCCACGCATCGACCAGGAACGCGATCTGAGTGAAGGTGAAGAAGGAGATACCCAGCGGCAGGAGAATGGTGTCGAAATGCCAGTTCCCGTCGAACGCGATGCGGGCGCTGTCGGCGAAGAAGTTGAAATACTTGAAGTAGCCGAGCAGCAGCAGATTGGCCGCTACCGCGAAGACGAGCAGCATGCGCCGGGGCTCACCCGGCGGACGGGATGACTCCCGCGCGAGCACGATGCCCATCGAATAGTTGAAGGCGACCGAGGCGCCGAGCAGCCCGAGATAGACGGGATTCCACCAGCCGTAGAAAAAGCACGAGGCCGCGGCCAGCCAGACCGCGGCGATGCGATGGCTGCTGCGGGCGAGCCAGAAGAAACCTACCAGCACCAACGGTAGATACAGATAGACGAACTCGGGCGAGTTGAAAAGCATCGCTCAGGCCCGCAGACTGTCCTGCGTAAGCTCGGCCACCGCCTGCCAGCTCAGCGATTCTCGCACGCGCGCGAGGCCGGCCTGCCCCATCGCCTCAAGCAAGCGCGGGTCGCCCAGCAGCCGTTCCAGGGCCGCCACCAGTTCCACCCCTGAGCCGGCGTCGACCCGCAGGCCCGTGACCCCGTCGAGGACGGCCGAACCGGTTCCGCCCGCGCGACCGGCAATGGCCGCCTTGCCGCAGGCCGCAGCCTCAAGGAAGACGATGCCGAAGCCCTCGGTATCGCCCCCGATCTCGCGGTTGGCGAGAACGAACAGATCACAGGCGTTGTACCAGCGTGGCAGGTCCTCCATCGGCACATGGCCAAGCCTATGCACGCGATCTTCCACGTTCGCCTCGCGCGCCACAGCGTCGAGATAGTCGGCATCCTCACCGATGCCAACGATCGCGAAATGCACATCCAGCCCGCGCGCGCGCAAGGTCGGCAGGCTGCGAATCACGGTATCGAAGCCCTTGCGCCGGCTCAGCCTGCCCACCGAGAGGATCAGCCTCGCCGAATCACCGACGCCGAGCGCTGCGCGCAGATCGTCGAAGGGCAGGCCAGGGCGGAAGCGCTCCGTGTCGACCCCGGGATGGATGAGCACGATGCGCGCGCGCCGCACCCCCATGCCGATCAGCGTTTCGCGGGTGAAGTCGCTGTTGGCGATGACGCGGTCCGCATGGCGCAGCGCGAAGCACATCGCCTTGTACTTGTTGCCCTTGCCCCAGCCGGTGAGCTCTTCGCCATGGGCGTAGATCACCACCGACTGGAAGGTGAGTCTGGCGACCAACCAGGCGACCAGCCCCTCCGGCAGCGCGCGGCCGGCGTGGACAGCGTCGAAACGGTGTGTCAGCGCCAGCCAGAGTGCGGTGAAGAAGAACCTGGCGTACATCACCAGCGATTCGGGCCGGAGCCAGGGTACGCGCTTGAGCGACAGGCGATGGATGCGATTGGGATGATCATGATCATGCTTAGCGGCACCCGGCACGTCGGCGGTGACGATGTGGATCGCCTTGCCGCCCAGTCGGCGATAAACCTCATCGAACCAGACAGCCGTGCCGCCCTTGGTCGGCAGGAATAGTTCGGTGAGGACCAGGTAGCGATTGGACATTGCAGTTTCCATTTTTTGCCTCCGAATGCTAGCACCGCGACTAAGCGCTAACGGAGGCAGAATTCACGTTCTGTTCAGCATGCGGACGACGAGCGGGAGTGCGAAGCGCAGGCCGGACAGTTTCAAGGCACGCGACAGGGCCGGCTCGTGGAGCAGCCGGCGCAGGAACACGCCGAATCGCTGCCGGATACCCTTAAGCAACAGGGGACTGTCGGGCGTACGGAACGCTTCGGCGAGCTCCGCAGTCCCGAGGAAACATACCTCCGGATGGCGGCGACACACTCCCTTGAGCGCGCGTCCGAGCTCGGCGAGGGAAGCCCGTGCGATCTCGGGCGCAGCGATGAAATTCTCGCGATGCGTCTCCAGCAGCGTCGGCCGCGCCAATACCGCGCGCGCGGCCACCGCCTGCCATACCTGTTCCGCCCGGTGGCCACGCACCGGCTCGAAATAGGCGTCGCGCACCACGTAACGCACGTCGCCAGCTCCCCCCTCGTCATTCACGATGCGGCGCGCGGCCGGCTGCAGGCTGCCCTCCGCGGCCCGCCCCTCGTAGCGATGGCCGCAGGTGACGACCCAGCGCACGCCGGATTCCGCCCAGGCACGCTCCACCACGTCGTTCCAGACGAAGGTGTTAGGTACCGCGACCGTCGGCACATCGCCGAAGATACGGCGGAAGAGCGCCGCCTCTTCCGTCACCGCAGCCCGGATTTCCGCCTCGGGAAGCGCGCGACTGGGCAGGACCGCGGCATCGACCCAGCGACTCTGCAGCGCCGACGGCAGCGCCTCACTGCGCGCGTCGGAGTCGGCCAGCCAGGCTCGCAGGCTGGCGTCATGCCGCGCACGATCGATCAGCGAGCCGGGCCAGCAATGCTCCAGACCGTGGCGCTGCAGGGCGAAGACGCCCTTGGCGCAACCCTCACGCATGGCCTCGACAATGGGCGCGTACATCTCTTCGTCCAGCAGGCGACGGTGGTAGCGCTGGCAGTCATCCGCAAGAATCGCCGCGCCATCAGGTTTGCCGAGCACCACGCCAAGCGTCATTACCGCCGGACGCCCTTCCCGATCGCGAATATCGGCCAGCTGCTCTGCAATACGCCGCAACATCAGCGCATCGGAGACGGGACCCGGGCCCCAGTCGTCGCTTTCGACGATCACCACGGGGCGGGCAAAAACAGGTTCGCGCCACAAGCAACGAAGGAGGTCGCGATGGATCAGGTAGAAAACGAGCGACCCGATCGAGAGCGATACGAGCGGGATCAGCAGATAAATGAGCATCAAGCCTGGAGTAACGCCATGACTAGAAATCAAAATAAATGAACTTCTGGGTAGATCCGCCAAAAATCACCAGCGCCAGGACGAGCGAAGCGTAACTCAGCCCACGCAAGGGGAAAGGCACCCGCCACCACCAGCCAACACCGTAACGCTTGAAGCCATCGACGATTTTCGGCTCGATCAGCACCAGGCCAACCGTCAGCAGGACGCCTGCAATTTCGAACATGCGCACAGGCATGAGCGCCACGGGCTGCGCCATGCCGAGCATGGCCGCACAGATCTGCCAGGCAACCTCGAAGCTGGGGGCACGGAAGAACACCCAGGTGAAATGCACCGTGATGAACATGGTTGGCCAGCCGAAGAAGGAAATCAGCCGGTCGACCTTGTAACCCTCACGAATATCCAATAGCCGCAAGGCGTTATTGAGCAGGCGGTTCAGGACCAGCAATGCGCCGTGCAGGAAACCCCAGAACACGAAAGTCCAGTTCGCGCCATGCCACAAACCGCCCAACAGCATCGTCACCATCAGATTGCGATACGTGTTGAAGCGTCCCGCGCGATTTCCGCCCAGCGACAGGTAAAGGTAATCGCGCAACCAACGCGACAGCGTGATGTGCCAGCGGCGCCAGAACTCCGAGGGGTTTCGGCTGATGTAGGGGAACATGAAATTGAGCGGCAGTACCACGCCGACCATCCGCGCCAGGCCCAGCGCCATTTCACTGTAGCCGGAGAAGTCGAGGTAGATCTCCATGCCAAAGGCGACCGTGCCGAGCCAGGCCCGCATGAGATCGAGTCGCTCGGGCGATGCATACAGTTCATCGACCAAGGGCGCGAGGTTGTCGGCGAACAAGGTCTTCTTTATAAGACCACCCACGAAGATGAAGGTACCGATCTTGACGTTGTCCCACTCGATCGGTTTCAGGCGCTGCAGTTGGTCGACGAGTTCGTGGACGTGAAGGATGGGACCCGCAATGAGTTGCGGAAAGAAGGTGACGTAGAGACACCAGTCCCGGTAGCCGATCTGCTTCGTGCACGTGCCGCGGTACACGTCGATCATCGCACTCAACATCTGGAAGGTGTAGAAGCTGATGCCGAGCGGCAGCACCCAGTCGATCCACCCCGGACGCGTCACAGCAACGTCACTACCGGCCGCACTCGCCAGCCACAGCGCCGACTCAATCATGAGGCCGAGGTATTTGAACCCTGCCAGCACACCCAGGTTCACGACGATGACGCCGATCAGCAGGGCGCGTGAACGTCGGCGCAGCATGGCGCCGTAGGCGAACCAGTTGGCGGTCACCGAAGCCCCGATCAGCAACAGGTAAATCGGCTTCCAGCTGGCATAAAAAATGATGCTGGCGGCGAGCAGCACACCTGCCCGCTGCCCCGGCGTCCTTGCACCCGCATAGACGGCAAGGACGGCAATAAAGAACACCATGAAGCTCGCGCTACTGAAGATCATGGCAGCTCCACGCGCTCGACGATCTCACCGCGCACGCCCCGTAATGCCAACCCCAAACCCTCACTGAAGCGCTGTGCGCCGACATCGTTGAGGTGCCCGGCATTCACGAACTCCGTGGGCAGAAGCTCGGTGCTCGGTGCCAGTGCAAACATGGGAATGTCCCGCGCCGCAAGATCCTTACGAATGGCCAGATAGGGCTTGGAGCCGGGATGCTGGGGCTCCAGGTAAAGCACACTACGACTGAGCAGCGGCGGGAAAACGACAGCCACCTGTACTTTGCGTTTCTCGAGCAAATCCAGCAGCGCACGAAAATCGCTGCTTACCTTCTCGTCAGGAGGGGCCGTCGAACCGGCCTCCTGCCGCGCAACTTGCCCCGCATCCTGGTTTTCGCCGAAGCCCGGCCGGTAGCCTTGCCTCTCAGGCGCGCCTCCACCTATCGGCTCAACGGGCCTGCGCAAGGCATCAAGAAACTGAATCAACTTTGCCGGTTCACGCAGCTGCTTGAGGTTGTCCGCGTAGCCCCACAAACGCAGCCGGGAGCGCAGAAAATCCGAAAAACCATCCTTCCAAAGGTCGGGAACGACAAAGAAAACTTCATAGCCCAGGGAGTCGCCCGCCTGAAGCAGGCTCTCGTCCAGCCCGATCAGCACACGTTCAATACGGCCGGGCCCAAATAATGATTCGGCATCAAGGCGTCGGGCGATGCCGAGCAAAGCCGTGGCATTCGCACCGGGCAGTCCCAGGTTGAAGGCGCCAAGCCCCGGAGAGAGACTTGCCGCAAGCGTGGCTGGATCGATGCCGTTATCCGTCCGGCTATTGCCCAACACAAGGATCTGGGGTGGCCGTTGCTCGACATACAGTACCTTGTCAAAGGCACGTCCAACTGCAAAAACCGAGCGCAAACGATGCATGAACACATCCGAATGCAGCGACGCCTCGACCAGCAGCAGGATGCCAAGAGCGCACAGCGCCCCCGCACCCGGCATTCCCGAACGCCGCCATTTTCTGTTACTCAACGCCATGAACTCATCCCGGTGTGACCTCCAACGCACTTGCCATCAGGCTCCTCGGCTACCATAGGTCCATTCTGATGAGCGAGAGCATTCTAGAGCGATGACAACACGGCGAGTACTTTGCGGCTGGGTGAATTTCAACGAGCGTGTTGCATCACACGATGCACTGCAGGCCATGCTTGGCGCCGAAGGCCTGAGCCTTGGCGATGTGCAGATACAAGCGAGTGAGACGGGCGTGATCGCCTGCACCCAACCCGCCGCATCCTCGGCAACAGACCTGGGAGCCGGATGCGCCGCGATCGTACTCGGACGCCCGCGCTGGCCTGACGCCGCGCTAGCGGCGCGAGCGCAGTCAGACGGCCAGGCCGCAGCCGTGCTCGCCGCCTGGCGCGATGGCGGCGAGAGCGTCCTGCAGGCGATGCAGGGCAATTTCGCCATGGTGTTGGTCGATACGCGACAGCGCCGAGTCCTTCTGGCCATCGACCGCAGCGGCATCGAGCGCCTGTGCTTTGCGCTCGCGGGTGAAACACTCGTGTTCTCGACCAGTGCGCGCGCAGTTGCCCGCCACCCGCTCGTAGCTGCGTCCATCAGTCAGCAAGCCCTTTACGAATACCTGTATTGCCACATGGTGCCCAGCCCCGACACCGCATTTGTCGGGGTGGAGAAGTTGCTGCCAGCAGAGTCGATCACCTTTACCGGCGATGCGCTGACGCGACGCTTTTACTGGCAGCTCGCCTACGATATCGACAACGCGAGCGACGAAGCCGCACTGCGCCAGCGCTTCATGGATCTCACCGAACAAGGTGTTGCGCGCCAGCGCGATGCGCGCGCCCCAACCGGCGCCTTCCTCTCTGGCGGCACCGACAGCTCCACCGTCAGCGGCATGCTGGGCAAGGTCAGCGGCAAGCCGGCCGAAACCTTCTCGATCGGCTTCGACGAAGAGGGTTTCGACGAGTTGGAATTCGCCCGCATCACCTCGCGCCATTTCGGCACCAACCCGCACGAGTACTACGTGACCGCCGACGACGTGGTCGAGGCCATGCCGCTGATCGCCAGCGCCTATGACGAGCCCTTCGGCAATGCATCAGCCGCGCCCACTTATTTCTGCGCCAAAATGGCGCGCGAGCACGGCATTGAGGTCGTGCTCGCGGGTGACGGTGGCGACGAATTCTTCGGCGGCAACGAACGCTATGCCAAGCAGGGGGTGTTCGAGCGCTACCACCGCGTGCCTTCACTGCTGCGCAACATCATGGAACCGCTGGTGATGAAATTCCCGCTTGGCGGGGCCATCATGCCGCTGCGCAAGGCGCAAAGTTACCTGCAGCAGGCGCGCGTCCCCCTGCCCGACCGCATGGAAACCTACAACTTCCTGCACCGCAGTCCATTGCTGGAGATCTTCGAGCCCGAGTTTCTCAAGGTCGTCGACACGGAACGCCCGCTGGAACTGGCGCGCGAAGCGTACTTCCGTTGCGGCTCGGCCGAGATGATCGAGCGCATGATGCACCTTGACCATAAGACCACCCTCGCCGACAGCGACCTGCGCAAGGTGACGCGCATGTGCGAGGCGGCAGGCGTGGAGGTGCGCTTCCCGTTCCTCGACGATGATCTCATCGCCTTTTCCGGGCAGCTGAAGCCGGAACATAAAGTACACAAAGGCCGCTTGCGCGTGCTGTTCAAGGACGCACTGCGCGGCTTTCTGCCCGACGAAACGATTACCAAGAGCAAACATGGCTTCGGCCTGCCCTTCGGTATCTGGCTGAACGAGCATGGCCCGCTGAAGCAACTGGCGGAAGACGCGCTCAGCAGCCTGGGAAAGCGCGGCATCGTACGGGCAGGCTATCTGGACTACCTGCGCCGCGAGCATGCCGCGGGCCACGCCAGCTACTACGGAGTGATGATCTGGGTGCTGGTCGAACTCGAACTCTGGCTGCAAGCCAACACCTGAACCGCCCTGCAGTACTCAACCCGGCGGCGCAGTGCCGAGCCGTGGCGCCGGCCCGCCACCCCCTTGCGTCCGACGTTGGGGCGACGCAGCGGCGACCTGTACCAGCATGTCAGCCTCCCTCTCCACAAGCGCGCGCACGGCGACGATGATCACGATCAGGTGGTAGAACAGATCGAAATACTGCAGGCCGAGGAAGGACCCGGCCGACATATAGCCGATCAGGCTGACCTGGATCATCGCAGCGAGATCCTGCGCCCACCTTAGCCCCTTGTGCGGCCTTGAAAGGCGAATGATCTGTGCCGCCGACATCCAGGTGAAGATGTGCAGCAGCACGAACATGACCAGGCCAATCCAGCCGAGTTCGCCGAGCGTGCCGAACCAGTTGCTGTGCGAATCGGTACCACCATACCCGGTCACCGCACGGAAACCCCCGCCGAAAATGCTGGCGTTGGCGATTTCGATGGCGTTTCCCCACGCGTAGATGCGCCCCTGGGCAGAGCCGTCGTCCTCGTAGGTCTCGATCGTGTGCATGCGCTCAAACCATTCCGGCGGCATCACGAAGAACACGACTAGCGCGACCGGAATTGCCCCAAGCAGCACGGCGAAGCGATTGCGCGCCTTGAGCAGGAAGAAGCCCCCCATCGCCGCCAGGCCGACCAGCGCGCCGCGTGAATGCGTGCCAATGACCGCGATCAGGGTAAGAACAGTCATCGCCATCAGGCCTAGCCGCTGCCAGGCAGCCTTGAGTTGCAGGCGCACATACCAAAGCAGCGGGACGGTCATGAGCAACGCAAGACCGATGGAATTGCGATCCTCGATGAAGGAGCCTCCTGGGCCCCGCACGTTGTCCGCACTGCCCCCGGTCAGCACGAAAATTCCGCCCTTGACCCCGTAGAACGCCAGCGAGAAGGCAATCACGACCACCAGCCAGTGCACCCGGTCCTTGTCACGGATCAGCATCAGGGTCATGTAGGTCATCAGCATGATGCGCCAGACCTTGTCCCACTGCGGCCAGGCCAGGCCCGGGTACCACGAAAAAATCGTGCTGACGAACATCCAGCCGGTGAAGATCAGGAGCAACCGGGTCTCGCGCGTCCACACGATCTCCTTCTTCTCGCGGGAAATCAGGATGCCGGCGAAGGTGGCCAACGCCACCATGAAAGCGAATGGCATCGACATCGAGAAACCCCATGCCATCCGGTGCGGATTCATGTAGCTCAGCCACGACCAAACCAGAATCCCGATCCAGGGACGCTTGAGGATGAACGGCAACGTCCCGAACACCGCCAGCGTGACAATTATGTCGCGCATGAAACCTCCGACGCGTCCACCTTGCTGACGACATAGCGATACTTGCCGGATTTCTCCGGCGCAATTTCATTCACTTGCTCGACCTCGATACGCACCCCCTCACCCAGGCGCGCCGCGAGCCCGCGCTGGATGTGGCGCGTGGTGTCGGCATCGAAACCCGGGCCCGGCACCACCTGCACGCGGGTAAGGTCCAGGCTCTCCTGCATGATCTTGAACCCCGCCACCTGCGGCAGGTCGCGCAGGATGTAGATCAGTGCCAGGCCATGCATCACCGTGCCGTCGCGGGCGACGACGAAGTC
>DAORUJ010000095.1:0-12707 GCA_035433105.1 Thauera sp.
CACCATGCCCGCTGAGGCGAAGCCTGCGGAGTCCAAAAGAGCCGCGCGCGATAGCAGATTCTTTAGTATTCGTACCTGTACGAATACTTCAATGCGAGCGCGCCAGCAAAGGTACAGGCCGGCGACGGCGCACGATGGCCGGCCTTTCTCGGCGAGAAACAGGTAGGCCTCGCAGCTGTTGCATTACACCTCTATAGGTGTATTAAATACACTCCTAGAGGTTGATTGCGGGCCCTCGCCGTCCTACAATGCAGACTTACAAAAAAGAGATCGTCAGTTAGTCCGAACATCCAAATCAACAGGAGTGAGAGCATGAAAATTCTGGTGACCGCTAACCAGAAAGGTGGCGTTGGCAAGAGCACGCTGACCGCGCACCTGGCCTATGCCGCGCACGAAGACGGCAAGCGCGTGCTGATGGTGGACATGGACCGGCAGGGAAGCCTGTCCATGACGTTCCCCAGCACGGGCGGCCACGGCATCGTGGCTTCGCAGCTGTACCTGCCTGCCCTGCCCGCCGATGCCGCGATCGAGATGGTGGACGAGGGCCTGGGCATCGTGCGCGCCGATGCCGCGCTGCTGGAGGTGGACCGTGCGGAAAACAGCGTGGTCAAGCGCCCGCGCGCGGCCCTGCAGCAATTCGCCGACCAGTTCGACCTGTGCCTGATCGACACGCCGCCGCTGCTGGGCATGCGACTGCTGGCGTCTCTGGCGGCCGCCGACTATGTGGTGACGCCGCTGTCCATCGGCGTGTACGAACTGGCCGGGCTGGGCGACCTCATGCAGACCATGCAGGCGCTGCGCCAGAAGGGCGTCAACCAGCACGCCAAGCACATCGGCTTTTTGCCGGTGAACACCAACACGCGCAGCACTGCCGAGCGCGACGGCCTGGCCATGCTGCGCCAGCGCTACGGCGATGCGGTGCTGATCGAGGCCACCCTGCCCTCGCGGGCGGCCGTGAAGAAGGCGGTGGCGGCGCGCAAGCCGGTGTGGCACTCCACTCAAGGCGGCGGGCACCTGGCGGCGGGCAAGGAATGGCGGGCGGCGTGCCGGCTGATCCTCAAGCGGGTGAAGTGAGGGGGAGACAGAGCATGAGCAAGAAATCCACCAAACCCGCCGGTGCGAACATCTTCGCCGGCGCCATCGAAGGGCTGGGCGATTCGGTCTCCGCCTTTTTCACGGACGACGAAGCCCAGCAGTTTCCGGTTGCGCTGGATTTGATCGACATGCGGCCGCAGATCCGCACCGAACTGGAGGACGAGGACAACCCCCTGCCGGAACTGGCGGCCAGCATCAAGGCAGTCGGCGTCATCAGTCCGATTTTTCTGCGAAGGAAGGGCGAGCGGTATGAGTTGATCGCCGGCGAGCGGCGCGTGCGGGCGGCGCAAATGGCCGGCCTGGATGCCATCCCGGCGATGGTGCGCGATCTGACCGACCAGCAGGCCGAGGACATCCAGGCGGCCGAGAACATCCAGCGCAAGAACCTGACCAACATGGAGCTTGCACGCCGCCTGCAGAAGGATCTGGAGCAGCTGGGCAGCATCGACGCCGTGATGGCCAAGCGCAACAAGAGCCGTTCCTGGGTGTCCAAGATTCTGTCGCTTAACAAGCTGCCCGAGCAGACCCAGCGGCTGGTGACCGAGGGCGTGACCGCCGACCTGGCCATCATCAGCGACGTGCGCCAGATCGAAGCACGCGATCCCTTCGTGGCCAAGGAACTGGTGGACGACCTGAAGAGGAACTTCGGCAAGGGCGACTCGCGGGAGAAGGTGCAGCGGGTGCGCGCCAGGATCAAGCCGGCCGCGAACAAGGCCAAGGCCGCCAGGCACGACTTGGGCGAACTCTATGCGCAGGCCAGGACGGGCGATGCCAAGGCCATCGCCGCCGCGCTCACCCCCGAGCAGAAGAAGGCGTGCGAGGAGTTGCGCGAATACTTCGAGCAGGGCTGCAATGCCGCCAAGGCCGGGCGGGCGGTCTTCGAAGGCTTCGACAGCCGCGTGTTCGGCACCGCCGGCGCCGGCGCGCTGCGGCTGGCCGCTTTCCTGCGCGGGGTGGACGCGGGCCAGTCGGGCCGCTTCCAGCTCGCCGAAATCCTGCGTCTGGTGCAGTCGGCATGAAGCTGGGACCGCTCGACCCCGGTGAGTTCGCGGCGCTGCACTTGATCGCAGTGCGCATCGGCCGCCTGAGCGAGGCGCGCATCGCGGCCGCGCGGCTGGTGATTCAGGAAGGCAAGACCTACAAGTATGCCGCCGAACTGCACCACGTCACGGCGCAGGCGGTGTGGAACACTGTCGCCAGAATGAACGCGCTGCTCTCGGCGTACCGCGAGGCCAAGACGCTGGAGGCGGCGGAGGCCGGGACAAGACCAAAGCGGGGCCAGCCACGGCCGCGCACAGCACAAAAAAAAACCGGCGCTCCATGAAGAGCGCCGGGCAAACAGTTAGTCCGCAACAGGAATGTTGCAAGGGGATTTTATGACGAAGAAGGATCTCCCGGGGAGCGCGCACGACGCCTCGAACACCCGGCCGCCGCGCGGCGCCGGGGCCAATCCGGCGCCCGAGCAGGACGGCAGGCCGCTGTCGCTCGACTACCGCGCCAGCACGCCGATGCCCAAGTGGGTTCACGACGTGATTGACGAGTCCTTTGCGATCGAGACCGAGGAAGCGAAGAAGGCCGGCGCGCTGGGCTTCATGGCGCGCGCGCTGGTGAACGCGACCCTGCCGTACAAGGACCCCAAGAGCCCGATCTTCGAGCGCCGCAACGGCCACTATGTGCTACGCATGATGGGCGGCAACGACAACGGTCTGCCCTACGGCGTCTACCCGCGCCTGCTGATGAGTTGGATCACCACCGAGGCGGTGCGCACCGGTTCGCCGGAGCTTGAATTGGGCGAGAGCCTGAGTTCGTTCCTGCGCAACGTGCTCGGCATCCAGCGGGGCGGCGGCAAGCGCGGCGCCAACGCGCGCGTTTCCGAGCAGATGGAGCGACTGTTCTCGACGCTCATCACGGCCACGTACACCGGCGACCGCGGGCGCTCGTTCAACCTGCGCAACGTGCTGATCGTGGACGAGGCGTCCATGGACAGGGAGACGGCCCAGCTGCTGGACGAAGCCGCCGGCGATGTGGCCATCGCGCCGGCCGCCGATGCCAGGGATGGGGATGGGGATGGGGATGGAGACGATCGGGACGATGAGGACGACAACCGCCTGTGGACGCCGCAGAGCCGCGAGATGGCCGGGCGCTGGCGCTCCCGTGTCGTGCTCAGCGCGCGCTTCTTCGCGGAAATCATCGAGCGGCCGGTGCCGATCGACCTGCGCGCTTACCGCGCGCTGCGCGGCTCACCGGTGGCCATGGACCTCTACACGTGGATGACGTACCGCATGAGCTACATCGAGCGCTCCACCCGGCCGGTGCCGTGGGAGGCGTTGATGCTGCAGTTCGGCTCCAACTACGCGGTGGACCCGAAGGACCCCAGCCGGGCGGTGCGCGAGTTCCGCAACAAGAGCTTCAAACCGGCGCTGAACGTTGTGCGCGAGATCTACCCCGAGGCCAGGTTCGACGTGACAGAACGCGGCCTGATCCTGCACCCGTCCAAGCCGCACGTGCCGCAGATCAAGGGCCAGGGCGACCTGTTCTGAACGCTCGTCGCTCGTCGTGCTCGGGCCTTTCGCATGGTGCGATCTACTCTCGGCGCCGGCCCGTGCGCGGTGCGATCTACTCTCGCCGTCAGGCCGTCAGGCCGTCCGAAGGCCACCCCATCCCCTGTAACCAACGGTGCGATCTACTCTCGCTGCTGTGGATAAGTCGGTGGAGAACATCAAGATGTGCGTGCGATCTACTCTCGGTAACATCTTCAATTGGATCAAGGGCTTAGCGGGTTATTCGTGCGATCTACTCTCGCAAGGTGTGCGATCTACTCTCGCTCGGGAGCCCTCGAAGCACGCATAAACCATTGATTTTCAACAGGAAAATGGGTTATCCACAGACGCCCCCTGTATTTCTTTTCCTTATATTTCTTTATTTAACCTGTAGTAGAAGGCCGCGTTTGTGTACAGGCCGCGCCACGTAGGGACACCGCCTCTTGGGGGCTACGCCCCCGCCGGCTCGCTCCGGCCGCAAGCGGCCTACGCCCCGGCCGCCTTCGGCGTCCTTCCCACCCGGCATCCCCCAGGGCTAACGCCCTCGCGCTGCGCGCTCACCCAATCCAGGCCCCCCCAAGGGGGCCGAACAAAGACAGCCCCCCGACAAGCCACGCCCTGATCAAGCCACAACTGTGAATTCAAACGCTGAACTGCTTATCAGGACGCGGGGCAAGTTGCGTGCCAGCCAGCGGCGTGCCCCGCGCTCAGACGTCTGTGGTGTGCGTAGGCTGCGGGAACCCTCAGTGACGACCAACAAGGCCGCGCCCCAAGGAGACTGCGGGCGCGGATAAGCGCTGCGCCCTATGGGCTGGGCACGTGCGCGTTCAGGCGGTGACATGGGCTTCGCCCATACCCAATACCGCCAGGTGCAAGCACCTGGCCAAGCGGGTGCGGTTTCTCGGGGAGAAAAGAAGGCCGCTCGATGGCGGCCGAATCGGCGCTCCGTTTGGGGAGGAGGGAGGGAGGAGAAGGAGCGCCGGATCGCATGATATCCACGCGGTTGCCTGGAATCGGCATTTCTGTATCGTTGAACAAAACATATAATCTGCCTATGTTTTGTTAAACATGAGGTTTGCCGTGAAAGCGCTTTTCCTTGCCGCCGCCGCGGGCTGGCTCGCCGCGTGTACCTCGCCCGGCCCGGCGCTGGAGGCCGCCCGGCCGACCGTTCGCCATCAGTATGTCATCGACGTGCAGCCCAATATCGCGTTGCACCGCGCCTACAACGACGACGGGCACACCTACCTCGAATTCCTTGATGCTAGGCGCATGAATCCGGTAGTCACCACCGTCGATGGCACGGCCCTACCCTACGCCTGGACCGACCGGCTACTGGTCTTGGAAGGGGTCTACGACAACCTCACCGTGACGACGCCGCATGGCGTGGCGCACGTCTACGCCAGGATGCCGGCGCCGCCGGCGCGCGTGGCCGCGCCGGTGCCGGCGCGTGCGCTGGAGTATGGCGCTCCGGTGCCTGCGGTGCGCCCGCCGGCGCCCGACAACTACGGCGACGCGGCCGAGTTGCCGGCCCGGGGCGACGCGACGACGCCAGATCGCATCAGCGTGGTCCTCAACGGCAGTTTCTCGGAGTCGCTGGGCGAAGGGCGAGCCAGCCAGCTGGTGGCCGCATCGCGCGAGGCCAGCCGCGTCACCATCGGCGCGGCCGTGGCCCGGGGCGGCCACCTGGCCGAGGCCCGGGCCTACTCACGCATCGCCGAGGCGCGCCAGTTCCTGATCGACAACGGCGTGCCAGCCGAGCGGATTCGCACCACCCGGGCGGTGGTCGGCGGCGCCCGGGACAGCCAAGTCGATTTCGTGATCGCGTACTGAGGGCGGGTGGCATGATCGGCGCGAGAAAAGTCGTCCGCCGGGCGTTTGGGCTGATGGTGCCGCGCACGTCGCAGAAGATGCGGCGCAACGAGGTGTACCGCTGGACGAACCGGCTGGTCTGGCTGGTCATCGTGCTGCTGGGCCTGGCGGCGGCCCTATTCGGCACGCTGGGCAGAAGCTGAGGCGCGGGCGCGGCCGCCGGGGCGGCGGTCGCTAGACTCTCGGCCATGACTGATGACCAATGGGCCGGGCTTTCCCTGGCAGAGCTTCTTGCGGCACGCGAGGCGCTGGACGCGAAGATCCAGGCCGTGCGCTCCGAGGCGCGCGACGCCGCCATCGCGCAGATCCGCGAACTGATGGCCACCTACGACCTGAGCCAGGCGGACGTGATGCCCGGTGCCGCTGCGGCGGCACGCACCCGGAAGATCGAGCCCAGGAAGAAGGCGCCGGCCAGGTACTACGACCCGAACAGCGGCAAGACATGGACCGGGCGCGGCAAGGCGCCGCGATGGATCGCCGGCCAGGACTACACGAACTTCCTCATCCCGGCCGAGGGGATATTGCGGAAGATGGCCCAGCAGGTGCCGGCGGGCGCTTGAGCGCATCCTTGTAGCGGCGAAAGAGCGCCGCGCACTCGTCGTTCAACGCCGGTGACAACCGGATCTCGTCTCCCCGGCCGCCGCCGGCGCGGGCTTCATCGGCGAACTGGCGAAGGTGGGCGCTGGTCTGCGACTGGCCGAAGCGGTCCAACTGCCACTTGCGCACATGCTCGCGGCCGGGCCGAATCGAGCCCAGCACCGCCAGGGTGATGCCCTGCTTGAGGTACTGGCGCCAAGACTTGACCACGCCGCCGAGCCGGGCGAATTCCGCCTTCGCCTGCACGGGGGTGGCTTCGCGCAGGCGCTGCAGCTGGGCGTCGTACCGATCGGCGTAGGTGGTCAGGCCGCCGACGCCGGGGAGCAGCTGGCGGCGGAATTCGCGTTCCAGGGCACGAAGGGGCGGCGAGGACATGCTCGCACTTTATTCAGTAATCGTACAGGTACGCAAACTTAATTTGGCGTCAAGGTAGTTTAAACGGGCAAGCCTGACCGACGATCCGACACCTCGCCATGCTAGACTGTGATGATGCGTCGCTGGATCGCCATTTTCATACTGATACTACCGCTCCAGTTCAGCTGGGCAGCGGTGGCTTCGTATTGCCAGCATGAAAGTGAGCCAGCGAAGACGGAGCACATCGGTCACCACGAGCATAAGCATGCTGACACCGATACAGTCGGCAAGACCAAGAAGAGTGAGCCAAGCCTCGACAAGTCCGATCGCGACTGCCGCCTTTGCGGTGGCTTGGGCTTGGGTGTAACTCAGCTCCATGTGGCCAAGCAATCCGTGGACCGTGGCAACACCATGGTTGCTCATATCTCCACGCCTTTCACTGGCGTGAACCCCTCTCCGCCCGATCGCCCTCAGTGGCCCGTCCTCGCCTGATCGGCGGGGCGCCTACTTCTCTTTTCAGCCAACTAGCCAGTCAGCCTGCACGTCTTCGTGACGTGCTTGGGCGTGCGCGGTAAGGCGAAACGAACCACAGGCCACCAAGCAGACCTGTGTCTGCCCTCCCGCCGATGTCTTCGTATTTCGAGGTCATTGGAGAATCGGATGTTAAAGGGTAATCACGGTAACAAGGGTCAGCGCGCCGCGCGCGGCCACAAGAAATTCGCGCTCGCAACGGTGGCTGCCACCATATTGCTGGGTACCACCGGAGCTTGGTCCCAAGTGATGGCTCCCAGCATGCAAAGCCCTCAATCGGTGCTGGGTACCACTTCTGTGTTGTCCGCCACGCCGTTGTCGCTCGCCAGGGCCATCGAGCTTGCGATGGAAAGCAACCCCGAGGTGGCTGCCGCCACACGCCAAGTCGAAGCCTCCGAAGGACAGGTGATCCAGGGCCGAGTTAGACCTAACCCGGAACTGGCCTACTCGCTTGAAGACACACGTTCGCAGACGCGCACGCAGAGTTGGCAGCTGAACCTGCCCATCGAACTGGGGGGAAAGCGCGCTGCACGCACAAAGGCCGCTGAAAAGGCCCGTGAGCAAGCCCTGGCACAGTTGGCAGACGTGCGCGCCACCGTTCGCGCCAACGTGGTGGCAGCTTTTTTCGATGTGCTGACCGCGCAGGAGCGGCTTGCTTTGGCAAAGGACAGTTCGGCGCTGGCCAAGTCGTCCACGGACGCTGTGGCCAAACGGGTTGCGGCAGGCAAGGTCTCTCCTGTCGAGGAAACCAAGGCCAGGGTGGCGGAGTCCGGTATCCGCGTTGAGTTGAGCCAGGCCGCCAGCGAAGAACGCAATGCCTTGACGCGCCTGAATGCGCTGCTCGGCAGAACCACTGCCGTCGCCGGTGCGCTGGAGGGTAAGGCTGACGACCTGCCCACATTGCCGACCCTGATGGATCTGCAGTCCCTGGTGGATTCTTCACCAGCCGTCGTGCTGGCCAAGGTCGAGGTGGAACGGCGCCGGGCCTTGACGGAAGTGGAACGGAGCAAGCGCGTGCCAGACGTCACGGTCAGTGCCGGTGTGCAACGGGCCAACGAGACCCAGCGCAATGTGCTACTTCTGGGCATCTCAATGCCCTTGCCCCTGTTTGACCGCAACCAAGGCAACCTGCTGGAGGCTCTGAAGCTCGAAGACAAGGCGCAAGACGAGCTTCAGGCCATTACGGTGCGCCTGCGCAGCGAGGTCGCCCAGGCGCACGACCGGTTGTCCACCATTGCTAACGAAGTGCAGGCTCTCCAGGCGGATGTACTTCCAGGCTCTAAGTCGGCCTACGACGCAGCGACCATCGGTTTCGAAAACGGCAAGTTCAGCTTCCTCGAAGTCCTTGACGCACAGCGCACGTACTTCACCGCCAAATCGCAGTACCTCAAGGCACTCGCTGAGGCCCACCGCGCAGCAGCCGAGATCGACCGTCTGCTTGGGGGGGCGTCTCCCGCGGATCAGACCATCACGCATAACTGAGATTGACCATGACCACCAGCAAACCAACCATCAGCAAAAGGCACCTGATTGCCATTGCCGTCGTACTCGCCTTAGGCGTCGGAGCCGGAGCATTTCTCCTTCAGGGCGGCAATACCAAGGCCGCGGAGGGCGATGGCCATGGCCACGGAACCCACACCGAAGCCAAGGGCCACGGTGACGGTGAACACCACGGCAAGGCAGATGGCAAGGGCCACGACGATGACAAGGGCCATGCCGACGAAGAGCACCATGAGGCGAGTGAAGCCAAGGGCCCCAATGGCGGCACTTTGTTCAAGGAAGGCGACTTCACACTGGAGGCCTTGCTGGCAGAAGGCGGTGGGGAGCCACGCCTGCGCATCTGGATGTCCGACAAGGACCAGGCGGTGCCGGCGAATGCGGCGTCCGTGACCGCGACCATCACTCGCCCCACCGGGGACAAACAGGCCCTGACCTTCAGCGCTGAAAAGGGAAGTTGGGTGAGTCGCGAAGCGGTGGAAGAACCCCATGCCTTCGAAGTCGAGATCATTGCCCAACACGCCAATGAGCCCTTCATGTTCGTGCTGAGCAAGGAAGAAGGCAAGGTGGAGTTGACTGACGCCCAGATCAAGGCGGCCGCCATCGGCGTTGACACGGCATCCGCTGCCAGCATCAAGAGTTCCTTGCTGCTACCCGGTGAAATCCGCCTGAACGAAGACCGCACCTCGCACGTGGTACCGCGCCTCGCAGGCGTCGTTGAAAGCGTCAGCGCAAACTTGGGCCAGGTCGTCAAGAAGGGCCAGGTTCTGGCAGCGATTGCCAGCCCTACGGCTTCGGAGCAACGCAGCGAGCTACAGACAGCACAAAAGCGCCTGGCATTAGCCAAAACCACCTACGAGCGTGAGAAAAAACTGTGGGAGCAGAAAGTCTCCGCGGAACAGGACTACTTGCAGGCTAGGCAGGCCCTGAATGAAGCCGAAGTGGCGGTCGCCAATGCCCACCAGAAGCTGGGTGCACTGGGACTCGGCGCGTCGTCTCCATCCGGCTTGAATCGGCTTGAACTACGAGCACCCTTTGACGGTATCGTGATTGAAAAGCACATCAGCCTGGGCGAAGCTGTCAAGGAAGATGCAGCCGTCTTCACCATCTCCGACCTCAGCAAGGTTTGGGCCGAGATCAATGTGCCGGCCAAGGATCTGCCCCAAGTGCGGGTGGGAGAAAAGGTCACAATCAAAGCGACGGCGTTCGACGCCTCAGCTACCGGAACTGTGGCTTTCGTCGGCTCGTTGATTGGTGAGCAGACCCGTACTGCGAAGGCTCGTGTGGTTTTGGACAACCCCAATGGCGCATGGCGACCCGGCCTCTTCGTCAACGTCGAAGTGGTTGCGGATGAGGCGACCGTTCCGGTAACGATCGCTACAGACGCCGTGCAGACCGTGGGCGAGAAGCCAGTGGTCTTTCTCAAGGTCAACGGCGGCTTCATCACACAACCCGTGCAACTCGGACGCAGTGACGGCAAGCGCGTGGAAGTGCTCCAGGGCCTCAAGCAAGGCGCTCCCTATGCGGCAACCGGCAGCTTCGTTGTGAAGTCCGAACTGGGCAAGGCCTCGGCCGAGCACACGCACTGACCTCGGAGTCGCTCCATGTTTGAAAAACTGATTCGATTTTCGATCGAGCAGCGCTGGCTGGTGCTGCTCGCGGCCCTCGCCATGGCGGCGCTCGGCGTATTCAACTACCAGAAGCTACCGATCGACGCGGTGCCCGACATCACCAACGTCCAGGTGCAGATCAACACGCAGGCGCCCGGTTACTCGCCGTTGGAGGCCGAGCAGCGCGTGACTTACCCCATCGAGACAGTCATGGCCGGCCTGCCCAACCTGGAGCAGACACGGTCCTTATCCCGCTACGGACTGTCTCAGGTAACGGTGATCTTCAAAGACGGCACCGATATCTACTTTGCTCGGCAATTGGTGAACGAGCGCATCCAGGAAGCACGCGACCGCCTGCCCATAGGCATCACTCCGGCCCTTGGGCCCATCTCCACGGGCCTGGGTGAAATCTACCTGTGGACCGTGGAAACCAAGGACGGTGCCAAGAAGCCGGACGGCAACCCCTACACCCCGACCGACCTGCGCGAGATCCAGGACTGGATCATCAAGCCGCAGCTGCGTAACGTTCCCGGCGTCACGGAAATCAACTCGATTGGCGGTTTCGCGAAGGAATACCAGATTGCCCCCATACCAGAGCGGCTGGCATCGCTGGGGATGACGCTGCAGGACATCGTGACCGCGCTGGACCGCAACAACGGCAACGTGGGCGCGGGCTACATCGAAAAGCGTGGGGAGCAGTACCTCATCCGTGCCCCTGGGCAGGTCCGGTCGCTGGAGGATATCGGCAACGTGATCCTGAGCAGCGCCAACGGCGTGCCGGTGCGCGTGCGCGACGTGGCCGACGTGGCCCTGGGTCGCGAACTGCGCACCGGTGCCGCCACGGACAACGGCCGTGAGGTGGTGCTGGGTACGGTGTTCATGTTGATCGGAGAGAACAGCCGTACCGTCTCCCAGGCCGTGGACAAGAAGATGGTGGAGATCAACCGCAACTTGCCCGAGGGCGTACATGCGGTGACGGTGTACGACCGCACCGTGCTGGTGGACAAAGCCATCAACACGGTGAAGAAGAACCTGCTCGAAGGCGCGATTTTGGTGATCGTGATCTTGTTCCTATTCCTGGGCAACATCCGTGCAGCAGTGATCACGGCGATGGTGATTCCGCTTTCCATGTTGTTCACCTTCACGGGTATGGTCAACTACAAAGTCAGCGCCAACCTCATGAGCCTGGGAGCGCTCGACTTCGGGATCATCATCGACGGCGCGGTGGTGATCGTCGAAAACTGCGTGCGGCGTTTGGCCCACGCTCAGGCCCATCATGGTCGGCCGTTGACGCGCGCCGAGCGCTTCCACGAAGTCTTCCTGGCCTCCAAGGAGTCGCGCCGGGCGCTGTTGTTCGGCCAACTCATCATCATGGTGGTGTACCTGCCTATCTTCGCGCTGACAGGCGTCGAGGGGAAGATGTTCCATCCCATGGCGTTTACCGTGGTGGCAGCACTCGTGGGCGCCATGATCCTGTCGGTGACGTTCATCCCTGCGGCCGTGGCCCTGTTCATCGGCAACCGCGTGAACGAGAAGGAAAACTTCCTGCTCGGCCACGCCAAGCGCATCTACGCACCGCTGCTGGATCGCGTGATGTCGGCCAAGGCCCTGGTGCTCACCATCGCTGCGGTAGCCGTGGTGCTGTGTGGGCTGATCGCCACCCGCATGGGCAGCGAATTCGTGCCCCAGCTCAATGAGGGCGACCTCGCTATCCAGGCGCTGCGCATCCCAGGTACCAGCCTGTCGCAATCCGTCGCCATGCAGCAGCAGATTGAAAGCACACTCAAGGCCAAGTTCCCGGAGATTGAACGAGTTTTCGCGCGCACTGGCACGGCAGAGATCGCCTCGGACCCTATGCCTCCGAACATCTCTGACGGGTACATCATGCTCAAGCCGATGGACGAGTGGCCTACACCTCGCAAGACGCGGGATGAGCTTCTCGCGGGCATCCAAGAGGTGGTCGGCAAGATCCCAGGCAACAACTACGAATTCTCGCAACCCATCCAACTGCGCTTCAATGAGCTGATTTCCGGAGTGCGAAGCGATGTGGCGGTGAAGATCTTCGGCGACGACATGGAAGTCCTGAACAAGACTGCGGAAGAGGTTTCCTCGATGCTGCAGAAGATTCAGGGCTCGTCCGAGGTCAAGGTCGAGCAGACCACCGGCCTGCCGATGCTTACCGTGAACATTGATCGCCAGAAGGCTGCGCGCTACGGCCTGAATGTGGCGGACATCCAGGACACCGTGGCAACGGCCATCGGCGGACGCGAGGCTGGCACTCTGTTTGAAGGCGACCGGCGCTTCGACATCCTGGTGCGTCTGCCGGAATCGATCCGCAATGACCTGGAAGGCATGAAGCGCCTGCCCATTCCGTTGCCCCGGGCATCCGGGGCGGCAGAGGCTCGAATCAACTTCATTCCGCTTGGAGAAGTGGCATCGTTTGAACTCGCGCCCGGCCCCAACCAGGTCAGCCGCGAAAACGGCAAGCGCCGCATCGTGGTCAGCGCCAACGTGCGCGGGCGTGACGTGGGTTCCTTCGTCGCCGAGGCGGAGCAAGGCCTGGCGCAGATCAAGATCCCCACAGGCTACTGGACGAGCTGGGGCGGCACCTTCG
>DAORUJ010000096.1:0-6650 GCA_035433105.1 Thauera sp.
GTGGTGGCGTTGCTGCTGTTCAATCAGCCTTTCGGCTTCGTCGCGCTGCTGGGTCTGACCGGCCTGGCCGGCATTCTGATGCGCAACACGCTGATCCTGACGCAGCAGGTCGCGGACAACTTCAACGATGGCATGAACGCCTTCGATGGCGTCGTCGAGGCTGCCGTGCGGCGTGCCCGCCCGGTCATCCTCACCGCGCTGGCTGCCGCCTTCGCCTTCATCCCGCTGACCCAGGACGCCTTCTGGGGGCCGCTGGCCTATGTCCTTATCGGCGGCGTGGCGGTGGGAACGGCGATTTCCTTGTTGTTTGTGCCGGCGCTGTATGCGCTTTGGTTCCGGCTGGGAAAAGCCAGCCCCGCAGCGGGTGAAGCGAACGTGACGACGGGCCCCCCTTCTGCTCATTCGGTAAGCTAAATGACGACACCCGACGCTGGTCAACGCCCCGTGCTCATGTTTGACGATCACAGCCCGAACCCGAATTACGGAAGCGGCGTGTTTCGTCGACGGATACGGCTGACCAATGAAGCCGGCACGGTACGTGGAGAACTTGAGGACTGTAACCACGGCTTCCGCGTGGTGCTGAAGCACGATGGGGTTCAGGTCACCGCTGCAGCGATGCAGGCCTTGCGCATCCCACTCAACACCTGTGGCGAAGCTGCTCGACCTTTGGCGATGATTGTCGGTTGCCCGCTGGGCGTCTCATGGGCCGAGTACAGCAAGCGGCTGCCTCCTCCCGCCAACTGCACGCATATCCATGATCTGACCTGGTGGGCGTTGTGCCACGCGCGCCGCCCCGACGCGATACGTCAATACGACATAGCCGTGACCGACGAAACCGAACGCCCTTCGGAATGCACCGTGCATCGCAACGGCGAGCTTGTGCACCACTGGCAGGCTGCGCAAGCAAGAACGGTCGCGCCGGTCGAGATCGCCGAGCGCCCCCTCTTCCGTGGTTTTTCCGCTTGGGCCGCCAAAATTTTTGAAGGCGAAGCGTATGAAGCCGCCGTCATCCTGCAGCGCGGCTATTTCGTCGCCCAGGCGCGCCGGCATGTCGGTACCAAGGCCGCCAACTACACGGCGATGGAAAGAGCGGTGCTGCACGGCGCCTGCTATTCCTATTCTCCGGGGGCGGTGGAGCGCGCGGTTTCTGTGAAAGATTCGCAGCGGGACTTTACCGACACGCCTGAGCGGCTCTTGAAGTTTCTCTGAAGCAGCCAGAAAAGGGGCGGCGTTATCCGGTGCTGCTCGGCGTTCTGGCGGAGGATCTCACTATTGGTCAGGCGCTGCGTCGAGCAGGTTGATGCCGAGCAGGCGCGCCTGCCCAGGCCCCGATGCGCGCTACGGTCCGTCAGTTCGACGAATCACCGCAGACTTACGTTCCTCTTTCAGCCGCCGCGCACCAGCGACATGATTTGCCCCATGTCGACACTCCCGGCCTTCTGCCAGATCTGCGGCAGGTATTCGGTCTGTAGTTGCTTCGCCGGCCCAAGCAGGTTCTGGAAGCTCTCGCGCAAGCGTTCGCTACTCATTTGCCGGCCGCCGGCGTAATGGCGCTTCGCCACTTGGCCGTCCGCATTTCAGTCGTCATGATCCTTGGAACGACGGTCGCGGCGGTTGTCCTTGGGGAGTGGCTTGTCGCCCCATGCCGCACGATAGGACTCGGCCGAAGTGAAGTCACATTCCATGTTTTTTCCAACCTTGCCGAGCAAAACCATATTGGGCTTGACTGGAAGGCCCGTATGGGCCGCGATCTGTTCCCTGATCTGCTGACAGGATTCATCCGGTGTCGAGGGTGTAGCGGCGTAAGTGGGCATCACGGATAGTGCTAGAAGAATCGTCAGGATGGATTTCATGATTTTGCTCCTTTCGTCAGATGGATAAACAGCATCACCGTGTTTCAAAGGCTTCCTGGTGGGCGCTGATCTGTCGGCAGTGACACACCGCGCCAGCAGGTGTTCGCGTGGCCCGGCGATACGGGTGGTGGTGACGGGGGTGGTGCTGACGGTCGTGGCGAACATTCCGAGGGTGATGGCAAGCGTCTCTTCATGAGTGTCTCCTGGCGTTGAGCAGACTGTGGAATGGACTATGCCCGAGGGAATCTGAATTAATGCTGAACACCCCGCGGACGGCTTCGCGGCGCTATAAGGGCCCGGCTGCGCAGGAAGCGCTCACCCTCGTGACAGAGGATGGTGCCGAACGCCGAGAGGTGTAAGTGGTCCGACAGACCGACGCCCGTTCGTCCATCAGTCTCCTGGAGGTAGTCGTTACGCCATGATTGGTATTGGCCCGTTTTCAATTCACATCGTCACCATCATCATTGCCCTTGTGCTGGCCTGGGCGTTTGCGCGCTTTGTGGCGAAGCGAATGCCGGATGCGTCACCCAAGGCGGCGGGGGGGATGGTTTTCGACGCCCTGCTCTGGGGGATGCTGGCGGCCCGGCTAGCCTATATCGCGCAGTGGTGGGATGAGTACGCGGCGGCGCCAAGATCCATGATCGCCATCGGGGACGGCGGGTTCTTATGGTGGGCTGGGGTGTTGGTGGCAGTGGCCTACGTCTGGTGGCGAACCCGCTCGCGTCGGCCGCTGCGGCCTGCCGTCATGGTCGGCATCGCGGGTGGTGTGCTTGCCTGGTTTGCAGCAGGGGGAATGTTTGCCATGCTGCACCAGTCCGCCGCGCCTTTGCCCGAGGTGCAGCTGGAAACGCTTGAAGCGCGTCCCGTCGACCTGGGTTCGTATCGAGGGCGTCCGGTGGTGCTCAACCTGTGGGCGACCTGGTGCCCGCCGTGCCGGCGCGAGATGCCGGTGTTTGAACAGGCGCAGGCGGCGTTCCCGAAGGTCGCCTTCGTGATGGTGAACCAGGGTGAAAGCGCGCAACACGCCCGGGCCTTCCTCGAACGGGAAGGGCTGACGCTCACCGATGTATTGCTTGATCCGTCGTCCAGGGCGATGCAGGCAACGGGTGCGCGCGGTCTGCCAAGCACCTTGTTCTTCGACGCTCAGGGCCAGCTGGTGGGTTCGCATGTGGGCGAGCTCACGATGGCCAGCCTCAAGGACGCCGTTTTACGTCATTTTGCGCAGGCCCATTAGGCCAGCACGGCGACGTCGTGCAACCCGACATCCAGTTCACGTTTGACGAATACCCATTCGCCGTTCTCTTTGATCAGCTCGTCGAGGTAGCGGATGTACATATCAATCTTGCTGCGGACGCCGTTCTCGGTCCTGACGTGGGTGGCGACGCAGTAGGTGTAGCCGTGGGCACGCTCGCCCCCGTCCTTGTCGACTTCGAAGGCGAAGTTATGCACGTTGTGCATGGTCCAGTCGAACATCTCGGCCAGCATCCCGATCATTTTGTCGCCGTCATCGACGACGATGCCGGGGCCGGTGATTCGCACCTGAGCGTTGGCAAAGCAGCGGTTCATGCGTGCGGCATCGCGCCGGTCCGCGGCGTCGGCGTAGCGGTAGAGCAGATTCTGGATGGCGATGTGGTCTTCAGTGCTGGGTGTCATGAGGTTTTTTCTCTCAGTTCTTGGCAACGGTGGGGTCCTGTCCCGCCAGCACCTGGGCGATGGCTTCTTCGCCGTGGAGCTGCTTGAGCAGATCGATTCGGTTTGCGGGCGAGCGCAGTTCGCCGCCGCCGTCGACGGAGATGCACTGGGCGGTGACCCAGCTTGATTCGGGGCCGGCCAGGTAGCGCACGCCGGCGGCGATGTCTTCGGGTTCGCCGAGGCGCGCAAGCGGGTACTTGGCGGCCGCGTTCTGGATCGACTCTTCCGAATGAAAGGCAAACTGGGTTGTTTCTGCGCGGGTCAGACCGGGGCGCACCCCATTGACACGAATCTTGTAGCGCGACAGTTCCGAGGCGCTGGCACGCACCAGCCCGTCTACGCCGGCCTTGGCGGTGGAGTAGATCGACACCCAGTCGGCGGGCATGCGCGCCGCCTCCGACGAGATCAGCACGATGCTGCCGCCGCCGTTCGCAGCCATCGGCGCGATGCAGTGACGGATGGCAAGAAATGCGGACTTGATGTTGTACGCGAGTTCATCCATCACGCTGTCTTCGTCCTGCATCAGCAGCGGCTTGAAGCTGCCGCCGCCGACGGTTGCGACGCAGATGTTGACCGTGCCGTTGATCTCGATTGTCGCTGCAACCGCGGCCTGGACGTCGCTGCGCTTGAGGGCGTCGCCTTCCACCAGGCGAATCTGCGCGCCGCCACGCGCCACCGGCATCAGCCGATCGCGGGTGCGTTCCAGTGCGTCACGACGACGCGCCAGCAGGGTGACCGAACAGCCGTCCTGCAGCAGTTTTGCGGCGCACGCGGCGCCGATACTGCCCGAGCCGCCGGTGACCAGTGCGGACATGCCGGCGAGTGGGAGTGCTGACTCAGTGCTCATGATGAGAGGGGCCTCCAGTGCAGTGGGGTGACGCGGATGCGACGTTCGGGATCAAGCGCCGACTCGCCCAGCTGCATCGCGGCCGGACGAGTCGGCGATACGCGAATCAGGCGTTTGCCGCCCGCTTGCGGATCGCCGTAATGGCGGCCGCGATGCCGGCGTCGTTGGCCGGGTCGTTGGGAACGGTCAGCGTGATGCGGTCGACCAGGCCGCCAAAGCGCGACACGATGCGTTCGGGCAACTCGTCGTAGCGCCCGGACACGACGAAGGTGTCCAGCACTTCGTCGGTGAACACCGCCGGCATGTCCTTCCAGCGCCCCTCGCGGGTCAGCGCCAGCAGCGCTTCACCCAAATGCTGCCAGCCGAACAGTTCCAGGCTGGCCCAGTACGCCGGGGTGGAGAAGAGGAAGGCCAGCATGTCGCGGAAACGCTCGCGTTCGCTGGCGACGGTGGCGTCGTCCGGGCCGGTGGCGACGAACTGGCTGGCGGTGATGAGCGGCTTGGCCCGACCGGGTTCGCGCTTCGCCGTGCCCACCGCGATCTGCGGCAGGATGACTTCCTTCAGGTAACGTACCGAGGTGTTGGTCGGGTGGGTGTGGATGCCGTCCGCCGTCTGGCCCACCAGTTCGAGCATCTTCGGGCCGACGGCACCGAGCATGATTGGCACGTCGGGCGCGTCGATCGGGCCCGGGTTGAAGAAGGGCTGCAGGCGGGTGAATTTGTAGTGCTCGCCCTCGTAGTTGAGGCGCTCACCGGTGCGGAAGGCGCGGAAGATGGCGCGCAGCGAGCCGACGTATTCACGCATGCCGGCTGCGGGTGGCAGCCAGCGCGCGGAGTAGCGGTCCTCGATGTTTTGCTTGATCTGCGTGCCCATGCCCAACTCGAAGCGGCCACCGGACATCTTCTGCAGGTCCCAGCATGCGAGGGCGACGTTCATCGGACTGCGCGGGAACACGATCAGCACCGAGGTGCCGACCTTGAGCTTGGTGGTGGCAGACAGCGCCTGGCAGGCGAGCAGCAGGCCGTCGTGGATGGCGTCGGACACGAACAGACCGTCGTAGCCCATGGCCTCGACGCGCTGGGCGAAGGGGCCGATGTCGGCCAGGTTCATGTTTTCCGGCGTGGAAGCGAAAATTTCAAGCATGAGGTTCCCTTGAGCGAGGGGGTTCAAAGGGTGAAGTCGGGCAGCTGTGAGGCGCCATCAAGGCACATCACCTGTACGCCGAGTTCGCGCAGCAGCGGCAGGCTCAGCGAGATACGGCCCGACAGCGTGTTCTGCGGACGTGAGCAGAGCGCCAGCGCGGCTTCGGCCATGGCTTCGATCGGCTCCATGTGGGCGATGTCGTCGATCGAGCCGCTCTTGACCGCGCCCTCGCTGGCGACGGCCTCGACCGGCGCGAGGGTGTTGACCGCGATGTTGTCGGCGGCGACTTCGATCGCCATGCCGGTGCTCATGCGCTCGAGTGCAGCCTTGGTCGAGCCGTAGAGGGTGGGCGAATGCGTGGTGTGGAAGCGGTAGGCACGGTCGTTCGGGTCGTAGGGCGCGGGCGCGGGGATGTCGCTTGTGGCACTCGAAAGGTTCAGGATCCAGCCGCCTCCACGCGTCTTCATCAACGGGATGACCAGCTGCGACAGATGGAGGGGCGCAAAGAAGTTGACCGAATAGGCCAGCTGGACGCGCTCCGGCGGCTGGGAGTAGCTCGGGGCGAAACGTGCCCAGGCGGCGTTGTTGACGAGGATGTCGACGCCGCCGTAATGGGCGACCGTTTCGGCGACGATGCGCTCGCGATCGGATTCGCTGCCGAGGTCGGCCTGCACGCAGAGGCAGTCACCGCCCTTGGCGCGGATGCGGGCTGCGGTCTCGTCGAGTGAGCCGGGCAGCTTGCCGCCGGGTTCGCTGGTGCGGGCAACGAGCACCACTTTTGCGCCTTCAGCGGCGAAACGTTCGGCGATTCCCGCACCGATGCCGCGGCTGCTACCGGTGATGATTGCGACTTTGTTGTTGAGGATATTGGGCATGACTGGGGTCTCTCTCAGTGTTGGCGGTAGCGGCGCTGAACGTGTTCCTGGCGGATGGCGATCGCGTGGCAGCGTTCTTCGGGCGTGACCAGGCGGGTTTCGGCGGGCAGGTGCTGACGGACCTCGGCCAGCGGCACCTTCTTGGCGGTCGCCCACGGCAGGTTGTCCATCGGCTTGGACGGGTAGGCCCAGCGAATCGCCATATAGCCTTCGGGCTGACCGGTGGTGTCGAGCCAGTT